>JAJBVT010000056.1:5314-20377 GCA_020859685.1 Rikenellaceae bacterium
TCCCATTATCCCGACCTGCAGAATCCCGGACTCGCAGTGTCTTATCCGGGCCCGTACAAACCCCACCCCCGCATCCCATTATCCGGTCCATTCCCAACTCCGGACCTACATCCCATTATTAACATCCGTAGAACTCCCAGTCCGCATATCATTATCCGGACCCGCAGAACCCCTGCCCCCGAATCCTATTATCCTATCCTTCCCAAACTAAGGACCCGCACATCATCATCAAAACCCCCAAAACTTCAACATCAGCATCTCACTATCCGGCCCGAAAAACTCCGCTCCCGCATCTCACTATCCGGCCCATACAAAACCCCGCACCGTCGACCGGCGCGGGGCTAAGGAAGGACTCTGTCGAAGCGGAAAAATTTTCGCAAACCTAAGATAGAGCCGTTTTTAGTAGAGATACTGCTGGAGGAACGCGGCGGTGAAAATCGCGAGGTCCTTGGTCTGCGGCAGTTCTGCGAAGCCATTCAGCAGACCCCAGTCATGTGTCACACCGTTGTATCGAATGGTGGTGCAGGGCACACCGGCCTCATCCAGTTTCCGGCCCATCAGCTCGCCTTCGTCGCGCAGGATATCGTTCTCGGCCACCTGTATCAGGGTGGGGGGCAGGCCGCGTAACTGCTCGGTCGTGGCGCGCACGGGCGAGTAGTATATCTGGTCCACATCGGAGGGGTTGGCCGTGTAGTTGTCGAACATCCACTCCATCAGCGAACTTGTAAGGAACCTCTGCTGGCCGTACATCCTCCACGACTCGTAATCGGTCGAGCGGTCGGTCACGGGCCACATCAGCACGAGGCACTTGATTTCGGGTCCGTTCTGGAATTTGGCGTTCAGGGCAGTGGCCATAGTCATGTTACCGCCCACACTGTTGCCCACCACCGCAAGGCGGCTTCCGTCCACGCCAATCTGACTCCCGTTGGCGGCCACCCACTTTGTGGCGGCGTAAATTTCGTTGGTCGGCTGCGGGTATTTGGCCTCGGGCGAGGGGGTGTAGTTCACGAACACCGCCGCGTAACCCGACGCCACCACCACGTCACGTACCAGACGCTTGTGCGTGGGATAATCTCCGAGTACCCAACCGCCGCCGTGGATAAAGATAAAGGCGGGCAGGTTTCCGGTCGACCCCTGCGGACGGACTATGTTCAGTTTTATCTCGAAACCGTCCGCCTCGATGGTCTGCTCCGACTCGTCGATACCCGACAGGTCGACATTCACCGATTTCTGCGCATTTACCAGCACTTGACGGGCTCCCTGTACGCCGAGCGATTCTACGGGTGTCGAGCTGGCGTTCAGCACTTTGAGGTATTCTTTGGTACCCACGCTCAGGTGCGGGTCGGAGAGGTAGTCCGGGGCCTGTTGTGCGGACGACTGCACGGCGAACATCAGACCGATGGCCATTGTCGATAGAATAATTTTTTTCATGGGAAAATTGTTAGTTATCAAAATAGTATCGCTTTCCAAGGGTGGGGCACGGGGGCCTCACACGGCACGAACAGGCATATTTTATGCCACACAATCCGGACAGGGTTGTGGACCGGTATTCTATGGTTTGGAATGGGGCCTCCCGTAGTAAAACGGGCATCCGGTTGTCCGGAATATAAATAAACGATTTCGGCCGATCTATTAATTTTGACCAACTTTCCGACCTCTTTCCGGGTCGCAATATAAATATGTCATTCTGAGCGAATGCGAAGAATCTTCTTATATATTCCAGAGAAATTCCTTAGTAAATCTAAACGATAACTTCCGGGTAGTATTCAGCCAAATACGGCCCGCCGTCCGGCATGGTGACGACTTGCCCGCCGGTAACCTCTGCCGCGACAAGTGTAAACTCCCGGGCGAACTGCGCGGCGTCGGCGTATCCCGGCAGGTGGTCGCGGATATTTGTAACGGGCGACGGCACCGAGGCTATCTTCCTCCCCCGCTCGGCCTTATCTCCGTTAAGGGCCTTTTCGAGCGTAACTAAATCGCTGTCGAACAGCAGAGTACCGTGAAATATATATCTCCTCCCGCGGCAGAACGATGCCGTGCCCGAGATTTTTCGGTCCCCGAGGAGGATTTCGCTACGTGACCCGACCCGCAATTCGCCCCGCTCTCCTCCGAGTTGTTTATCCCGTTCCCCGCCGGGTTGTTCGACCCGGTCCCCGCCGAGTTGTTTGTCCCGGTCCCTGACCTGCGATTCGCTTACCTCTTCGCCGAGTTGTTCCTCCCGTGGCCCGCCCTGAATTGCGCCCCGCTCTCCGCCGGGTTGTTCGACCCGGTCCCCGACTTGCATATCGCTTCGGTCTCCGACCAGAAGTTCGCCCCGGTCCGCGCTCAGGAATTCGCCCCGGTCCGCGCTCAGGAATTCGCCCCGGCTCCCAGCCGCCGCGCCCAGCCCCATCCGCCGGAGGGTTTCGACGACGGTATGGAGGTCCCTCTTACCGTCCGACAGCGAGGAATCCCCGGAGCGGATAAACGAATAGTTCACGTTCCCGCGGTCGTGGTAAACGGCTCCTCCTCCGGAAATCCGCCTTATTATCCGGATACCTCGCTCCCGGCAGAACCCGGTATCCGCTTCGGCCTCTGCCGACTGGTTCCTTCCCACCACTACGCACGGGTCGTTGATATATACCATCAGGTAGTCGCAATCCCCCGCGGCCCTCAGATACGCCTCCGTGGCAAGGTTGATTACAGGGTCGGTATAGGGACTCATGAATAACCTCATAACTCGTACTGTCGAACCTGCAAAATTAATATTCTCCGGGAAAAGTTATCCGTAATGTAAAATGTCATCCTGAGCGGAGCGAAGGATCTACCGAACTGTTTTTCTTTTTTTCAGCATGAAAGCGACAAGCACATACAGTCTATTACGATATATTCCGTTCCGCGCAAAGTTATCTATGGCGATACGATAATAGCGTAAAATGTCATCCTGAGCGAAGCAAAGATCTACCATGTATATTACCTTGTTTTCAGTATGAAAGCGACAAGCATACACAGTTTATTACGATATATTCCTTTCCGCGCAAAGTTATCTATGGCGATACGATAATAGCGTAAAAATGTCATCCTGAGCGAAAGCGAAGGATCTGTATTCCGGTCCGGGCGAAGCGACCCTCGCCACCATCGGGCCACACCGGCCAGACCATGTAAACCCCGGAGCCCGTACTCCGGCGGGAATACCCGGTGCACCTCCACACCCGGCGCCCGTATCCCGGCCACGTTGACCCCGGCCTATTTAACGTTGAAGGCCCCCCGGGCCACCCTCGGGCTACTCCGTCAGGCCGTATCAGGTGCACGCACCCAGACGCAGGTACCCCGGCGGGAATACCCGGTGCACCTCCACACCCGGCGCCCGTATCCCGGCCACGTTGACCCCGGCCCTACTTAACGTTGAAGGCCACCCTCAGCTCTTCTACCTCCTCCTCGTTAATGGGCTGGAGCTCGCCGAGCGAGGCGCCCATTATCAGCGACTTGGCGGTAAATTCGGCCACTTCGAGACGGTCGAACGTCTGCAAAAGGGCATCCCCGGTAACCACCACGGAGTCGTTGGCCAACAGTATACACGGCGTGTTCTCCATCAGTTCGGCGATGGCGTTCGAGTTCTCGTACTGCAAACCGTACGGCACGGTGGGAACGTCCTTGAGCAGAATCCAGCTCTCGGGTATGGTCCTCACGTCGAACTTGCGCCTGGAGGTGGCGAACCCCATCAGGTGCGGCGACTGGGTGAGGATAATGGAGTTGATATGCGGGTTGCGGCGATATATTTCGTGGTGCATAGCTACCGAGCGGCTCGGGATTTTACCCGCCTCCACCATGCCGTCCTTCACCTGTACAATGTCTTCCAGCCCGATATCCCAGCGCGGAACCCCCGGCGGCGTAATCAGGAAGTCGTTGTCTTCCCATCTTACCGACACCGTCCCGTACGAGCTTATCATAAGGCCCTGGTCGCAGGCACGGCGCACGGTCTGCACAATCTGGGTACGGATAGCCCTCTCGGCCGAGCTGTACGTCGGGTTCATAAAGTGCGGATGGTTTACCGGCAGGGCCCGCTCGTGCACGTTCACCTGCTCGTCCGTCAGTATGTTGGCCCCGCCGAGTATACTGGCGTTGATAAGGGTGCGGGCGCTGAATTCGAGCGTCTCGAAACGCTGATAGGCGTCCATCATATCCTCGCCCCAGAGCACCACCCCGTGGTTCTCCATAATCACGGCCTTGTAGTCGGGATTGCTCTCGAACTCGGTGGCAATCTTGCGGCCCAGCTCCTCGCTGCCGGGAAGGCCGTACGGTGCGAACCCGATGCGTCCGCAAATTCTTCTGGCCTGCGGGATGACGTTCATATCGGGTATCTTGTGCACGATACTGAACGACACCAGCGCGGGCGGGTGGGCGTGGATGACGGCCGTAGCCTGCGGCCTTATCTCGTAGATGGCCTTGTGGAACGGAAACTCCGACGAGGGCCGGTGCGGCCCCACGATATTTCCGTCCGGTTTCACACAGACTATATCTTTGGAGGTCAGCGACCCCTTGTCCACCGATGCCGGGGTTATCCAGATGTCGCCGCTCTCGTCTTTTATCGAGATATTGCCGCCGGAGGTGGTCGTCAGTCCGCTGCGGTAGATCCTGCCGATGATTAGCGTAATCTGGTCCGCCGGATGCATCAGTTTCGTATCGAGTTGTTTCATATCAAAATTACTTTCGTGGCCCGGGGTTCATTACCGGGGCCACCGGTTATCAAAATGCACTTTTAGGGGCGCATTTCAGGTTCGGCAGGTTCAGGTCAGATTTGTTCTCCGCGCTGCAAATATACGCATTTCGCAGCGGGTTGTTTATTCGATATCCCGTCCGGCACCGCATTCGGTAACAAATGTTACAATTTGCGGTGCCGCACAGGAAGTTCTCACCGGAACGCTTCAGGATTGGCGAGCAGGTACCGTTCGGCCTCCACGTTCCAGAGTCCTTTATATTTTTCGCAAAGTTCGTGCAGTTGTGCGAACGCCGGATTGTTGCGGCCCAGCTCCCCGAAGGCGTCGATGGGCGTGAGCGGCATTTCGATATGGGTGTAAATCAGCTTCTTACCGCCCGGAATCTTGGGCAGGTTCATCGTGGTGTCGATAACGGCGTTTAGCCCGCCCACATGGGTTACCAGGCCCGCCGGGTCCAGCCCTTCGGACATCAGAGCGAGGGCCTCCTTCATATCGTCGGTGTTTCCGCCGCTGGTCCCCGCCACATGGGTGGCGGAGTAGTGGACGTTGTAGAAGTTGAGCTTGGCGCTGAACTCGGGCTGCGAAGGCCCGGCGAAGAAGTTCAGGCACCCGTCGTGGCCGAGTATCGCGTCGCCCTGCTCCACCACGGGGGCCACCGGCGCGAAGACGAACACGTCGTCGTAACCCCGGCCGCCGTTGATGGCCTTCAGCTCCTCGGCCACGTCGGTCATGGCCCCGGTGTTCACGTAGCACAGGTCGATACCCCGGGCCGCGGCCGCCTCGGGCGGGAAGAGCGATGCCGCCCTCGCGAGCCTGCCCTCGTCGATATCGGTCACCACCAGAAGCCGCGGCCGGCGCTCCCGGTTCACGGCATAGTTTATCGCCGCAAGGCCCATCGGGCCGACTCCGGCCAGAATAGCCATACTTCCCCCCTCCACGATATCCATTTTGTGGACATAGGAGCCGGGGGTGGTGTGGTAATTTGCGTGCATCGCCCCAATCACGCACGAGAGCGGTTCGGACAGCGACGCCTGATAGAAGCCCTCGCCGTGGAACCTGAGCAGGCAGCCCAGCTCCATCACCTCGTTCGGTATCACGATATAAGTCGCATCGCCGCCAATGTATTCGTAGGAGTAGCCCGGAGCGCTGAGAACGCCCACTGGTCCCTCCTCGTAGTTGAGGGCGGGCTGGATGGAGAACTTGTCCCCTTCGGAGAACTGCCCCTGCCATTTGGCGCCCACCTGCACGATTTCGCCCGCGAACTCGTGGCCGATTATCACCGGGTTCTGCGCCACGTCGCGCGGCACCCTCTTGTGGATGTCGGCCTGCGTGGTGGCCTTGTAGGACGACATACATATGCTGTCGCACACCACTTTGGCCAATATTTCGTCGTCGCCTACGGGCGGGAGCTCGAAGGTCTCCAGCCGCAGGTCGTTTTTTCCGTAAAGCCTTACCGCTTTGGTTTCCATAGTATTATTTTTTATTTACATTATTTCGAAGTACAGAACCGCCCTTTTTGTAAAAAGGGCACAAAAACTTTTAAGGGATACTTCGTATCTCATTATTTCTGACACTCCGGAGAATTTTGTGCCAGGCGAAGCCTGTCGGCCTTTAAATTCGATTTAAAGGTTGCACTACGTGCAAACACAAAATTCCTTTCGCGATAACTTACACAAGGTAGTATCCGTTAAAAATTTTCCGGTTCTCTTTTTAAAGAGAACGGTTCTCTCTATTTAAAGAGCCATTTGGGCGGCTCAGGACATCATCACCTGTCCGCCGGTGACCGGTATTGCCTGCCCCGTCTCGCACTCCTGCTCCACGGCGTACATTATGGCCCGCGTCACGTCGGCCGGAGAGGTGTCCTTGCGCATCGGGACCTGCGCCATATAGAACTCCCGCACATCCTCGATAGTCTTCGCGCCGGGGACCTTACCCGCTTTGAGGTACTGCACGAACAGCCCGTTCTCGGGGTCCGACCAGAGGGGTCCCTCGTAGAAGTTGCCCGGGCAGACGGAGTTGACCTTGATACGGTATGGAGCGAGCTCCAGGGCGAACGACTGGGTGAGGCCCACCCCGCCGAACTTACCTCCCGCGTAGGCGAAGTTGGCCTTCGAACCGCGCAGCCCCGATTTGGAGTTTATCTGCACGATATCGCAGAACTTGGTGGCGTTGTACCTGTTTTGCAGCTTCATCACGGGCGATACGGCTTTGCAGCAGTAGAAATAGGCGTTGTAGTTTATCCGGGTCACGAACTCGAACACCTCCGGGGTCATATCTTCCAGACTCCCGGCCCGAAGCACACCTGCGTTGCTTACGAACAGGTCCACACCGCCGAAGGCGCACACCGTGCAGTCCATCAGCCCGGAGAGACTCTCCATGTTCGACACGTCGGTCTTTACGAACAGGGCGCCGTTGCGGCGGCCTTCGGCGTTGAACCGCGCGGCCACGGCTTCACCGGCCTGTTCGTTTATATCGGCTATGACGATGTTGGCCCCCTCGGCGAACAGCTCCGCGGCGATACCTTCGCCGAACCCCTGCCCGGCGCCGGTCACAATCGCCGTCCTGCCCTCCATCCGGCCCGCGGACGATGCCGCGGCAACCTTGCGGCGGTAGTTCTCCACCTCCCAGTTGTCGATGAACTCTATCTGCTCGCGGGTCATGGGGTGCTCCCCGCCGAACGACTGCGCCAGCCAGGCTATCTTCATCATGTCGAGGAACACGTCGAGGATCACTTGCGCACCCCGGGCGTCGTCGCCCACGGCGACAAGCCCGATGCCCTTTATGAGCAGCACTTTGGGCGTATAGCCGTTGCGGTCGGTGTAGGCGCGGATTTGCGCGGCTATGGAGTCGATATCGGCCGTTTCGCTGTAAATGTACTGCGACTTGCAGTAGACGATTATATCCGGCGAGAACGGCTGCGACACAAGCCCGAAGTGCTCGGGCGATTTGGAAAATTCGGCCGTCAGCCCGTCGCTGTGAACCCGCAGGGTCTTCAGCGTGCCTTCGCCGCTGAGAATGGCCCTCAGGGCGGGTATCACCTCTTTGGCCTGGGGGCAGCACACCGGCTCCCCGGCGGGAAGCTGCTCCTTGATACGGCCGCCGATGGAGGACATAATCCATTCGTAGGTCTCTTTTATCTCGTCCGGTGTCTCCCCGCCCACGAAAATGCCGTGGTTCTGCAGCAGGATGGCCCGCGGCTCCCGGCCGTGTGCCGAGCGGTACTGCGTAAGCCCGTCCGCGACCTTGCGGAACAGGACGTAACCCGGGTCGGTGTAGGGGATGTAGAGCACGCTGTCGCCGAATATCTCGCCCGTGGCCTTCTCCGCATCCTGCGCGCACATAAGGGCGTTCACGAGGGTGGGGTGGAGGTGGACGATAAACGCCTGCGGCATAATGTCGTGCAGCGAGGTCTCCACGCTCGGGCGCCGCCCGGAGCTAAGGCATGCCGCCGCCAGGTCGCATTTTACCTGCTCCTCCCGCTCGGCGGTGTCAGCGCTGTACTGTTTGGTAGCCATGTCGGCCAGTTTCGCCCGGTCGAGGACGGCGAACCCCTCCTCGGTGATGGTCGCCAGCGACGAACCGCTGGCCTTGACCCAGAGCTTTTCCGAGTCTTTATACGAGGTGTTGCCGCCACCGGCTATCACATAGCAGCTGTCGGCGCCGTAATGCCTCGATATCTCTACAAGTTGTTCTATCGGTGTCATAACTGTTCAACTTTAGTTGTCCCCTCCGGGGTTGCCGGTCGGGCAGTCGCCCAATCCGCCTCCCGGGAGTGTCGGACTATTTGCCGATGGTTTCTATTATAATCCGGTCGCCCTCTTTGACGAACGTGTCACGGTCCTCCACACTTGGGTTGCCCTCGGCGTCCAGATACCCCGGACGGCCTTCGGCCACCCGCCGCTGGTGGGCCGCCACGATACACGCGCCCATATAGTTGAGCCGTTTCAGGTAGTCGGTCAGCTCCGCGCCGCCCCGCGCCCGGAGCAGAATCGGTTCCATAGCCGGGGTATTGTGCTCGCTGCCGAAGGTGACCACGAAGCCGTTGTCCCACAGATAGCCCGCATAGCGCTCCAGAACCTCCACACTATTGCGCGTGGTGATAAACTCCACCGAGTGGAATCCCCTCTGTTTCAGTATCCCGGCCACCTTTTCCAGCTCCTGCTCGAAGTCGGTAAAGCCGCCCTTCGCGTCGTCCGCAAGGAACGGGTAGGTGGGAAGGCCGCCCGCCGCTAAAATTATCTCCCGCACCTCTTCCAGCGGCAGGAACGCCTTGGGGTCCTCGGCCACGAAGGCCGCGCCGCCCGCCTTGAGCAGTTTGCCGCGTATCTCGTTTTCGAGCGCCGCCGCGTCGGTCAGCGCCGATGCCGGAGCCGCGCCGAAAAGGCCCGCGTAGAACTCAGCGGCCTGCTCCCCGGTGCCGAGTTTCTCCTCCACTGCCAGCCGCAGCGCTTTGGCCAGATGCCGCTCGCGCAGGCTGCCCTTCGTAAGCCGGGCGGAGATATCGTCCGCGTCCAGAGTGATGCCGGAGCCCTCGAGCAGCGCGTTCAGTTTCGCGCACATGGCCCGCACCTGCCGGTTCGACTCCTCGGCCACTTCGGCCAGCTTGCGTGCCGGTTCGCCGCTGAGGACAACCGGGTTGGCCAGCCCCTTGCCGCTGATATAGGTGCGCCCCGGGTTGTTGGGGTCGTTCACCCGTATACCGGCCTTCTGGTCGTCGGCCTGAAGGCTTATCATCTCGATGTTGAACAGCGGGTGGAGCCCCCTGCGGGCGCACTCGCGCTGCCACTCCTCGTAGCCCGCGGTGGTGTAGAAATCGTTGATTCCCACCACCGCCACTCCCTCCGCCACGGCCATATCCAGCGCCTGCGGGATACTCTCGAAGGCGCTGAACGAGTAGGGCGTGTGGAGGTGGGCGTTTACCTCTTTATGTTTTATGTCGTTCATTTTAAGGTTCGTTTTAGTAGGGTACAGGCAGGTTGAAACCGCCTGTACCCTGTCGAATGTATATTATCCCGCAGGCGCTCGATACGATACCCGCGACGAAATCATTCCTGCTATGGAAATCTTCCCGGATAATCCCGTGTCGCCGATGCGGCTAAATTCCCTCCTTCGCCCGGCGGATTTGCTCGGCGTCGGTGTAGTTGGCCTTCGGGAAGTGCCCTTCGAGCGGCTGTATCTTCTCGTGGATGGCGTCGATTATCCACGAGGGCTGCGGGAAGAAGGCGTCTTCCAGCTCGTAGGCCGGGGTAATCCAGTTGCGCGAGCCGACCACTACCGGAGGCGCGTCCAGCTCGTCGAACGCCAGTTCGGTGATGTTGCGCGCCAGGTCGTTCAGGAACGACCCGCGGGACGAAGCGTCGGAAGCTATCACGATACGGCCGGTCTTTTTCACCGATGCGAGCACCTTGTCGTAGTTGAAAGGCACCAGCGAACGGGCGTCGATTACCTCGGCGCTCATGCCGTATTTATCGCGCAGGATATCCGCCGCTTCGAGGGCGCGGTAGAGCGTGGCCCCGATGGTGAGGATGGTGATATCGTCCCCGGCACGTTTTACGTCCGGCTCGCCGATGGGTATCTCGTAGTATCCTTCCGGCACGCCGCCCTCGTGGAACTGCTCGCCTATCTCGTAGATGCGCTGGCTCTCGAAGAAAATCACCGGGTCGGTGCCCTGAAGGGCCGCGTTCATCAGGCCCTTGGCGTCGTACGGCGTTACGGGGAATACCACTTTCAGCCCCGGGATATGGGTGCAGAGCGAGGTCCAGTCCTGCGAGTGCTGGGCGCCGTATTTCGAGCCCACCGATACGCGGAGCACAACGGGCATCCGCAGGATATTGCCGCTCATGGCCTGCCACTTGGGCAGCTGGTTGAACACCTCGTCGCCGCACCTTCCGAGGAAGTCGCAGTACATAATCTCGGGCACCACGCGGCCGCCGCACATCGCGTAGCCGATGGCCGTCCCCACGATTGCCGCCTCGGCTATCGGGGAGTTGAACAGGCGGTGGTAGGGCAGGGCTTCGGTCAGGCCGCGGTAGACGGCGAAGGCGCCCCCCCAGTCGCGGTTCTCCTCGCCGTAGGCCACCAGAGAGGCGTCCTTGTAGAAGCGGTCTATCAGCGCCTCGAAGATACCGTCCCGCAGCTGGTACTGCTTCATCTTCGATACCGGCTTACCGGCAGCGTCGGTTACGAAACGGGTCTTGCCTGCTATCTGTTTAACCCTCGGGTTCTCCTCCATCGGGTGGTTAACGTCGGGTTTGGCGTCCGAGAACGAATCCACCGAGCCGTTCGAGAAGGTCATTTCACCCAGCAACTCCGGGTTCTTTTCGAGGTCCATCCGCGGCGATACCTCGTCGTCGATAGCCAGTTTGAACGTGCCGAGCATGATATCCTCTATTTCGGCGCGGATGGCGTCGAGGTCGGCCTGCTTGGCAACGCCGCTCTTAACCAGCTCTTTGCCGTAGGCGAGGATACAGTCCTGCGATTCCCACAGTTCGATCTCCTCCTTGCTCCGGTACGACGAGGCGTCCGACGGGGAGTGGCCGCTGTAACGGTAGGTCAGCACGTCGAGCAGTACCGGGCCGTCGCCCTTTTCGATGATTTGCCTTTTGCGCTTATAGGCGTCTATTACCGCCAGCGGATTGTAACCGTCCACCCTCTCGGCGTGCATCGCCTCGGGGTTCACACCCGCGCCGATACGGGCCGCGATTTCGTAGCCCATCGTCTCGCCGCAGGTCTGGCCGCCCATCCCGTACTGGTTGTTCATTATGTTGAGGATAAAGGGCAGGCCACCCTTCATATCGCCCTCCCAGAGCTGTTTGAACTGGTCCATGGCTCCGAACGAGAGGCCCTCCCAAACGGGGCCGCAGGCCATCGAGGCGTCGCCCAGGTTGGCGATAACCAGGCCCTTCTTGCGGTTCACCTTCTTGTAGAGCGCCGCACCCACGGCGATAGCGCCGCTGCCGCCCACGATAGCGTTGTTCGGGTAGATGCCGAACGGGATAAAGAACGTGTGCATACTGCCGCCCAGACCCTTGTTGAACCCGGTCTCACGGGCGAATATCTCGGCCAGCGCGCCGTAGAGCAGGAACCGGATACCGAGGTCCTTGGTCGAACCCTTGAAGCCCTTTTTCACGACGTTTACCGTCGCCCCGTCCCAGAACGAGTCCATAATCCCGCTCAGCTCCTTGTCGCCCAGCAGCTCGATGGAGCGCAGGCCCTTCGCGAGGATTTCGCCGTGGCTGCGGTGCGAGCCGAAGATATAGTCGTCCAGGTCGAGGGTGTAGGCCATCCCGACCGCCGCGGCCTCCTGCCCTGCCGAGAGGTGGGCGGGGCCCGGGTTGTTGTACTCGATACCCTTGTATCCTCCGGTGGTCTTCACCAGGTGGAGCATGGTCTCGAACTCGCGGATAATCACCATGTCGCGGTAGATGCGCACGAGGTCCTCCTTGGTGAAATGGCCCTCCTTAATTTCCTGTTTGACGGTTTTTTTGTAGGTGTTTACCGGAATCGAGGGGATTTTAACCTCTCCGGCGGCCCTGACTTTCGCCGGGTCGATAAATTGACATTTAGGCATTGGTTTCTATTTTAATGTGTTTTCTTTGTTTGTTATCTATCGTTGCCACAAGTATTTTCGATACTTTTTGTCTTGATACAAAAAGTATCACAAAAAAATCAAGGGCTGGGTCCGGTCTTAACGGTACCGGATTTAACCGGTCGGTCCCTGAAATTTTTAAACTTGTTTTATCGCGTTCAGGCGCGATAAAACTTCAAACAGTAAAAATTTCTTAACGTTCCCTCCCTCATCCGGCACCTAACCGGACAGGCCCGGCCTGCCGGAAGATATATACGTGTACCGGGAGGCTCTACTCCCCGGCGGTGAAGATTGTCTCCTTGAATATCTCCGAGACGGTCGGGTGGGGGAAGACTACCTCCTCCATCTCCCGGACGGTCATCTCCTGCTCGATGGCCATACAGGCTCCGTATATCATCTCGCTGCACGGGTTGCCTATCATGTGCACCCCGAGCACCTCGCCGTACTTCTCGCCCACGATAACCTTGCACAGGCCGTTGCCGCCCTCGTTCTCGGCGATAAACCTCCCGGCGTATGCCATCGGCAGCTTCAGCTCGCGGAACGCGATTCCGGCCGCGGCCGCCGAGGCGGCCGTGTGGCCTACTCCTGCCACCTCCGGGTTGGTGTACACCACGCCCGGGATGGCGTTGTAACGCATCACGTCGCGGCGGCCCGTGAGGTTGTTCACCACCACTTCGCCCTCGCGGCTGGCCGTGTGCGCCAGCATCGAGAAGCCCGTGACGTCGCCCGCGGCGTATACGTTCGGGATGTTGGTCCGCATCCGCTCGTCCACCTTTATGGCGCCGCGCTCGGTCTCCACACCCAGGTTCTCCAGCCCGAACCCGGTGGTGACCGCCCTGCGGCCCACGCTCATCAGTATCCTCTCGGCCGAAACCGTGTGGGTGTTGTTATCTATATCGAGATATTCTACCGTGGTGCCGTCGATACGGGTGACCTTGCAGCTGAGGTTGAACCTGACGCCCTTTTTGGCGTAATGGTCCCGCAGCATGGCGCTGATTTCGGCATCCAGCCCGCCCAGTATCTCGGGAAGCATCTCCACAACCGTCACCTCGGTGCCCAGGCTGTTGAAGAAGCTGGCGAACTCCATCCCGATAACCCCGCCGCCGATTATTACCAGCGACGCGGGCTGCTGCCTGGAGGCGAGTATCTCGCGGTTGGTCATCAGCGCGTCCCCCGCCGTCTCGATACCCGGAATCGGCGGCACGAACGCCTCCGAACCGGTGCATATAAGCAGGTTGCGGGCGGTGTACGACTCGCCGTTGCACTCTATACTTATCCCGTCCGCAGAGCGGCCTTGTATCATAGCCGCGCCCTTGACCACGTTCACGTTGTGGGCCTTCATCTTGCCGCCCACGCCCGCCACCAGCTTGCGGACCACCTTGTTCTTACGGTCCATCATCTTGCCGAAGTCGAACTGCACGTCGGCCGCCTTGACGCCGTATTTATCGCCGTGAAGTGCGTTCTCGTAGGTCTTGGCGCTGTAAAGGAGGGTTTTGGTGGGCATACAGCCCTCGTTGAGACACACCCCGCCCAGCTCTTTTTTCTCGAACAGGACCACGTTCAGGCCCCTGGCCCCCGCCCGTTCCGCTGCGACGTATCCCCCGGGACCGCCGCCTATTATCGCTAAATCGAACATCTTATTATTCGTTTTTTACAGTTTACGACGTAAAGATAATACGTCGGTTCCCATTCCGGTTTATACAAGTTCAGACTAAATTTCCGCCGCCCGCCGGTTGGCCGGTAACCCGGAGCTTTAAATCGCCGCTTCGAAGTTCTCTATCTGCGAGGCTATCTCGGCCAGGAAGCGCGTGGCTTCGCCGCCGTCCAGCGCGCGGTGGTCGTAGGTCAGGCTAAGGCCTATGTGGGGTACGAAGGCGTAGATTCCGTTACCGATATCCTTCGGGCGCGGCAGGATGGTGTTCACTCCGAGAATGGCCGACTGCGGAAGGTTGATAACCGGCGTGAAGACCTCCACACCGTAGTTCCCCAGGTTGGATACGGTGAACGATGCGGCCTCCGGAGAGAGGATATCGGGGTTGACCGAGCCTTTGCGGCACGCCTCGGCCATCTCCCGGAGTTTAATCCCCAGCCCTTCGAGCGAGAGCATATCCGCGTCGCGCAGCGCCGGGACCATCAGGCCGCGGTCGGTATCCACCGCAAGGCCGAGGTGCACCCGGTTGAAATATTTCATACTGTCGCCCAGAAAATGAGAGTTTACCTGCGGGAACTTCTTCAGGGCCCGGATTACCGCGAAGCAGACCATGTCGTTCAGCGTGATATTGGCCCCGCCCGCCTTCTTCACCGCCTTGCGCAGTTCCAGAATCCTGCGGGCGTCCGCGCCGAGGTGGTGGGTAAGCTGGGCCGAGTTCTGCAGGGATGCGTGCATGGCCTTGGCAATGAGCTTGCGCATATTGGTGAGAGGCTTGATTACCCCGTCGCCGTCGGATGTGGCCTGCGGCGCGGGCGCCGAAGCGGCCGCGGGGGCGCTTCCCGGCGCGAGGTCGCGGCTGCATACCGCGCCTCCGAGGCCAGTGCCTTGGGCCGGGGCGCTGACGCCGCCCTGCTGAATCTGCGCTTTGGCCAGCGGGGTGGTTTTGGGCGTGCACTCGATGGATGCGATAACGTCGCGGGCGATTATCCTGCCGCCGGGGCCGCTTCCGGCCACGGCCGAAGTGTCCACCCCGTACTTCTCGGCAAGCCCCCGGGCCCGCGGCGAGATACCGCCGACCGGTCCCGCGGCCGCAGGCGCGGATGCCCCGGCGGGTGCGGGTGCAGGAG
>JAJBVT010000107.1 GCA_020859685.1 Rikenellaceae bacterium
ATATACAACCGTTTTGTAAAATATATTATCTTTGTTTCTTTAAAATAATTAATCCGCAAAGGAAAGTATGAGTACGAAAATCGCCATCGTAGGTACGGGTTACGTCGGGCTTGTTTCCGGGGCCTGCTTCGCAGAAATGGGGCTGGACGTTGTATGTGTGGACGTCGATAAGAAAAAGATCGAGAATCTCCGTCAAGGTATAAATCCGATATATGAACTGGGGCTGGACGAACTGCTGGCCAAGGTCATCGAAGCGGGGCGGCTGTCGTTCTCCGAGTCGCTCGGGGAGGTGATAGACCGGGTTGAGATAATTTTCAGCGCAGTGGGCACTCCTCCGGGGGACGACGGCAGTGCGGACCTCAGGCATGTGCTGGAGGTAGCCCGGGAAGTGGGCCGGAAGATGAACTCATATAAACTGGTGGTGACCAAGAGTACCGTCCCGGTGGGGACGGCGGCAAGGGTCCGCGGCGCCGTGCAGGAGGAGCTTGACAAACGGGGCGTCAGCATCCCGTTCGACGTGGCTTCCAACCCGGAGTTCCTCAAGGAGGGCGACGCCGTGAAGGATTTCCTCAACCCGGACCGGGTGGTTATCGGGGTGGACAGCGAGCGGGCCAAGGAGCTGCTCACATGGCTCTACCGGCCGCTGATGCTCAACAACTTCCGGGTCATTTTCATGGATATCCTTTCGGCCGAGATGACCAAGTACGCGGCCAACGCGATGCTGGCCACGCGCATCAGTTTTATGAACGATATCGCCAACCTTTGCGAGCTGGTGGGTGCGGACGTAAATATGGTCCGTAAGGGCATAGGCAGCGATACGAGGATAGGCAACAAGTTCCTCTATCCCGGCGCGGGGTACGGAGGCTCTTGCTTCCCGAAGGACGTGAAGGCCCTTATCCACACGGCCGATGAGGCGGGGTACGAACTGCGGGTGCTCAAAGCCGTGGAGGAGGTGAACGCCGCGCAGAAGAAACTGCTTTACAATAAACTCTCCGCCTACTACGGCGGCGACCTGAAGGGCAGGAAAATCGCCATGTGGGGCATGGCCTTCAAACCGGAGACGGACGATGTGCGGGAAGCCACCTCTCTGGTGCTTGCCGAGCTTATCACGGCGGCGGGCGCCACGATGTCGGTTTACGACCCGGTGGCCGGGGGGCGGTTCGCCGAATACACCACGGTCGACCCCGGTCTGCTGACCTACGTCGAGGACAAGTACGAAGCTCTGGAGGACGCCGACGCCCTTATTATGGTTACCGAGTGGAAGGAGTTCCGTATCCCGTCGTGGAGCGTGGTCAAACGGATGATGAAGAAGCCGGTGGTTTTCGACGGCCGGAATATCTACGACCGCAGGGAGCTAGAAGCGCAGGGAATTGAGTATTTCAATATCGGCGGTAAATAGTACGCTCCTGCTTCCGGCCGGACCCGATATGCAGTAAACGGGGAGACATATTTTCATGCGGTCGGATAGAGTTTCGGCGCCACACAATCCGGATAATACATAAAGGCGGCAAACAATTTAAGTTATGAAACGGACATGGGTTAACGTGAAGGGTGAACTGCGGAAATTAATTTCTCCGGTGTTCGTACTGTTATTGCTGTTGTCCACCTGCATGTGGTACCTTACCAAGCTGAGCTACACATACCAGTCGCAGATACCGTTCACGGTGGAGGTGGAGGGCAACCGCTTCCGGGTGGAGTGCCTCGCCGAGGGGACCGGCTACCGGCTCTTCGCCCACAAATATTTCAAGGCAAACTCCATACACCTCAATATCAGGGATATACAGACCACTCCGTCGGTTATCAATAACGGCAGTTACGTCATCAATCCCTACTCCCTTCAGAACGCTATCTCTATACGCACCTCCGATCTCCGGATAATATCGGTCGGGGACCTTCCCGAAATAACCCCCGTAAATTAGGCGCCCTATGTTGAAAGTAGGGCTGACAGGAGGTATCGGCAGCGGCAAATCCACCGTGGCGAAGGTTTTCCGCGCCTTAGGGGTGCCGGTATACGACTCCGATTCCCGGGCCAAGCAACTTATGGCCGGGGAGCCGCTGCGGGAGCGGATTACCGCCCTGCTCGGAGGGGAAGCCTACAAGGACGGCAGGCTGGACACCGCCCTTATCGCCGGGCGGGTGTTCACCGACCGCACCCTGCTCGACCGGTTGAACGGTATCGTCCATCCGGCCGTTATGGAGGACTTCCGGGATTGGGCCGGGAGGATGCGCCGCCGCGGTTACCAGTATGCCGTGCAGGAGAACGCCATAATGTTCGACCACGGTTTCGACCGGGATATGGACCTGACCATCACCGTCAGCGCCCCCGAGCAGGAGCGGGCGGCAAGGGCCGCGGCCCGCGACGGGCGGAATATCGCGGACGTAATGAACCGTATCGCCAACCAGATAACCGATTCGGAGCGGGAGGCCCGGGCGGACTACGTTATCCGCAACGGGGAGGACGAACTGATAGTTCCCCGCATCGTATCGCTCCACGATAAATTCCTTAACCACTGGCAATAGCTTATGGGCGATTTCACTCTTTCCGTCGGCGGGCAGAACCTCGACCTTACCTCTCCGGCGGTGATGGCTATAATAAACGTCACTCCCGACTCCTTCTGGGAGGGTAGCCGACTGGCTCCGGGAGGCCGTGAAGCTATCCGGACGGCCGTCGGCAGGGCCGTGGCCGACGGCGCCGCGATACTCGACGTGGGCGGTTACTCGTCCCGGCCGGGTGCGGAGGATATCACCCCGCAGCAGGAGTACGAACGAGTGGCCCGGGCTCTGGACGTAATACGGGCGGAGTATCCCGGCACGGTCGTTTCCCTCGACACTTTCCGGGCCGAGGTAGCCGTGCGTATCGTGGAGCGGTACGGGCCGTGTATCGTGAACGATATCTCGGCCGGGGAGCTCGACCCGGAGATGATTCCGGCGGTCGCCTCGCTCGGGGTCCCCTACATCGCCATGCACATGCGTGGGACGCCCGCCGATATGCAGGACCGGACCGGCTACCGCGACATTGCCGGGGAGGTCGCCGCCTACCTTGCCCGCAAAGCGGAAACCCTGACCCGGGCCGGTGTCCGGCAACCCATTTTGGACCCGGGCTTCGGGTTCGCCAAGACAACCGCGCAGAACTACTCCCTGCTGCACTCACTGGACCGTATTTGCGCTCTGGGCTATCCGGTACTATCCGGAGTGTCGCGCAAGTCGATGATATACAAGGTGCTCGACACCACCCCGGCGGACTCCCTGCCCGGAACCTGCGCGCTGAACTGGGAGTCGCTCCGCAAGGGCGCCTCCATACTGCGTGTGCACGACGTGCGGGAAGCTTCGGAAATAGTGAAATTGTACAGTTATTATACTCAGAACCAATGAATACGGGGAACATAATAGAAGCGGCCGGTATCCGCAAGAGTTACGGCGAGTTAGAGGTGCTCAAGGGCATCGACCTCTCGGTGGCCCGGGGTGAAGTGATATCCATAACAGGCGCCAGCGGCGCGGGCAAAACCACGCTGCTCCAGATACTCGGCACCCTGAGCCGACCCGACGGCGGGACGGTGGTTATCGACGGTGAACGGGTAGATTCCCTGACGGACAAACCCCTGTCGCGGTTCCGCAACCGTAAGATAGGGTTCGTATTCCAGTTCCACCACCTGCTGCCCGAGTTTTCGGCGTTCGAGAATATCTGCATTCCGGGATATATCGGCGGGCGCGACCGCAGGGAGGTCGAGCGCCGTGCCGACGAGCTGCTCGGGATGCTCGGTCTCACCGACCGGCGGGAGCACCGCCCCGGGGAACTTTCAGGCGGGGAGCAGCAGCGCGTCGCTATCGCCCGGGCGATTATAAACTCACCGGCCGTCCTCTTTGCCGACGAGCCTTCCGGCAACCTCGACTCGGTGAACCGGGAAGAGATACACCGGCTGTTCTTCGACCTGCGCGAAAGGTACGGCCAGACCACGGTCATCGTCACACACGACGAGAACCTCGCCGTTATGGCCGACCGCCGCATCACCATGCGCGACGGAATGATTCTGTGATTGTTCCCGGTTCCGCCGGAGCTGTGGACGGAGCCGCCAAAACCTGAGCCGCGAAGACCGTGGCTACCGGGGACGGGGCCACCAAGACCGGGGCCACCAAGACCGGGACCACCAAGACCGGAGCCGCCAAGACCGGGACCACCAAGACCGGGGCCACCGGGAAAGATTCTATCAGGGCGCGCATACCGGGGGAAAATTCCACAGAAGACGGTTCTGCCGGGGCTGTGGAAGGGGCCACCAAGACCGTGGCCACCGGGGACGTTTGTTCCACCGGGGCCGAATACGGTCCCACAGATGCCGGAACCACTACCGACGGGGGTGCGGTCAGTGCCGATTCTGACGGGCAAGGAGCCATCGGGAGAGATTCTGTCCGGGACGGTCCTGCCGGGGAGTGGGCCGGTGCCACCGGAACCACTGCCGACGGGGGTAATTCCTCCGGGGCCGGTGCCGCCTGAGCTGGTGACGGAGCCACCAAGTACGGTGCCGAGGGTGGTTTTGCCGGGGTCGATACTCCCGGAGCCAATTTCACCGAGTATGTAGCCACCGGGGAAGATTTTTATCAGTGCACGCACGCCGGGGTGCAGTTCCACAGGAGACGGTTCTGCCGGGGCTGTGGAAGGGGCCACCAAGACCGGAGCCGCCAAGACCGGGACCACCAAGACCGGGGCCACCAGGAAAGATTCTATCAGGGCGCGCATACCGGGGGAAAATTCCACAGAAGACGGTTCTGCCGGGGCTGTGGAAGGGGCCACCAAGACCGTGGCCACCGGGGACGTTTGTTCCACCGGGGCCGAATACGGTCCCACAGATGCCGGAACCACTACCGACGGGGGTGCGGTCAGTGCCGATTCTGACGGGCAAGGAGCCATCGGGAGAGATTCTGTCCGGGACGGTCCTGCCGGGGAGTGGGCCGGTGCCACCGGAACCACTGCCGACGGGGGTAATTCCTCCGGGGCCGGTGCCGCCGGAGCTGGTGACGGGGCCACCAATACCGGGGCTACCAAGACCGGGGCTACCGGGAATACGACCGCTTGTTCCGGGTCCGGTTATTCCGGCACCGTAGTCCACGGTCCGGTATGATTTTTCTGCGATTTTATTCAGGTTTTTCATATCGGGTAATTTTAAGATTAACCGCACGGTCCGTATCGGCTGGGTAACCCGGTAGGAGCCGTAGGTTAATCGATTCAGCAAAAAATTACAGTTTTACACTTGTTCTTCTGCGGCCGGCAAAGGCGCCATCCGCGGGATATACGACTGCTGGTCTGCAGGGCACAGGACCGTGGGTGCGTGGGTCACAGGTCCGCAGGACACAGGCGCTGGGTGCAGGGCGCGGGACGCTGGTCCGCAGGGACAGGTCCACGGGTCCGCGGAACGAATCCATCCAATTCAGTCGCACTTTTCTCATCTGCGTGTAATCACGCAGTATACCCCGTTTCTTAAGCGGTAATTCCACAACTAATCATACTAAAGGGACCAAACGCGCAAGCTCCGCGGGAAGTACGTTTACAGGTCTCAGGACACGGCCGCAGGTGGGTCACCGCGGCGTTTGACCGGACCCCGGGTCGCCACCGGAAAAGCCCTCCGGCCCTCTTTCCGGCATTCAGAACCCCGAAGCATACTTTACATGCCTAATTCTTTTGGGGCTGGAGGCGAGCACCTCCGTCTCTACGATTCCGGTCAGCACGTCCGCGGCGTCGTGCCAGCGGTTGGCGCGGTATAGGCGGCGGTAGGTGACCAGATGGTCATACAGCTCGGGCCAGCGGGTCGCCCAGCCGGAGGGCATCACGATTTTACGCAGTACGGTAGCCGAGTTCGAAAGGATACGCGCCTCCTTGTTGCCCGACTGGTGAAACCACCCGATACGGGCCAGCGGCGCCAGGCGGCCTACGGCCCGGGCGAACCCGCGGCCGCCGTTGTTGCTCTCGAACGTGGCCGCGCGGGTATCGTTGCGGCACAGCATTTCGGCCACCTGCCGCTCGGTCACCTCCATCCTCTCGCGCGAGTAGACCACGTCGGTCACGTATACCGAACCGTCCTCCCCCACCGCGTAACAGACCGAACAGAGGTAATCGTCCCCGAGGTCGGCGGTGTCGGTATAGTTACCCCTCTTATGGACGGCGGCGGGCAGGCGGGCATAGACCCGGAAGTTGTCCCCGTACAGCAGCCCCTCGTTTACCGAGGGCCTCCCCTGATACATGCAGGCGAACCGCAGGGGGTCGAGCGCCCGCTTGCTCTCCAGCAGTTCGCGGGAGTGCCTTGCGGGCCAGAGCGCCTCGCCCTCCATACGGGGGTCGATACCGGTCGGCGGACCCTCTTTTATCGCTTCGAGGTTCAGCACCAGCCAGGTGCTGGGGTCGATACCGTCGAGCTGTGACGGCTCCTCGAGGATGACGTGTTTCTCCTTTTTCAGCAGAATGCCTATCAGGTCCTCCTCGTGCCAGCGGGTGAATACGAGAAGTTCCGACGAGTCGTTGTGAAGGCGGGTCCTTACCACCGAGGTGTACCACTCCCAGCAGTTGTCGCGCACCACGGGCGAGTTCGCCTCCATCGCGTCCTTATATAGGTCGTCGAGGATAAACACGTCCACGTCGTTGCCCGTGAGCGAACCCTCCCGGCCTACCGACATCAGCTCCCCGGACCGGCCGCTGACCTCCACATGGCTGGCCGTGCGGACGCTGTCCGAACGCGAAGACAACGCACGGATAGCCGTGGCCGGAAAGCAGGCCTTGTACCCTTCCGAATCCATCACCCGCTGGGCACGGCGATTGAACCGCGAAGCCAGCGAGGCGTTGTAGGAGGCGATGGTGATTTTGGTGTCCGGCCGCAGACCCAATATGTAGGCGGGCAGCAGCACCGAGGCGCCGAGCGACTTTCCGTGCTGCGGAGGGATTGATATTATCAGCCGACGGATTTTCCGCTCGGCGAACCGCTCCAGAAGGCCGTAATATGTTTCGTGGAACGGGGTGTTATGAAAAACGGGCAGAACTTTGTCCGCGAAGAGCGAAAACGGCGGAGCTCCCGCCGCCGGGTCCGTACCGGCCTTTTTGTTTACAGGTGTCATAGTATTATTGTTTTTTTCGGTTTTACACTATTGGTTTCGGGCGGCCCGCCTGTGGCGCATTCGGCCGCCCGCATGCCTGCATTGCAGACTTCTTTGTCTTTAATGCGGGCAGGTTTAGTTACCATTTTTTTCCGCAGGCGGGTTTATAAAGCGATGAGATTATACGTGGTTTATAAGAGAGGGTTCGGTACGCCCGACGCGGCTGGGTTCGGGCGGGGTAAGGAACCTTCGGAATTCCGACCAACTGAATTCGTTGGCCACTACCCGGCCGCCCCGCGTGACTTCGCACTCGCACCAGACGGGCCGGATATCCTTTATTCTGCCCGGAGAGCCCCCTCCACCGGCTTTGTATCGCTGTACGAGCAGAGTCGTGCGCAGGTTTACGGCGTAACCGTCAGCCTCGTAGCATACGGTGCCGTTAAAAAATTCCACATCCCCGATGGCGCGTGTTAAAATTCGGGCCAGGTTTTTGTAGGTACAATCATTCAAAATAGCCATTTCCTGTTTTTTTGGCCAAAGGTAATCTCTCGAAATAGGGATTTTTTTACACATGTTCAGACTTGAGTAAGAAAGTTAGTAGTACGGTGCGTCGGGCGCCCGTGTTAATAGTCGAACAGGAACATTGCAAATCCAGGTCCACAAAAGAAAATGGTTCAGTTTTTGAATAACATTTTATAAACAATTTAAGTCATGGATACCGTAGGAGGCCGTTTGCGGACAATACGTAAAGAGTTGAAACTCACTCAGGAAGCGCTCGCGCAGAGGCTCGGCATCGGCAAAAGCGCCCTGTCGATGATAGAGACGGGCAGGGCCGCGCTGTCCGAGTGAAATAAAAATATTCTGATTCAGGACCTCAACGTAAATCCCGAATGGATCGAACAGGGTAAGGGCAATATTTTTCTGGCTCCGGTAGACCTTTCGCGCCTTATGCGGCGCGGCGACGGAGCGGCCGCAGGCGATATAGTCCCCCTGTACAGCCTCAAAGGCACTCCCGGTTTGGCTCCGCTGTTCGCGGGCGACGCCGGGTACCAACCGGTCGATTACATCCATATCCCCGGCCTGCCCCCCTGCGACGGGGCTATATATGTGGTGGGCGACGGAATGTATCCCCTTCTGAAGAGCGGGGACATAGTGGTTTACAAGCAGTTAAAAAATACGGACGACATATTCTGGGGAGATATCTACCTGATTTCGGTGGAGATAGACGGCGAAGAGTACATAACGGTGAAATATGTACATAAATCCGAAAACGAGGGTTCGGTCAAACTTGTGAGCCAAAACCCCCTGCATGCCGACAAGGAGATAGAAACTTCCCGAATCCGCGCTCTCGCGCTGGTTAAGGCGAGCATCCGGATGAATAATATCCTATAAGACTCTGTTTGTTTTTTCGCGGGCTGCGGTCCGTGGTCCGCCGCCCGCCGACGCTACCGGCGGGCCGTGTTTCGCAGAATTATTTATAAGTTGAAACAGGTATAATTAACATATAAAATAGGCTGCCCGAGTGAAGGGGCAGCCTATTGTGTGACATAAGTTTGATACCGTTTACTCGAATTCCTGATGGCTCGAAATAAGCGTACTTTCCGGGCACTCGTTTCGGCCGACATCGTTGGTAAGCCCGTACCGCTCCTTTATCCGTTTGCCGATTAGTTTATTGACGGTATCGAGTTTATTTTTATCGACCAGCCGCAGGTATTCCCGCATCAAATCCTTGTCGTTTTGTATAAGCAGGAAAATTTCATCGGTTATAGACTTATTTTTTAAACCGATAACGCGGTCGGCAAACTCCTTTATGGTACTTTTATCTTCCATCGACCCGGTGGATTATTTCGCGTAACTTACCGACCGCGTCTCCCGGATAACCGTAATCTTTACCTGCCCGGGATAGGTCATCTCGTCCTGTATCTTCTTGGCGATATCCATCGACAGCTGGTCGGCCTCCTGGTCGGTTATCTTCTCGCTCCCCACGATGACACGAAGTTCCCGTCCGGCCTGAATGGCGTAGGTCTTCATCACACCTTCGTAGGCCATAGCGATATCCTCCATCTCCTTGAGACGCTTGATATACGACTCCACCACCTCACGGCGTGCACCCGGACGGGCGCCGCTGATAGCGTCGCATACCTGTACGATGGGAGTAATGAGCGATGTCATCTCCATCTCGTCGTGGTGGGCGCCTATGGCGTTGCATACCTCCGGTTTCTCCTTGAACTTCTCGGCCAGCTTCATACCGATTATTGCGTGCGGCAATTCCGGCTCGTCGTCGGGCACCTTACCAATATCGTGAAGAAGCCCGGCCCGGCGTGCGGTCTTGACGTTGAGCCCCAGTTCGGCGGCCATTACTCCGCAGAGGTTGGCCGTCTCGCGGGAGTGCTGCAACAGGTTCTGCCCGTAAGACGAGCGGTATTTCATCTTACCTATAAGGCGGATAAGCTCCGGGTGGAGACCGTGTATACCCAGGTCTATCGTGGTGCGTTTACCCGCTTCGATAATCTCCTCCTCTATCTGCTTCTGCACTTTGGAAACCACCTCCTCGATCCTCGCCGGATGTATACGGCCGTCGGTTACGAGCTGGTGCAGCGCCAGACGCGCTATCTCCCGGCGCACCGGGTCGAACCCGGACAGGATAATGGCCTCGGGGGTGTCGTCCACGATTATCTCTATCCCCGTGGCGGCTTCCAACGCCCGTATGTTCCGCCCTTCGCGGCCGATTATACGGCCCTTCACCTCGTCGCTCTCGATGTTGAACACCGTCACCGAGTTCTCGATAGCCGTCTCGGTAGCCACCCTCTGGATGGTCTGAACCACGATTTTCTTGGCCTCCTTGTTGGCCGTCATCTTGGCCTCCTCGATAACCTCGCTGATATAGTTCGACGCCTCGCTCTTGGCTTCGGCCTTCATATTCTCGATCAGTATGTTCCGGGCCTCTTCGGTACTCATACCGCTTATCTGCTCCAGACGCACGTTCTGCTCGCGGAACAGCTTGTCAAGCTCCTCCTTTTTGCGGTCGAGCGAGGCGATATGGCTCTCCATCTGCTCCTTAACCTTCTGGGCCTCGCGGTTGCGGCGCTCCAGCTCGTTTTCCTGCTGGCGCAGGTTGTTCTCCTGCTGTTTGATGCCCTGCTCCCGCTGATTCAGCTTCGAATTGCGTTCGTTGACCTGACGGTCGTGCTCGCTCTTGAGCTGGATGAATTTCTCTTTGGCCTGGAGGATTTTTTCTTTCTTCAACATCTCTCCTTCCGCCTCGGCCTCTTTGAGGGCGGCCTCCCGCCGTCTGGCGATGGAGTTGCGGCCCAGCACGTTGGCTATGACGATGTAGAGCACTATGCCCACCGCCGCCGCCACGACCGCCACAAGTATCATTATCAATATATTCGACATTTGTTGAACGTTTAAAATTTATATAAAAAAACTGTTGGTCTCCGAAAATAAAAAGCCCGCATGGTTATCCTTTCTCCGTTTGACGAATCTCCCAATCGTCATTTGTGGAGCCTCCGCTCGATCGCAAACGTCCAACGGCACCCCGCGGGGCGCACCTTCCCGAAGGAAGGTCAAGGCCTGTTTTTGACCGGACGAGTACAGCTCCAATTTTGTTAATGTTAAGTTTCGCAAAGCTAGTAAGGAATCCATGCGGGCAGCTTCCTGTCCTCCTATGTAAAGAACCTATGTCGTTTCGTCTCTTGTCCTGCGACAGTTTATTTCTACCGATGCAATTTCCGGGCCTCCCGGCGCTCCCATTGTGCCGCGGCGTCCGCACCTTCCGGCCTCTGCGGGGCTTCAAACCTCCGAAAAATGCTCCCCGAGCCTGATATCGAGCTCCTTCAGCGCGTCGAGTTCCTCCCCGAGACTGCGGCTCATCTCCAACTCGACGTTCGATACGGCAATCTGGAGCGCGGCCATCGCGAGGTAGTCCTGACTTTCGGCCCGGAACCTTCCCCGGAACTTGGCTACCAACTGGTTGACCTCCCTTTCGGCCCTACGGTACTTCTCCTCCATCGCCCTTTCGATGGTCAGGGGATAACTCTTGCCGGCTATATTCAGCTTTATGTTAAACTTTTCCGACGTTTCAGCCATTACCTCGGGGCTTTACGGGCGCTGCACCTGCCGCGCGACCTTCTATATTAACGTTTCCAAACTGTCTTTGTTGTCCGTATCTCATTTTACGACGGCACTACCTGTTCAGCAGGGCAATACATTTGTCAACCTCCCGCATAAGACGGTTGACTCTGGCCCTTGCCTGTTTCGTATTGCCGCCGGATGCGAAGCCCTCCCTGAGTTCGAGCACGTCGATACGTTTCTCCAACTCGGCAACCCGTTCGGTAAGCCTGCGGTTCTCCGCCCGGAGTTTGTCCCTCTGGCCGCTTAACTGCCCGGCCTCGGCCCTCAGGCAACGGTTCTGGTCCATAAGACGTTCCGCCTTGGCTATAACCGACTTAACAATATCCGAACCCGCCATAATCCTGTTTCTCTTTCAACGGACAACTTTCACCCCGGCTCCTCGATGGCCCCCTGCCCGAGGGCAGGACCCGTCCTGTTACGGACCCGGGTTATCCACTTTTCAAAGTTAATAAAAATTTATACTCCCACCAAAGAGGCCCGCCGTAAGGTCGGCGAATCCCTCCAAAGGCTATACGAAACGGCCGTACAACTCGTATTCGGCGGCCGATGTGATTAACACCCTGCGGAATGTGCCCGGGGCGATTCCCGCCCCGCCCGCCGAATCTCCGGCGGCGGCCTTTCCGGGCTCCATATTACCGACAACGGTTTTACCCCCGGCCGCATCCACGGCCGTAATATCCCGCGCAGCCGCCTCCACGGCCGCCTCCCGTGCTGACCCCCCCGGAGCGGCACCCACGGCCGCATCCCGTGTGGCGGCGTCCCCGGTGGCGCCCTCTCCGGCCGGGACCAGTATCTCCTGGTCCACCTCCGGTGAGTCGCCGCGCCCGCGGCAGACGTAAAATCCGTCCTGCACCCCGTCCACGATAACCTCTTCGGTGCGCCCGACCCGCTGCTGGTTATTCTCCAGCGATATTTCGCGCTGCAGCTCCATTATCCGCTCCACCCTCTCTTGTTTCACCTGCTCCGGTACATCGTCCGTCAACTCCTGCGCAGACCATGTTCCCTCTTCCTCGCTGTAAGGGAACACCCCCAGTCGGCCGAAACGGACCTGCCGGACAAATTCCAGCAACTGCCCGAACTCCTCCTCCGTCTCGCCGGGGTACCCCGTGAGCAGGGTAGTTCGCAGGGTAATTCCGGGAATCGCCTCCCGGAGCCTCGCTATCAGGTCCATCGTGCCCTGCCGGTCCACCCCGCGCTTCATCGACCGGAGCTGGCCGTCGGCGATATGCTGGAACGGAATGTCGAGGTAATTGCAAATCTTCCCTTCGCGGGACATCACATCTATCACATCCTGCGGGAAACCGGCCGGATAGGCGTAATGGAGCCTTATCCACTCGATACCGTCCACCATGCTCAGCCTTTCCAGCAGCTCGGCCAGCCGCCGCCTGCCATAGAGGTCCAGACCGTAACAGGTCGTATCCTGCGCTATCACCATAAGCTCGCGCACCCCTTTGGCCGCGAGCGACCGCGCCTCCTGCTCGAGCCGTTCCATCGGCACCGAGACGTGCGGACCGCGTATCAGCGGGATGGCGCAGAACGCGCACCTGCGGTCGCACCCCTCCGATATCTTCAGGTAGGCGTAGTGCGGCGGGGTGGTAAGCTGCCGCTCGCCGGTGAGTTCGTCCCGCCATGCGCACCCGAGGCTCCTCACCACGCCCGTGAAATCACGTGCGCCGAAATATTCGTCCACCTCGGGTATTTCGCTGCGCAACTCGTCGCTGTACCGCTCGCTCAGGCAGCCTATCACGTAGAGCCTGTCGATAAGCCCGGCCTCCTTTGCCGCCACACACCGCAGTATGGTATCTATCGACTCCTGTTTGGCGTCGCCGATAAACCCGCAGGTGTTTACCACCACCACCCGGGCGTCCGTCGAGTCGCTGTCATGCACCACATCCCAGCCCCCGGCGGCAAGCTGGGCCATCACCTTCTCGGAGTCGACCACGTTCTTCGAGCAGCCGAGAGTTATTACGTTTATCTTTTTCTTCACTTATTATCTTTTAGTCGCACCCCGCATCTACATATCGGACTTATAGCGGTAGCCAAATTTTTTTAAGGTAAATATATTCATATAGGGGAAATACGCCTGCTCCCGCAGACGTGCGGCCCGCCGGGGGACGCGTCGAAGGGCCGGTGAAAACGAGATATTTTAATAAAATGGAACGGTCAACCGGAAATCGGACGCATCGAGAGGTCTCGTTCATGGCCGATAACTATCACTCCCCGAACAGCGCGTCCACGAACT
The DNA here is from genome assembly GCA_020859685.1 of Rikenellaceae bacterium. Taxonomy (GTDB): domain Bacteria; phylum Bacteroidota; class Bacteroidia; order Bacteroidales; family Rikenellaceae; genus WRDF01. The sequence continues at coordinate 13,454 of JAJBVT010000107.1, forward strand.
GCCTGCGGTCGAAAATCCGGAGCTGGTCGATTCCCTCCCCTATACCGATGTAACGCACCGGGATACTGAACTGGTCGCTGATACCTATTACTACCCCGCCCTTTGCCGTGCCGTCCAGCTTGGTAATGGCCAGCGATGTGACCTGTGTGGCCTGGGTAAACTGCTTCGCCTGCTCGAAGGCGTTCTGGCCCGTACTCCCGTCCAGCACCAGCATCACCTCGTGCGGGGCGGAGGGGATTACCTTCGCCATCACGTTACGGATTTTCGACAGCTCGTTCATCAGGCCCACCTTGTTATGCAGGCGGCCCGCCGTATCTATCAGCACCACGTCGGCCCCGTTGGCCACGGCCGATTTAAGCGTGTCGAACGCCACGGATGCCGGGTCCGAACCCATATTCTGCCGTATCATGGTGGCCCCCGCGCGGTCGGCCCATACCTGAAGTTGGTCGATAGCCGCCGCCCGGAACGTATCCGCCGCCCCAATATAGACCTTCCGGCCCGCCTTTACCAGCTGCGCGGCCAGCTTGCCGATGGTGGTCGTCTTCCCGACGCCGTTAACCCCCACGACCATAACCACATACGGCTCACCCTCCTTGAAGTCGAGACCGAAACTATCCCCGTCCTTCTCGGCATCCTGCAACAGGGCGGTAATCTCCTCCCGCAGGATTCCGTTAAGCTCCGACGAACTCATATATTTGTCCCGCGCCACGCGCTGCTCGATACGCTCGATAATCCTCACCGTGGTATCCACGCCCACGTCCGAGCTGATGAGCACCTCCTCCAGCGAGTCGAGCACCTCGGCATCCACCTTCGACCGCCCGGCCACGGCGCGGGCCAGTTTGCCGAATATCCCCTCCTTCGTCTTTTCCAGCCCGGCGCTCAGCTCCTGCCGCTCCTGCTGTTCCTGTTCTCTCCTCTCCGGCTCCGGGACAGCCTGCTGCTGCTCGGCTTTCTGCCGTTTGAAAATATCGAATAGACCCATTACTGCAAATTTTAATGAACAAAGATAATCAATATCCGGAGACAAATAACCTGCCCGTTGGTCTATCAGCCCGGCCTTTATCGGCGCTATTTTTTAGAGGGAAGGTATTCCGGCCCGCCGGGGGAATATGAAGTAAAATGTCATTCTGAGCGACAGCGAAGAATCTTCATTATATGTTTACACCCTTCTCGCTGTAAGAATTACTTTGCTATTTTTAAAAGAACGATACTTTTTGTCTTGATACAAAAAGTATCACAAAAAAATCAAGGCGCTCGAAAAGGCGCCAGGTGCACTCCTTCGGAGTGCAATAAATTAAGATTTCAAAAGGTTTGGTACGTGATACTTTTTAACTTGTTTTCCTCCTACCGGCAGGGCATAACCCGCGAGTAGTCCCGGCTCATGCGGCGGATGGTGGGCCGCATATAAAAAAATGTCATTCTGAGCGCAGCGAAGAATCTTCGTTATATGTTTACACCCTTCGCACTGTAAGAATTACTTTGCTATTTTTAATAAAATAACGATACTTTTTACACCAAAGGCAGATCCTTCGTCACATACGTTCCTCAGGATGACAATCTCAATGCACTCCGAAGGAGTGCAACCGGCGCCTTTTAGAGCGCCTTGACTTTTTTGTGATACTTTTTAACTGCGTTTTCCTCCTACTGGCAGGGCATAGGCTGCGTGCAGCCTATGCTCCTGCGGCGGGTGACGGGCCTCATATAAAATGTCATTCTGAGCGACAGCGAAGAATCTACCTTTCGATAGAAAGGTAGATCATTCGTCGTTCCACTCCTCAGGATGACATTTTTTTCTGTTATCCTTCGGAGTTCCCTACTTCGTTCGTCGGTCGTCCTCAGGATGACATTTCACATTAAAGTGCCTGCCGCACGGCAGGCTTGCCGCCCGCCGGGGGCGGGGTGGCGGGCCGCTATAAGACAAGTAGTATGAAATAGTATATAGTTACCTATCTTTTTTATTTACAGCTCGAGTATATCTATCCTCCGAAACTCGGTGGGGTGCCCTTCGGCCTGGATGGCGATATGGCCCTCGCGGAGGGGCCCGGGTGCGAAGACGGGCGCCCCGTCCACCGGGTTACCGCCTATCTGAAGGGCGGTATAGGTGAGCACCGTGTCGCCTTCGATTATATGGTGCACGAGGCTGTCGGCGAATACCACCACGTCCATCGTCACCCACCGGTCGCCGTGGTAGGTTTCGGCCCTCGACGGGGAGCAGTGCGCCTCCACGCGTTCGCCGCCCACCGCCACCGTAGTACCGGGAGTGCAGACGTTGGCCGTGGGCCGCTCGTCAGTGCCGTTACCGCCCAGTATCTGCGCCTCCACCGAGACGGGGAAGTTCTGCCACAGCCCCATCGTTTCGGGATGCTGGCTGTGGAGCATCGCCCCGTTGTTGCGGTATGCCCATGCCGGGGCACCCTCGGCCTGCTCACCCACGAACCGGTACTCCAGGCGCAGTATATAACTCGAGTAGACCCCGTCGGTAAACAGATGCCCGAAATGGCCGTTGAACCCGTCCTCGTAATCCTCGTAGGAAATTTTCAGGATACCGTCCTCTACCCGGAAAGTATTAGCGTAATTCTCCCCGGCGGCGAACCCGGCGAATTTGGGCGTCCAGCCCTCGAGGTCGGAGCCGTTAAACAGCGGCACCCAGTTCTCCGTGGCGGTGGTTTTCCCGCCGCCGCAGGCTGCCAGCAGCGCGGCCGCGATAATCAATAGCGTTTTTTTCATATCCGTTACATTTGAGTTAGCTTAGATATGCCGAAAGACCGGTTCCCCGGTCCGGGCACAGGGAATAAATATAACAAAATATTTCCTCAAATCACCTTCTCCCCGACGCCGTCCGTTATAAACCACGGCCCTCCCCCACACATATTGCCCGTCGGTGCCCGGTTCGGCGCCCCCCAATACAAAAGGCATCCCGTTAAAGGATGCCTTTTGTATTAAAGCCTTGCGATGCGGTAGACCTCTCCCACCGGCTTTAAAACATAAAACTACTTCTTGGCGAAAAATTCCTTAATCTGGTCGTTGGGAACGATTTCGCTTTTGAAAGTGTAAGCGCCGGTCTTATCCGATTTCACCATTTTGATACACCTGGTAAAGTTCTTACCGGTACCCGTTTTGAGCGTTGCAACTACTTTCTTTGCCATGTCTTAACAGTGTTATTTTATTTCCCTGTGAACGGTCACCTTCTTGAGGAAAGGGTTGTATTTACGCCTTTCGAGCCTGTCGGGTGTGTTCTTCTTGTTCTTGGTGGTGATGTAACGGGACATTCCCGGCACACCGCTTTCCCTCTGTTCGGTGCATTCCAGTATTACCTGCACCCTGTTGCCTTTTTTTGCCATGCCTGGTTACTTTAGTAGATTTTCTTGGGTACGGCCGCCTCTTTCAGAGCCGCTGCCAGACCTTTCTTGTTAATGGTTTTCATACCGGCGGCAGATACCTTGAGCGTTATCCACCTGCCCTCTTCTTCCGACCAGAAACGCTTCGTCTTCAGGTTGGGGCTGAAACGGCGCTTGGTCTTACGGTTGGAGTGGGAAACGTTGTTTCCCGTCATGGCCGTCTTTCCTGTGATTTCGCAGATTTTCATTTTGCTTGCACGTTTTATATTCTCCCTTCGACGGCCTTCCCGGCCCAAAGGGAGTGCAAATATACGTCTTTTTTGACAATTACCAACCTAAACTGCCGCGACTTGGCCGCCGGGCACCTTTTTTCGGCGCCCGCGGGAACTTCCCCGGCCCCGACCCGTTTTCAGGAAACCCCGCTCGCTACGGGCGCATCCAGGTCGCCCGTGAGCAGCAGCCTCAACAGGTTCAGGGCCGAGGACGAGGCCCGCTCAATATTGGGTTGGCGCAGCTTGCCGAAACGCATTTTACGGGCATAACAGCCGCCGGGATGGGCTATCCCTATCCACACCGTACCGACGGGCTGGCCGTCCGCCCCGCCGTCCGGCCCGGCGTAACCGGTGGTCGAGACGGCATAATCGGAACCGGTAACCCTCCGTATACCTTCGGCCATTAAAATTGCGGTTTTTTCACTCACCACCCCCTCTTTTTCGAGGGTCTCCGCCGAAATTTGCAATATTTTTTCCTTCACCCCCTCCCCATAAGCGACCACTCCGCCCATAAACCACGAAGATGCGCCCTCGTGCGATACGATCGTTTCGGCGATTTTACCTCCCGTACACGACTCGGCGACCGACAGGGTTTTGCCCTCCTTCCGCAGCAGGGCGGCCACCGCGGCGGCCGGGTCCTGCTCACCTTCCCCTAAAAGGTAATGCCCGAGGAGAGATTCCAGTTCCGCCAGTCTGCCCTCTATTATCTCGCGGGCCTCGGCGGCGGGCAGGCTTACGGACGAGAGCCTGAGCCGTACCCCGGACGTGGAGGGCAGGTACGCGAGCTTCACGCCTCGGGGAAGCGACGCTTCCCAGCCGGCCAGCCTTTCGGCCAGCACCGACTCGGCGATTCCGGAGGTGTGCACGGTCCTGTGGACCGCATCGCCCTGCCCGAACCGCTCCCGCAGGAGCGGAAGCACCTGCCCCGAGATAAGCGCCTTCATCTCGAACGGCACGCCCGGTAGCGACACCACCACCCGGCCGTCCCGCTCGAACCACATCCCAGGGGCGGTCCCGTTGGCGTTGCGCAGCACCCGGCAACCGTTCGGTACCAGTGCCTGCGCCCGGTTAAGGCTGTTGACGTCGATACCGCGCGCGGTGAGCATAGCGCGCACATCTTCCAGCACCCCCGCGTCTTCCCGCAGGGCCATCCCGAAATAGCGGGCGAGGGTGGTCTTGGTTACGTCGTCCTTCGTAGGGCCGAGACCCCCGGTCATTATCACAGCGTCGGCCACACGCAGGGCGTCGTCCAGCGCACCTGAAATCTCCTCCGCGGTATCCCCCACGGTAAAGCGGGCTACCATCTGCGCCCCGGCGTCCGACAGCCTCCGGGATATCCATGCCGAGTTGGTATCGACCACCTGGCCGATAAGTATCTCGTCGCCGATGCAAATTACGGCTGCTTTCATCTTGTACTGTTATTTAAAGTTGAGCGCTCCGGACTCTTCCGGCCCGGGTGCCGGACCACTCTCGGTTAAGAACGTTTCCCGGCGATATGCCTGCAAATGCGCTTCACAAGCGACGGCCCTTCGTAGATAAACCCTGTGTAGACCTGCACCAGACTTGCCCCCGCGTCGAGCATCCTCTGCGCGTCCTCCGGGGTCATAATCCCCCCCACCCCGATTATCGGGTAGCGGCCCTCGGTTTTTTCATGCAGATAACGGACCATTTCTATCGAACGTTCCGTCAGCGGGGACCCGCTCAGCCCCCCGGCGCCCATCGCCTCCACTTTGGCCGACGGCGTGGCCAGACCCTCGCGCGAGGTGGTGGTATTCACCGCCACGAGCCCGTCCAACTGGGTATCCACAAGCACCTTCACGATATCGTCCACATGGCCGCGCGGCAGGTCGGGCGATATCTTCACCAGAATGGGACGGTACTCGTTCTGGCCCCGGCGGAAATCGAACAGCGGTTGGAGAATAGCCATCAGGTTGGCCGTATTTTGCAGGGCGGTCACGTCCTTTACGTTGGGACAGCTCACGTTTATCACGAAATAGTCCACATACTGGTACAGGCTCCGGAACATCCGCAGGTAGTCGGCCGGAGCCTGCTCGTTGGGAGTAAGGGTATTCTTACCGAGATTGCCGCCTATCACCAGACCCTTCCGGCGGCGGCGCAGATTACGCACCATAGCCTCCACACCGTGGTTGTTGAAACCCATACGGTTGATAAGGGCGCCGTCCTGCTTCAGCCTGAACAGCCGCGGCTTCGGATTGCCCGGCTGGGGCTGGGGCGTCACCGTCCCCACCTCTATGAAACCGAACCCGAACGCCCCCAGGTCGCGGTACAGCCTGCCGTCCTTATCGAACCCTGCTGCCAGACCCACCGGGTTACGGAACCTCACCCCGAACACATCCCGCTCCAGTGACTTGTCGCGGTAGGTGAACACCGGGGCTATGACTCCCCGCAGGCCCACCCTGCCTGCCGCCCTGAGTATCCACGCCGTAAGGCCGTGCACCCTCTCGGGCGACATCAGGAACAGTATCGGACGTATAATACTTTTGTACATTTTCCCCCTTATTCGTAAAGCCGCACAAAGATACTTATTTTAATGTGAGTATACCGGAAAGCGGACCTATATTTCGGTCCGCGGCCCGCAAGGGATAGTGTTTATTAAGGGGAAACACGATAGATCATTTATATATAAGGTATAACCTGCACGCCTGCCGGGGTGTGGGC
>JAJBVT010000022.1 GCA_020859685.1 Rikenellaceae bacterium
GCTCCGGCACCCTCTCCCGTCCCGGTCACGGCCGCAGAAACCGCTTCCGCTCCGGCCGCCACGTCCTATGCCCCGTCCGCCGGGGCGGACAGCGATATCTCCGTGGCGGAGTCCGCGCGCGAGCAGGTGGTTTACCTCGCCCCGGAGCCGCAGATTACCTCGTCCGCGATTCAGGACAGCGAACCTGTGCAGGTACTCGGGGACGTTATCGCAGGGTCGGGGCAGACCGTGTCGGACATATACGCCGGGCAGGCCCCGAAGGCAGACGTAGCGTCGGTGGTGGGTTCCGGTCGGATAGAGAGCCTGCGCAAAGCCATCGGCATCAACGACAAATTCCTGCTTATCCGAAGCCTGTTCGACGGTAACGCCGAAATATACGACAGCGTGATGACAACCCTCGACGGGTTCGGCGACCTCGACGACGCGCTTATCTATATACACGAAAATTTCAACTGGAATCCGGACAGTGAGGCGGTCAAACTGCTTGTGGACCTGCTTACCCGGAAATTGTCATAGACCGACCGCATATCAGGATGTCGAAGCTATACGTCGTACCCACACCCATCGGTAATCTGGACGATATTACGGTCCGGGCCGTAAGGACGCTGTCGGAGGCGGACCTTATTCTGGCCGAGGATACCCGCACTACATCGTTCCTGCTGCGGCATCTGGGAATAGATAAAAAACCTGTCTCGCACCACAAGTTCAATGAGCACGCTACGGTGCAGCTGGTGGCCTCGCGCATCGAAGCGGGGCAGAGCGTGGCGCTGGTTTCGGACGCCGGTACGCCCGGTATTTCCGACCCCGGGTTCCTGCTGGTCAGAACCTGCGTGGAGAGGGGTATCGAGGTGGAGACCCTGCCCGGTGCCACGGCCCTGATTCCGGCGCTCGTGCAGAGCGGCCTGCCGTCGGACCGGTTCTGTTTCGAAGGGTTCCTGCCCCACAAGAAGGGCAGGGCAAAGAGGCTGGCGGAGCTGGCCTCGGAGCCGCGGACCATGATATTTTACGAGTCACCCTACCGGGTGCGCAAAACCCTCGGACAGTTGGCCGAGGTGATGGGGGCGGACCGCGAAGTGTCCGTCTCCCGAGAGTTGACCAAGAAATTCGAAGAGACAGTGCGCGGAACTCTGGCCGACGTAATTTCCCATTTCACGGCCCGTGAGCCGAAGGGCGAGTTCGTAGTCGTCGTGGCCGGAAAACGGGAAAGAAAAGGCCGGGACGAAGCCGCGGCGGACGATGAAACTGCAAAACCGATAAGCGAATAACCTCCCGCAATGGAAGGAACGGAAGATAAAAACAAGCACTGGTACAGCCTGCGGCCCGTCGTGAATTTCCTTCAGGATAAATTCGACCTGCACGAGGATAAGGGCACGCAGTCGGAGGTGGTGGGAAGTATCGCCCGCGGGGTGGTGTTCAAAGGCACCAACCTATGGATACTTATCTTCGCAACTTTCGTCGCTTCGCTTGGGCTGAACGTCAATTCCACCGCAGTGATAATCGGGGCGATGCTTATCTCGCCGCTGATGGGTCCGATTATGGGCATCGGCCTATCGCTCGGGATAAACGATTTCGAGCTGATGAAGCGGTCGCTCCGCAACTTCGGCTTTATGGTGGCCGTAAGTATCGTTACCTCTACCATCTACTTCTACATATCCCCACTCAGCCACGCGCAGAGCGAGCTTCTGGCCCGTACCTCACCCACGCTCTACGACGTATTTATCGCCTTTTTTGGGGGGTTGGCCGGTATCGTGGCCCAGTCGCGCAAAGACCGCACCTCGATAGTCATTCCGGGTGTGGCCATAGCCACGGCCCTGATGCCGCCCCTGTGCACGGCAGGTTTCGGGATTGCCAACGGGCAGTGGAACTTCATTTTCGGAGGGGCTTACCTCTTTTTTATCAACACCGTATTTATCGCTCTGGCCACCTATATTATAGTCAGTTTCCTGAAGTACGACAAGAAGGTCTTCCTCGACAAGTCGCGCGAGAGGCGTGTGAAGAACTACATGACGGTAATTATCATCGTAACCGTGGTGCCGAGTATTATCCTGTCTTACCGGATTGTGGACTCGTCCATCTTCGAAAACAACGCCGACAGGTTCGTGGCCTCGGCCTTCAACTTCCGGAACACGCAGGTGGTGGACGTGCGCAAGGTATACAAATCGCGTAAGGAAAATTCTATTGACGTCCTGCTGATAGGCGAACCCCTGTCGAAGGACCTTATAGATAACCTTCAGGCCCAGATGCCCCATTTCGGACTGGAAGGCACCCAGTTGTTGCTGCGCCAGTCGGACGGTACCGACAGGGTGGATATGAGTACCCTGCAGACAAGCTACAATCAACTTATAGAGGAGAAGAACCGGCGCATCGCCGACCTGGAGAGCACCATCGAACGGCTCGGGCCGGATACCCTTCCGCTGGTGGCCATCTCGATGGAGGCCTCTTCCGTGGTCGACAACCTCGACCGGATATCACTCGCCCGGCAGTTCGTGCGCGATATGGACGGGGAGAAGGTAGACACGCTGGTGGTATGCCTCGTGGAGCCGGAAAACCCGCGGATGCCGGTCGACACCGGGCGTCTGGCCACATGGCTCCGGGCGCGCACCAAGTACGACAATGTGCGTATTTACGTGGAGGGGAAATAGCGGTCGCACGGACCGGGTTCCCGTCCGTCCGGACGGTAGTGGACGGGCCGCCGGTGCAGGCCGTGTGCAGCCGGGAACGGACCGGTGCAGGCCGCCGGATGGGGCGAACCGTTCCGGTCACGTATAGAGGGCGGCCGGATGCGGGACGGGATAGAGAAATAGTTCTCGGTCGTCCACGGCCTGAAAGCGGAAGAAAGAGAAAACTAAAACGATATAATGTACGATTACAAAGAGTTATGCAAGAGCGTCTGCCTCGTAGCCCGCGAGGCCGGGGAATATATCGCAAAGCAGAGGGAAGTATTCAGTTTGGACCGGGTGGAATTTAAAGGCGCCCACAATCTGGTGTCGTATGTCGACAAGGAGGCCGAGAAGATGATTGTGGCACGGTTGTCGGCCCTTGTCCCCGAGGCCGGATACATAACGGAGGAGGGGACTGCGCACGACAACGGCGAGCGCCTGCGCTGGGTCGTCGACCCGCTGGACGGTACTACGAACTTCGTCCACGGCCTGCCGCCCTACTGCGTCAGCATCGCGCTGATGGACGGCGGGGAGGTAGTGGTCGGAGTGGTATACGAGGTTACCCTCCGGGAGATGTTCTACGCATGGCAGGGTTCGCCCGCTTACCTCGACGGCAAGGTCATACGAGCCTCCGAAGTCCGCTCGATGGAGCATGCCCTTATCGCTATCGGTTTCTCGCACTCGGCCCTGAAGGGGGTTCCGGGATTTCTCGACAAGGTGAGCTGGTACCAGGTCAACACCGACGGTATCCGGCGTGTAGGCTCGGCATGTGCCGACCTGGTGTACGTGGCCTGCGGCCGGTTCGATGCGTTCTGCCAGGTCAACCTCTCGCCGTGGGACGTGGCGGCCGGGGCGTTTATCGCCCTGCGGGCAGGCGCGGTGGTTACGGACAACGGCGGCGGGGACAACTTCGTTTTCGGCCGGGAGATAGTCGCCGCCAACCCCTATATACACTCCGAATTTATTAAAACCGCTGTCTGACCGATGACCCGCGGCCAGAATATACGGTATCGTGCGCTGCTGCTACTCAACAGGGGGCTGGGCCTGCTGCCTACATGGTTTCTGTACGGCCCGGTGTTATGGTTCCTCTATTTCCTCTTGTACCGTGTTGCCCGTTACCGGGTGCGAACCGTGAGGGCCAACCTGCGGGGAGCATTTCCGGAAAAGCCGCGCCGCGAACTGCGCCGCATCGAGCGGCGGTTTTACCTCCACCTTGCCGAGATATTTCTCGACGCGGTGGATATGGTCTCCATAAGCGAAAAGGAGGCCCGCGGCAGGGTGGTGTTCGAGAACGCCCAGGAGCACGAGGCCCGGGTGGAGGGACGGGACTGGATAGCCGCGATGGCGCACTACGGGTCGTGGGAGTACTTCAGCGTCTACCAGTTCCATACTTCGGCGCAGGTCGCCGGAGTCTATAAGCCGGTCCACGACAAGGCGTTCGACGCATTTTACCGCTATTCCCGTTCGCGGTTCGGGCTGGAACCGGTGTCGATGAAGGTTTTGATGCGCTATATCCTCACCAAAAAGGCCGAAGGCCGCCGCATCGCCGTGGGCATGATAGCCGACCAGAGCGCGCGGCCCAACGAGCACACCATGTGGTTCGACTTCCTCGGGCGTAAAACTATTTTCTATGCCGGGATAGAACGGCTTGCGGTGCGGTTCGGGATGCCGGTCTATTTCACCGAGACCCGCAAGGTGGGCCGCACCCGTTACGTTTCGCGGTTCGTGGAGATTTACGACGGCCGGGAGAAACTTCCCGAGGGGGAGATTACGTACCGCTACGCCCGGAAGCTGGAGGAGAATATCCTCCGGGCGCCCGAGTACTGGATCTGGTCGCACAAAAGGTGGAAACACCCGTTCGGCCCCGGCAGCAGGTACTATACTCCGGAAACCGGAGCGGTTACGATGGACGGCGAATCCGGTACCGCCCCACAGGCCGGTACCACCACCCAGGCCGATGCCACCCAGACTGATGCCACCACTCGGGCTGATGCCACCATTCAGGCCGATGCCACCACACAGACCGATGCTGCTCAGGCCGATGCCACCACTCGGGCTGATGCCACCACCCAGGTTGATGCCGCCACACCGGCCGGTGCTGTCGCCCGGAACTTTTCCGCCTCACAAGACCTTTCCGCCGCCCGGAATGGTTCCATCCCTCCGGTCGATACTTCCGCCCAAGACAATTCCGCCGCCCGGAAACCGACCTCCCACCCGGCCGACAGAAACCCGACGGCCCCCTCGCCCGAGCCGGAAAAAAACTGCGCGAATGGCTGAAACGGCGGTGGTTATACTCAACTGGGACGGCCGGGAGCACCTGCGCCGATTCCTTCCGTCGGTGGTCGCCAATACGCCTGCGGGGGTGGGTATATGGGTCGCGGATAACGGCTCTACGGACGGGTCCGACGCATTTCTCGCCGCCGATTTCCCGACGGTGGGCCTTATCAGGCTCGACCGGAATTACGGTTACGCCGAAGGTTACAACCTCGCTTTGGCCGATGTGCGGCTCGACGGGGTGGAATACGCCGTACTGCTCAATTCTGACGTCGAAACCCCGTCCGGATGGCTGGAGCCGCTTACCGGTGCCCTCGACGCCGACCCGGCCTTCGTCTCCGTCTCCCCGAAAATACTGTCGTATACCGACCGGCAGTCGTTCGAATATGCCGGGGCCTCGGGCGGATTTATCGATATCCTCGGCTACCCGTTTTGCCGGGGCCGCATTTTATCAGCCGTGGAGCGCGACACGGGGCAGTACGATATCCCCCGGGAGGTGTTCTGGACTTCGGGGGCGTGTATGGCGGTACGGTTGTCGGTATTTCGGAAGCTGGGCGGATTCGACGGTGATTTTTTCGCCCACATGGAGGAGATAGACTTCTGCTGGCGGGCACGGCTCGCGGGCTGGAAATCGGGGGTCGTCCCTGCATCGCACGTCTACCACCTCGGCGGGGGTACCCTCAGCCCGGACAGCCCGCGCAAACTCTACCTCAATTACCGCAACAACCTCTGCATGCTCTATAAAAACCTGCCGCCGTGTGGCCGCACGGCTATTATCCCGCTGCGGATGGTAGCCGACGGGCTTTCGGCGCTGTTCTACCTGCTCACCCTGCGCCCGAAGGCCTTCCGTGCGGTATGGGATGCGCACCGGGATTTCAGGGGGCAGAAACCCTCCCTCCGTGCCAAACGGGCTTGTACCGGCAAACCGTTACCTCTTAAAAATATGACAGGTGTTTACCGCGGCTCGATAATAGTGCGGTATCTCTTGGGAAAATGGAAATTCGGCAGTATCCTCTGAAACAGAACCGGGCAGCCCCGATTACCCCGGCTCAGTCGATATATTTCAGCACCTTCTCCGTAACGTATTCCATAAAACGGTCGTACTGCTCGTCGGTGGGCGCCTCCGGGTAGCTCAGCACCAGCAGGTCGTGGCCCGTGCCGCCGCGCCTGTACGACGGGTGGCGGAACACCCGGCCGCTGTCCTTGAATCCGAGACGCTCGTAGAAGGCGAGCCGCCTCCGGGAAACCTCGTCCACCGGCGGGTCAATCTCGAGAATGATTTCGGCACCGGGATGCTGTGCGAAGAAGTCGGCAATCAGCCGCGAACCGATACTGCGGCCCCGCAGTTGGGGACTTACCGCAAGGTGTTCGATATAGATGGTACTGTCGTATGTCCAGTAGAACAGCAGGGCGAGCAGGTTGCCGTTCTCGACGACTATATAAGTATGGAAATCGTTGTCTTCGCAGGCCCGGGCATGGCTGCTTATCCTCCGCCTTTCGTATTGCGGGAAACTATCGTTATACAGCCTCCACACCTGTTCCCATAAACGGCTGTCGGACGGGGTAATTTTCAGTAATTCCATTTTTGCAATCCCTCTCTTCTGACTACATGACGCCCACCTCACGGGACAGGCACCGCCTTACCATACAAAATGTATACAAATATAGTAAACCGGGCACGTCGTTGCAAACGACCTGCGGGCATATCTTCCGCTCCCGGACCATTGTATTGACAAAGATACCACCCGCGGGAGGCTTTCCGCACCCGGCCCGCGTTTAATTACAAACAATCGAATTACATTCGTGAAAAATTACTGCGTCCCGGGCGGCGACAAGTGTATCCGGCTAAAACCGATTCAGCCCGTGGCGGTCGGATAGTTCGGCTTTCCCCCGTGCATCACCCCGGGCATCACCCCTCCCGTACATTCCAAAAAAACGACCGCCTTTCTGACAGGCGGTCGTCCCCGAAAATGTTGAGCCACCGGGACTCGAACCCAGAATGACAGAACCAAAATCTGCAGTGTTACCATTACACCATGGCTCAGCGCTCTTTTAAAGCAGTGCAAATATAGTCAATATTCTTTTTCCCGCAAACCGGCCGTTCCCCGGAAGAGTTTTCCTTGTTTCCGGCACTTATCGAGCCCCGGTATTCTCCGATACCACGCTGTGCAGGAAGCTAATCTCTGGTTACGCTATCTCCGGCCCGACCGGCCGAAGCGGCCCGGAAGCCGGGAATCAGCACCCTCCGTGCGTAGGACGGTCCGGCCGACCGGCCCTGAAGCCGGGAACCCTCTGCCCGTAAGTCGGCCCGGCCGAGGCGGCCCCGGAATCCGGGAATCAGCACCCCCTCTGCGCGTAAGCCGGCCTGGTCCGCCCATATGCCAACCCGACCGCCCGTATGCCTACTCGGCCGTATATTCGTCCGCTTTGGCCTTCATTCTCTCGGCACGCTTGTCGGTGTCGGGATGGGACGAGAACATCTTCTGTACGGTGGAGGCCTTTTCGCCCTGCGACAGTTCGAGCAGTTTGTAGAGTGAGTTTGCCATCCCGTAGGGGCTGTACCCGTGCTCCACGGCGAACCGGAACCCGTAATCATCGGCGGCGAACTCCTGCTTCTGCGAGAACTGCGCCCCGGTAAACGACTGTACGAGGTCGCCCAGTTCGGAGTCGGAGAGCCGGGCGACCGTGCCGCCCGCGGCTCCCGCGGCGTTCACTGCGGCCGAGGCGAGGTAGGCAGTCTTCATAGCGTCCTTTACGTCCGTACCCACCACATGGCCTATCTCATGGCCGATTATGGCCATCAGCTCGTCGTCGTCCATGATATCCATAAGCGCGCTGAATACCCGTATACTCCCGTCGCCGCATGCAAAAGCGTTTACATCGACTACATGGTACACCTTGAAGTTCAGCTCCAGCCCGTTCACCTCGGTGATACCTTCCGTGAGCCGTTCGAGCCGTGAGCCGTACTCGGTATCCACACCGGTGACGGGATTGTTGGCATCCATCCACTCCACGGCTTCCCGCGAGAGGTCGTATATATCCTGGTCGCTTAGCGTAACGGCCGTAGCCACGTCCGCGGCGGCCTGTACGATGCTCGAAGTCCGTTTGTCGAGGGTACGTCCGCCTACGCGGACCTGCGCCGTGGCACCCGTAACGATTGTTAGAATAAGACAAAGGGAAAACAGATTTTTCATAATAAGCCGGGTTTAATGTTATATTGTAATATTACCGTGAGTAGACGGTATTGTTTCAAGGCACAAATATAAACATTTACCTTTTTTCACAAGCTATCTATACATCTTTACCGAGGTGCTTCCTTCCAGCCGTCCGTCTCACCGGTTGCTGGTTGGCGGGCCGCGAAAAGGGTACAGTGAAAAGTTACCTTCTGCTGATGGGTCGAGGGTTCCGGACCCGCGCCGACTATGACCCCCGTCGACTTCGACCGACGCCCGGCTTACGGCACCCGGTCACGGATTCATTCCGGTCCGGTAAAAAAGTCCGGTAAAAACAAAGGTTATATCTGCGTGGAGGCGGAATTGAGCGGTTTTCTCAAAAGAAGTTTGAATCTGTATAAAAAATCCCGGCCGTTCGACTCTATTTTTGTCCATTATTAACCATCCGTCGGGCGGGAAAACGACTCCGCGCCTGCCGGGTAAAGAAAAAATCCGAAACGATGAAAAATATTAAGGTAAGTATGAAAGCGATACCGGCGATTATGTCCCTGCTTGCATCGGGATGCTCACAGCAGGAGCCGGTGAGGGAACTCAAATTGTGGTACCGGGCCCCGGCGGCGGTCTGGGAAGAGGCCCTGCCGTTGGGCAACGGGCGGCTGGGCGCGATGGTCTTCGGCGGTACCGGGCAGGAACTGATTCAGTTGAACGAGGCGACCCTCTGGTCGGGCTACCCGCGCGACGGCAATAACCCGCGGGCTGTCAGGGCGCTGCCCGAAATTCGCAGGGCGGTGGACGAGGAGGACTATGCCCGTGCGGCCGACCTGTGGAAAGAGAACTCCCAAGGGCCCTACACAGCCCGCTACCAGCCTATGGCCGACCTACATATCCGGATGCCGGACGGCGCGGACGGAGCGGATGCCAAAAATTCCGGTAATACCGGGATGGCCGAGGACACCGGGGTGGGCGAGAATACCGGTGAGTATTACCGCGACCTCGATATTTCGCGCGGCGAGGCTACGGTGCGTTTCACCCGTGACGGGGTGACCTATACCCGGACCGCATTCGTCTCCTATCCCGACCAGGTGATGGTCGTGCAGCTGGAGGCCGACCGGCCCGGGGCTCTGGACCTCGACCTGTCGATGGACAGCCGCCTGCGTTACCGCACCGAGGCCCGCGGCGACGACTATCTCGTTCTGCGCGGCAAGGCCCCGATGACGGTGGCCCACCGCTCGGACGAGCCGGTGCAGATCGCCTATGCCGATAGCGACCGAGGGGAGGGGACCGACTTCGAGGTCCACCTCAAGGTTATTGCCGAGGGCGGCGCTTCCATCGGGCGCGACAGTACCATAAGCGTGAACGGAGCGGATGCCGTAACGCTTATCCTCTCGGCGGCCACCAGCTTCAACGGTATCCACCGGTCGCCCGGCCTCGACGGGGCCGATGCGGCGGAGCTTGCGGCCCGGTATATGGCGGCTGCCGAAGGAAAGCCCTACCGCACCCTACTCGACGCCCACCGCCGGGACCACCGGGAGCTCTTCTCGCGCGTGGAGCTGGATCTGGGCCGGAACCCCGATATGGAAGCCCTTCCGACCGATACCCGGCTTTCGCGTTTCTACGACGACCCCACGGACAACGGCCTTGTGGAGCTATACTACCAGTACGGCCGCTACCTGATGATAGCCTCCTCGCGGCCGGGCGGCAAGCCCTCCAACCTTCAGGGCCTGTGGAATCCGCACGTCCAGCCGCCCTGGGGCTCGAACTACACCACCAACATCAACACCGAGATGAACTACTGGCCTGCCGAGCCGATGAATCTCGCCGAGTGCCACGAACCGCTGTTCGGGTTTATCGGGCTGCTGGCCGAGAACGGCCGCCGCACGGCTCAGATCAATTACGGAATGGACTCCGGGTGGCTCGCCCATCACAACAGCGACCTCTGGGCGCAGACCGCCCCCTCGGGCAACTACAATATCGACCCGAAAGGAAGCCCCCGCTGGTCGTGCTGGCCTATGGCCGGGGCGTGGCTCTGCCAGCACCTGTGGGACCATTACGCCTACGGGGGCGATACCGATTACCTCCGCGATACGGCATGGCCGCTGATGAGGGGCGCGGCCGAATTTATGCTCGAATGGCTTGTGTGGGACGAACAGTCGGGATATTGGGTCACCAATCCGTCCACCTCGCCCGAGAACGCTTTCTTCTATACCGACCGCCACGGCCGCCGGCAGGAGGGTATGGTCAGTAAAGCCTCCACGATGGATATGGCCATAATCCGCGACCTGCTTACCAACTGTATCGAGACGTGCCGGGTGCTTGACATAGAGCCGGACCTGCGCGGCAGGCTGGAGAAGGTACGTGCCGGACTCTACCCGCCGCATGTGGGCGCCCAGGGGCAGTTGCAGGAGTGGTACCTCGATTTCGGGGAGGTCCATCCGGAGCACCGCCACGTCTCGCACCTGTTCGGCCTGCACCCGGGCCGGGAGATTCTGCCGCGCGTTACGCCCGAGTCGGCGGCCGCCGCCCGCCGGACGCTCCGCATGCGCGGGGACGGCGGTACGGGCTGGGCGATGGCGTGGAAGATAAACTTCTGGGCGCGGCTCGAGGACGGCAACCACGCCATGCAGATGCTCCGTAACGGCCTGCGGCATGTGGACGTTACCGACATCACCACCACGGGCGGCGGTACCTACTCCAACCTGTTCGACGCCCACCCGCCCTTCCAGATAGACGGCAACTTCGGCGGCACGGCCGGGATTACGGAGATGCTAATGCAGTGCCACGGCGGTGAGATTTTCCTGCTGCCCGCCCTGCCGGACAACTGGCCGTCGGGATCGGTGAGGGGGCTCCGGGCACGGGGAGGTTTCACGGTCGATATCGAGTGGGACGGCGGACGACTGACCCGGGCCGCCGTGCGGTCGGACCTGGGCGGTAACTGCCGGGTACGGACTCATGTGCCGCTGGCGTCTAAGTCTGCCGCATTGGCCGATGCCGAGGGAGAAAACCCCAATCCGTTCTACTTCACGGCCCCGAACCTGTCTCTGCAAACGGGTGAAAACGGTGCCAAGCTGGACATGCTCGACCTGCCGGAAACGGTTCTGGTCGATTTCGAAACGGTAAAGGGCAGGGTCTACGAACTCACGGCCGTCCGGTAAGGGCGGGTTTGCCGGAGATTCCGGGTCACCTTCGCGCGGGGTTGCCGGAGATGCCGGATTACCCTTGAGCGGGTTTGCCATAGATGCCGGTTTCCCTGCGTGCGGGTCGTCGGGGTGCAGGTCGTTCTCGTCCGGGGTTTGCCGGATATGCTCTGCCTCCTCGTCGCCGTGACCGGCATTCCCGGCCGGTTCACGAAGCAAACAATCAACGGTGCGGCGCATTCCAACGCTAATTTAAGGTGGTATACCGGTTCGGGTGGAGATTCGTAAAAGCGGGTAGCGAACAACCTGTGCGGAATGGAGTACCGTCAAGGCAGGGAACGCAGTAGTAATAAAGATAATTCGCAGTGGTTTTAACATCGGCAGCGACCGGGGTTCTATGACCCGGAATACACCCGTGCGGAGCGGTAGCCTGACCGCAAACGGTATAGAATCGTAAGGTGGAGTGGCGCCGTCTTGCCTTTTTTTATTACCTTCAACCCGCCTGACTAACCTTACGAATGAAGAAAACCCTGCGAAATTTCGCCGTCGCGCTGACGATGCTTGCCGCCGTAACCGCCCTCCCGGCGCAGGAGAGGTTCTCGTTCTCGAACCTTTCGCTCGGGGACGGATTGTCGCAGATAACGGTTATCTGCATCCGGCAGGACGCGCAGGGTTACATGTGGTTCGGCACCCGCAACGGGCTGAACCGCTACGACGGCTACGGGTTCGACGTCTACATGACCGACCCGGACAATCCCGCCTCCATATCCGACAACCATATCCTCTCGATGGAGGAGTCGCCCGACGGCCGGCTCTGGATAGGTACCAACCACGGGCTGAACCGTTACGACCCCCGCACGGACCGCTTCACACGGTATTACCACTCCCCGGGCGACCCCTCGTCGATCTCGGGCGATATCGTGCAGTCGCTCGGATACGACTCCTCGGGCAAGCTGTGGGTCGGTACCCATAACGGCCTGGATATGTACGACGAGGCAGGCGACCGTTTCCTCCGCCACGACCTCGGGGGCCTTCTGGCGGACAATCCCGTCTACGATATTCTTCCCCGCGGGCAGAAACTCTATCTGGGTACCATGTCGAGCGGCCTGATAATATACGATATCCCTACGGGCGGATGGGAGGTCCTGCGGCACGACCCTGCCGACCCCGCCAGCATCGGGCACGACTTCGTACGGGCCGTGATGATAGACAAGGACGACAACCTCTGGGCCGGTACCCACCATAACGGGGTGAGCGTAAGGCGCGCGGGGGAGAGTGGGTTCACCACCATAAATACGGCCTCGGGCCTTACCAACGGCTACGTCCGCGCGCTTGCCCAGTCGCCGCAGGGCGAGGTGCTCGTGGGGACTTTCGACGGCCTGAACGTAATCGACCCGTCGACATTCGGAATCGAGCAGTACCGCACGTTCAGCTCCCTTCCCGGCGAGCTGAGCCACTACTCCATTTACAGCATCTATTACGACCGGGCGCAGACCCTCTGGATAGGAAGCTACGCGGGAGGTGTGGACTACTACAACCCCTACGGGCAGAAATTCCGGTTCTACGACCCGCGGCATACCGACCGGTCGCTGCTGGGTCTGCTCGGCCCGGTGGTGGAGACTGACGACTACCTCTATATCGCATCGGAAGGGTCGGGTATACTGGAGTTCGTGAAGGCCACGGGGCAGTTCCGCAGTTACCTCATCTTCCCCGACGCGCATTTTTCCTACGCGCAGAATATCGTCAAGACCCTCTGCCGCGACGGAGAGCGCCTGCTGTGCAGTACCAACCTCGGCGTGATATACAGCTTCGACCTGAGGACCAAGAGTTACACCCTCGTCCACGACACCCGGATGGAGGACCCGATCTACTACCTCGGCCGCAACTCCGCGGGCGAGCTGATGGCAGGCGGGGTGAACGACCCGGTGGGCCTCATTATGATTTCGCCCGGAGGGAGGGTAACGGACCGCTTCCCGGTGAGCGGCCGGGAGGACGTCAGGTTCGCCAACGTGCGCTGCATCCTGGAACTGGAGCCCGACAGGTTCCTTATAGGCACCCGCAACGACGGGTTGTTCGACTACAACCGCCGTCAGGCGAGCCTCGTGCAGTATAAACACACCCCCGGGGAGGAGTCCGGCATACCGGACAACTACGTCACGTTTATAGAGCGCGACAGCGGGGGCCGTATCTGGGGGGGGACGTTCGGGGGCGGCTTCGGACGGTTCGACCCGGCCGCCGGGGCCTTCCGCACCTTCACGATGCGCGACGGGTTGATGAGCAACCATGTCTGCGCGCTGGTGGAGGATCTCTACGGCACCCTGTGGGTGAGCACCGTATCGGGTATTACGCACTTCGACCCGGTCACCGGGCAGTCTGTCAACTACCGTCACGAGGACGGGGTGCAGGTAAACGAGTTCACACCCCATGCCGGTCGTCTGCTTGCTGGCGGTAACATCATATTCTGCGGCAACAACGGTGCGGTGGTGTTCGACCCGGGGTTTATGTACAACAATCCGTTCGTGCCGCCGGTGGTGCTGCGGTCGCTCAGCGTCGGCAACACGCCGGTCGCCCCGGACGACGGTACCGGCATACTCCGGCAGGAGTTGAACAGTCAGGGGCAGGTAGTGTTAAGGCACGACCAGACCAACTTCTCCGTCGGCTTCAGCGCTCTGAACTACATCCACCCCGAGCGAAACCAGTACGCCTATATGCTCGAAGGGTTCGACGCGGAGTGGAACGAGGTTGGCTCGCGCCGCATCGCATACTACACCAATATCCCGCCGGGCCGCTACCGCTTCGTGGTGCGGGGCTCCAACAACGACCGTATCTGGAACGACGACGGTCGCGGGCTGGATATCGTTATCCTGCCGCCTTTCTGGCGCACCTGGTGGGCCTATACGCTTTATACTATGGCCGTGGTGGGAGTGGTGTGGCTGGTGGTGCGCTATTTCACTACCCGGCGCAGGCTTGAGAACGACATCAAACTGCGGCAGGCCGAGGCCCGGGCGCAAGCGGAGTTCCACGAAGCGCGCGACAAGCTGTTCACCAACTTCTCGCACGAACTCCGCACTCCGCTCACGCTCATAATGAGTCCGCTGGAGGATATAATAGAGAAGGAGTCGGCCGGGGTGCCGGAGAGTGTGCGGTCGAGTCTGGCGATGATGCGCGACAACGCCCGCCGCCTGCTGCGCCTGGTGAACAACCTGATGGACTTCCAGAAAAAGGAGCACGGACGGCTCGAACTCCGCCCCGCGGCGGGGGACTTCGCCGCCTTCGCCCGCCGGATGACGGGGGCGTTCGCCGAGGTGGCCTCTTCGCGCGGTATAACGCTGGATATCGAGACCCCGGAAGAAGGGATACCCTATGTGTTCGACAAGAGCCTGATGGAGAAGGTTTTCTTCAATTACCTCTCCAATGCCTTCAAGAACGTTCCGGACGGGGGCAGGGTGGAGGTGCGGGTATCCCTCGTGGACCGCACGGCGCTCGAAGAGGCCGCACCGGGAAGGGCTGGAGCGATTACAGGGCGGACAGGAGCTAAACACGGCAGGGCGGCAGGGCTTACCGAAAACAGTGGCCCGTCCCCGGACCGGGCCACCGTCGACACCGAAAAGGCAGGCGCATCCTCCGGCCGGGCTGGGACAAAACCCGGTATTACGGCCCCGCTAACCGACAGGACGGCCACGCTCACCGAAAAGAATGGCCCATCACACGGCCTGGCCATCCCTGTTACCGATACGTCAATCACATCCCCCGGCCCTGCGGGTAAGCTCCCCGCCGGAACGAGTGCCGTTCCCGGCGATACGGGTCCGTCCGATAAAACGACACCCGCCCTCCCCGGTGGAGACGAGCGGTTTATCCTGATGGAGATTGGCGACTCGGGGGCGGGAATCCCGCAGGACGAGCTGGAAAAGATATTTACCCCGTTCTATCAGGTGGCCCAGAACGAACACTCCGCCTCGGGCACGGGGTTGGGCCTTAGCCTGAGTAAGTCCATAATAGAGTTGCACGGCGGGGTGATATGGGCCGAAAGCCCCGAGGGGTCCGGAGCGCTGTTCCGGACCGTACTGCCGGTGGACGGTGCGGCCGTGGCCGCCGCCCGGGCTTCCGGCGCGGGGGAAGACGGGCCGGTGACGGTGAAGGTCGACAGCGAGGCGGTCCAGCGCGGCCGGGCGCCGGAGTCCGCCGTGCAGGAGCCGGGGCCGGGTAAGAGGTACACGGTGCTGGTGGTCGAGGACAACCTCGATATCCGCCGCTATATCGCTTCGCATCTGGGAAGCCGGTATCGTATTTTAGAGGCGGCCAACGGTGCCGACGCTCTCGAAAAGGCGCTCAACCACCTGCCGGACCTGATAATTTCGGACGTTATGATGCCCCGTATGGACGGCATGGAGCTGGTCGCCCGGCTGAAAGAGGATATCCGCACGAGCCATATCCCCGTAATCGTCATAACGGCCAAGACCATGACCGACGATATCCGCGAGGGATACCGCCGCGGCGCGGACGACTATATCACCAAGCCCTTCAACGCGGCGATACTTACCGACCGGGTGGCAAATCTTATCTCTTCGCGCGAGAAGCTCAAGGCTCTCTACGGCAAGCGTTTCTCGCTGGAGTCGATGGGCGTGGAGGCCACCTCGCTCGACGAGCGGTTTATGAACAAACTCTACGGGATACTGGAGGAGAATATCTCCAACCCGGATTTCGGCCTTAACGACGTCTGCCGCGAGGTGGGTATGAGCCGGGCCAACCTCTACCGGAAAATCAAAGCCATTACGGACGTATCGCCCAACAGTTTTATCCGTAATTTCAGGCTCGAAATGGGGGCGAAGATGCTGAAGGAGGCGCGCATGAGCGTTTCGGATGTCTACGTGGCTGTCGGGTTCAACAGCCATGCCTATTTCACCAACTGTTTCAAGGCGCTTTATGGGGTCTCGCCCACGGATTATGCCGCCGGTAAAGGGTCCCCGTCAGGCACTGAACCCATTCAGGAAGGCTCTCCCAGCAGTTTGGAATAGAATTTATAAATTCCTGATTCAAATTTGCAAAGCCACCCGCCCTGCATTTCTGATTTTTGTAACGGTAAGAAAACACAAAATCAGAAGATCGCTATGAACTACCCACTCTTATTATTACTGGCCGGCGCGTCCGTCCTCGCTTCGTGCGGGAGCGGCTCGAAGGTCGGGATTGTAGACGAGAATTTCGCGTTTGCCGCCCGACAGATAACTTATGCCTTTACGGAGATCGGTCAGGCTATCGCCGCCGAGCCGGAGGAGAGCCGCGCCGCGCGCGAGGAGCGCGGGCAGGGTCCGCTGGTTTCGCCCCGAAGTATAGGTACCGACGGCAGCCTGCACATGGTTCCCTCGCGCGACTGGACCAGCGGGTTCTTCCCCGGGGAGCTGTGGTACCTCTACGAATATACCGGTGCGGCGGAGTGGGAGGAGGAGGCAAGGCGCTTCACCTCGCCTATCGAAAGGGAGAAGACCAACGGCGGCACCCACGATATGGGTTTCAAGATATACTGCAGTTTCGGCAACGGCTACCGCCTGACGGGCGACCGGGGTTACCGCGAGATAATGCTCGAGGCGGCCCGGACCCTTACCACGCGATACAATCCCGACCTGGGGGTTATCCGCTCGTGGGACCATAACGGCGACAAATGGCGGTACCCGGTCATTATCGACAATATGATGAACCTCGAACTGCTCTTCTGGGCCGCCCGCGAGAGCGGCGACCGGCAGTTCTACGACATAGCGGTGTCGCACGCCCTCACCACCATGCGCAACCACTTCCGCGACGATTACAGCACCTACCACGTCGTGGACTACGACCCGGCTACGGGCGGGGTCCTCAACCGCCATACCCATCAGGGGTACGCCCACGAGAGCACCTGGTCGCGCGGAGAGGCGTGGGCGCTGTACGGCTACACGATGTGTTACCGTGAAACGGGGCTGGATGAGTTTCTCGCCCAGGCGGAGAATGTGGCCGGATATATTTTCAACCACCCGAATCTGCCGGACGACCTTATTCTCTATTGGGACTACGACGCCCCCGGCATTCCCGACGAGCCGCGCGACGCCTCGGCCGCCGCCATCACCGCATCGGCGCTCTACGAAATGAGCCGGTACGCCACGGCGGACCGCGCGGGACAGTATAAAGAGTGGGCGGACCGGATAATCGCGAGCCTCTCATCTCCGGCCTACCGGGCGGAGGAGGGAACCAACCGCGGGTTCCTACTAATGCACAGCACCGGAGCGGGCAATTTCGAGGTGGACCGGCCGCTGGTCTACGCCGACTACTACTTTCTCGAGGCATTGCTCCGCAAGGCGAGGATAGAGCAGGGCAAGCCGCTGTTTCAGGACGGCAACCGCCAGTAACCCGCACCCGGCCTGCGTGATTCCCCGGGCAAGGAGTGAAGCTGTGACCCTATTTTTTCGGGTAAATATATCTTATACCGCTATGTTTCCGCTCGCGCTCGGGCATTCCCGATCTATACCGGCTGCCCCAAGCGGGCGGGGCCGGTGGACCGGGAAGGGTCGATAAACACTTGTAACAGAATTAAAATCAGTGAGGTCTGCTTTGCCGACGTGGCGCCCGCCGGGGGCGGGGTGGAGGGCCTCAGATAAAAACAGTATAAAGCAGTTTCCTGCGACGATAAAACAAAATATGCTTCGCGCCGACCCTTATACCCTGCCTCGCGTATTTCTGCCGGTACCAGCCGCCTGACGGCGGTCGGCTGCGGCGAACCGGACGACGGGGGCTTGACCAAGCAGTGTTAATAGTAAATAGTATCAAAACAGATAAAACGACGCCATGAAAAGAACCGCCTTAATTATCCTCTCAGTTCTACTCTTCGGGGCCGTAACTCACGGGCAGGGAGTTATCGACCGCGACCGGCTCGAAACGGTGAAAACCTCTTTTGCCGCCATGCCGAACGGGCCGCAGGCTTACGAGGCCCTTATCCGCGAGGCCGACCGGGCGCTCGCCCTCGAAATAACGCCTGTGACCGAAAAAACCGTTCTGGCCGCCAGCGGCGATGCGCACGACTACGTAAGTATGGGTCCCTACTGGTGGCCCGACCCCGGCCAACCCGACGGCCTGCCCTATATCCGCCGCGACGGGGAGCGCAATCCCGAGAGCGACCGGCTGGACCGGACCAAGATGAATACGCTGGTGGGGACCGTGCGGCCGCTTACCCTCGCCTGGTACTTCACCGGCGACGAATGCTATGCCCACAAGGCGGTACATAACCTGCGGGTATGGTTCCTCGACGAAGAGACCCGGATGAACCCCCATTTCGAGTACGCCCAGATGATACCCGGGCATAACGGGGGGCGGGGCCGCGCCGCCGGGCTGATAGACGGTTACTCGTTCGTGACGGTGACCGAATGTATCCGCCTGCTCGAAAGCTCACCTTCCCTGACCCCCGCCGACCGGGAGGGCCTTCGGGACTGGTTTTCCCGGCTCGTGGACTGGATGACCGGCAGCGAGATAGGAGTAGCGGAATACAAGGCGACCAACAACCACGGCCTCGCCTACGACGTGCAGCTTACCGCCTACGCCCTCCTTGCGGGCCGGGAGGATGTGGCCCGCCGGGTGGCGGAGGAGTTCCCGCAGGTAAGGCTTTTCGCCCAGGTGGAACCGGACGGCAGCCAGCCCCACGAGCTGGGCCGTACTATGGCGATGCACTATTCGCTCTACAATATCGACCATATGCTCGACATGTGCCTGCTCTCCTCGCGGTTGGGGATGGATATGTACCGCGTGCGTTCCGAGGACGGCCGCTCCATAAAGGGCGCGGTGGATTTTATCCGCCGGTGGCTGGGCCGGGCGCAGGCCGAGTTTCCCTACTCCGAGATAGGTTCGTGGGAGTCGAACCAGCAGAAACTGGCGTGGACGCTCCGGTACGCGTCTATGTTCGACGACGACCCGGAATATTCCCGCCTCTTCGCCGAATATTGTACGGCCCCGCCGTCGGATATCAGGTGGCTTCTGCTGGGCAGGCCGTAACGGTGTTAAACCGGTGGACGAGGCAAGGCGTGGGTATGTGAGTGGGGAGCGCACCGGCGTATTGGATTATGTAGTATTTATTGAGGTGGGCGAAAAGTGTAGGGAGTGAAAATGATAGTGGACGCGGTATCCGATACGTGCGGGAGGGCCGCTGAGGACAGGCTGACAGCCCGCGGCGGGTCGGCAGGCCGCTGATTACAAGTGATGCAAATTGTTACAGTCAATTAAATAATACATATTCCGGCTGCCCGTTGCCCTCAAGAAGACAACCGGGGATTGGAGTTGCACCGACGGGTCGGATACTCGGAATGTTTACAATCGGAACGGTAAAACGGTTCGGGGTTCAGGTCCGTTCGGCTGACTGCCGGACTGCTCCGGCCCGGCCCCACCCGGCCCTCAAAAAGAAACGAGAGTATGAAAAGAGATTTCCGGTTAACTCTGCTTGCGGGAACGGTTAGCATGCCCTGCCGGGCGCAGTTCGGGCAGGAGTCG
>JAJBVT010000055.1 GCA_020859685.1 Rikenellaceae bacterium
GTTCGGGTAGCCCCACCGTCCTCCGGCGGCCCACCTTGTTCGGGTAGCCCCACCGTCCTCCGGCGGCCCACCTTGTTCGGGTAGCCCCACCGCTCTCCGCATGCCCACCGCCTTCCGGCATGTTCCCCGACTCGGGTGTGCTACCACGCTCCCGGCGGCCACCCCGTTCCGGGCAGTCCCACTGCCCTCCGACGGCCCACCTCGTTCCGGGCGCGCAGTCCCGACCCCGGCGCACCACCCCTCGGCAACGCTAACACTATGTATTAATAAGTATAATTATCTTAAACCGGTCCCGATATTTAATTAAAAAGGCAGACCCCGCAAGGTCTGCCTTATGGTAATTCGATAGTGGTTCACTACTCGGTTCCGATGGTTACCTCGCCATCCTCCAGCCCTTCGGCCGATGCCCGGACGCGGATTTTGCCCGGTGAATCGGACGACTGTACGATTGCCGTGAGTTGCCCGCTGAATGCCGGCATCTCGGGCAGGTGGAACAGATCGAGGCACGTAGGGTCGCCGTTCGCCGCCGCCCGGAACGAGCCTTCGCCCGACACCTCAAAGTGAACCCTCCCGTCATAACGCGGGCAGGGATTCCCCTCGCGGTCGGTAACCTTAACGTTTATATAGCAGAGGTCGTTACCGTCTGCGTCCAGTACGGTGCGGTCCGGGGTCAGCACTATGCGATGCGGTTCCCCGGCCGTCCGGACGGTACGGCTCATCACCTCGCGCCCGTCCCCGTCGTAGGCAACTACCGTTACTTCGCCCGGCTCATAGACGGTCTCCTCCCACATCAGCCGGTAGCGGTGCTGAAGCGAACTGCCGTTCTTTGTCCTTACGCCCTGACTGCGGCCGTTGATAAACAGCTCGGCCGAGTCGAGGTCGGTGTAGACGTATACGGGGGTAACTTCACCCTCGCGGCCCTCCCAGTTCCAGTGCGGCAGCAGGTGGAGGGTATGTTCGGTCCGGTTCCACTGGCTCCGGTAGAGCCAGTAGCGGTCTTTGGGAATCGACGCCAGATCGATTATACCGAACATCGAACTGTGGTTGGGCCATGTCCGGTCGTAGGGGGTCGGTTCGCCGAGGTAGTCGAACCCGGTCCAGACGAACTGCCCGATATTCCAGTCGTGGTCGTCCACCATGGCGAAGTCCTCATCGGGCAGATTCGACCACGAGGCGCACTCGAGGTCATACGATGAACACTGCTGGTCCGGGTGCATCACGTTCTTGCCGGGGACGACGGGGAATTTGTAGACCCCTCTCGAACTGAATGTGGACGAAGTTTCCGCCCCGAGCACTATCTTTTGCGGGAGCGCATCGTACGCCTCCTCGTAGAGGTGGACCCGGTAATTGAACCCGGGAATATCGGTCTGTTCGGCGAATCCGTTGCCGATTACGCACTTAACCTGGTCCATTCCGCAGGTCACGGGGCGGGTAGGGTCCTCGCGGTGGCAGATACCGCGCAGGAAAGCCGCGGTGAGGTACCCCTCGGCGGCGCACTGGCTGGGCACCTCGTTACCGATGCTCCACATAACGACCGACGGGTTGTTGCGGAAATTGTGCAGCATATTCACCATATCCTTCTCCGCCCACTCGTGGAAATAGCGGTGGTAACCGTTGCGGCACTTTGCGATATCCCACTCGTCGAACGGTTCGACCATCACCATGAGACCCATCTCGTCGCACAGGGCCACCAGCTCCGGTGCGGGCATATTGTGGGCGGTGCGGACGGCGTCGCAGCCCATATCCTTCAGCATGGTAAGCTGGCGGCGCAGGGCCGCCGTATTGACGGCGGCACCCAAAGGTCCCAGATCGTGATGGTTGCAGACGCCCTGTATTTTGCGCGGCTCGCCGTTGAGGAAAAATCCGCGGTCGGGTATGAATTCGATGCTCCGAATACCGAAACGGGTGGTATAGCTGTCGGTAAGCGCCCCGTTTTCATAGACATATGTACGGGCAAAGTACAGCGCCGGGTTCTCGGGCGACCAAAGGTCCGGCTCCGTAATGCGGAACCACTGGACGAATCGCTCCCCGTCCCTTTCGAAACCGTCCGACGCGGCGACCTCGTTGCCCGCGAGGTCTGTGATAACGGTCGATACCGTGGTACGGTCCGTACACCCCTGCACGGTGGCCTCGAGCCGCACCGTGGCCCGGTCAGGTCCTGTCTCCGGGGTGGTAATGTATGTTCCCCACACGGGAATATGCGTCCGGTGGGTTGTGATAACGTGGACGTTTCGGTACAACCCCGCTCCGGGATACCAGCGCGAAGACTCCGGCAGGTTCTCCAGCCGGACAGCCAGCGAGTTGCCGCCTCCGGTCCGGACGAGGTACGGAGTGATATCGCAGTGGAAAGAATTGTAACCGTAGGGCCAGAAACAGGCCTCCTGCCCGTTCACATACACCCGCGCCTCGCTCATCGCCCCGTCGAACAGGAGGGTCACCGTCTCGTCCGGCCCGAAGTCGGGCAGTTCCCTGCGGTACCATCCCACCCCGATATAGGGCAGGCCTCCCGTGCGCCCCGTTTTCAGGGTCGCCACCTCCTCCAGGTTCTGCACGATGGCTACGTTCTGCGCATCGTGTATACTGTCGAAAGGCCCGTAAATAGCCCAGTCGTGCGGCACCCTCACATCTTCCCAGAGCGAGTCGTCATACCCGGCCTCCATTGCCCCCGCGGGGTCGCCTTTGGTAAATTTCCACCCTTTTTCGAGCTTTTGTCCGTGGCGCGGACTGCCCTGCCGGGCGGTAGCCGCTATCGACGAAAACAGTAGCAGGGCCGAAACCGTAATTATTTTAACGTTTGCAATTCTCATATCCGGAGTCGTTTTATATCGCGTGCCCGCAAAATAATAAATATTCGGTAATTACCGCATCCTGACCGGCGGACAGACGGAAAGGTGATAATTTGTATATAATATTCTATTTACTCTGTTCGGGTTATGGCGTCCCGTAAGTTAAACATATTCATATCATGAAGGGCCGTCTGAATGATACAATCTATACAATATTGTTTGTCTTTTAAATTACTTCCTATCGCTGCCGAATTTTATGAGGTCTGAACTTGTAGAAACTTTTTTGTCTGTAAGCAATATATTATTGCATCCTTAATACCGCAACCGAAAATAATCAACAGTAATAATATTATGCCCCAGAACAAATTCGCACTGGCCCGCTACCGGGTTATCGATTCGCTGCTCCGGAAAAACGACTATGTCAAGACCCTTTTAATGCAGGAGGAGTGTATCCGCCGCACCGGATTCGCCGTCACCATGCGGACCATCCAGCTCGATATCGAGACTATGCGCAACGACGATTTCCTCGGTTATTATTCCCCGATAGGCTACTGTCGCCGCCGTAAGGCCTATTACTACACCGACGCGTCTTATTCGCTCGTGGCGTTCTGTTTTTCGGAGGAGGAGATTCTGCTGCTCGAAGGTTTGATAGCCACTTACCGCTATGAAATTTGCCCGGAAGATTATACGATGCTCCGGGCGGTGGTGACGAAGATGAAATTCCTGCCCGAATAGGCCGTGCGAAATAAAATTTCGCCATCCGGGTGTATCTTGCCCGAAATGCGCGGACAATGATTTACAATACATTACAAACCCTTACCTCAAACCTCTCGTCCCACCTCCGGCTTCGCTTCGGTCTGAATGAGAGTATCGTGGTGGCGGGAAGTCCCGGTAAGGACACCGCCTCTGGAGGGGCCGGAAACCTCTATGTTACACTGCTCAACGTGGAGCGGGAGACGGCCGCCGGTATCCGGTTCGGCCGGAACCACTCGGCCGGGGAGGGTTATGCCCACTCCGCCCCCGCATGGCAGCTGAACCTCTACCTGATGTTCTCGGCCATATTTCCCGACAAACAGTACGAAGAGGGTCTGAAGGTAATTTCAGCGGCGGTCGGCTTCCTGCAAGGGAGCAGCCGGCACGGAATGCCGGCCGGCGGCGGTTTCTGCATAGAACCGGTCAACACCTCGTTCGGCGAACTGTCGAATATATGGGGCATGTTCGGGCGGAGTTACCACCCCTCCATAATCTGTAAAGTGAGGGTGCTCGATATCGATTCCGATACCGTAACGGCCGTTTCCCCGGCCGTGCTAAGAAAGGAGACCGGGCTATGAGCAGGACGGAGGTGTACCGGGAGTTGCAGCGTCTGGAGATTACGCACCGCTATTATCCGGACGGGGTACCGTTAAAGGCGACGCCGTGCCGGTCCACGGCGCTGCGAATGGAGCGGTGGGGGATGGTGATTAGAAATACGGGGCGCGGACGGTGGGTCCTGCTGGGGCGGGAATCCGGTCCCGGCTGCGGTCCGGCCGTCACCGGCGGGGAATCCCTGTCGTTCGATCTGGTACCGACCGATGCGATGTTCTGGTACGTGACCGTACCCGCCGACGGAGATTCGTTATCCGCTCCGTTCGGTAAACCACATTTACTAAAAATGGTTGACCCACCGGTTCCGGGCGTATGGCGTCTTCTGGAATTAACCCTGCCCGCGTCCGGAGAATGTCCGGCCACGGTGGCGCTGGAACTGAAGTGTCCGGCCCGGTTTCTCGAGTACATCCTGATACCGAGATACAACCCGCCGGAGGTCATTCCGGTCCTGCGCGAGGAGCGGGGCCGCATCCGGTTCGCCCCCGCGGAGGGGATACGGTTTTTGGGCGGGGAGGCCTACCGTATCGTCAGCACTACCGCGGTGGAACAGCCGGCGGTACCCCCCTATAAAATGATTCTTTACGAACCTCGCCCGGCCGGGGAAAGAATCCTGTATGCAGATGTCCCCCTGCCGCGGTACGACCAGCCGTCGTCCGTCCGCCCGCAGGATACCGTCGCTACATATTTTTACTACTAATAACTTAAAAAACTATGGCATCAATGAAAACCCCCGGGGTTTACGTCGTCGAGAAGAACGCGTTCCCCAATTCGGTAGTCGAAGTGGCTACGGCCGTCCCCGCTTTTATCGGTTATACCGAAAAAGCGATGAACGGCAACAAATCCCTGCTCAACCAACCGTGGCGCATCAGCTCCATGGCCGAGTTCCGCTCCTACTTCGGAGGCCCCCCGAAGCCCCGCTTTACGATAGGGGATGAACCGTCGGGCGGCTCCGGTATCCGGTTCCGCGACAGAAATTTCGTCGTGAAACGTGAAGACAGCTTCACCCTCTATTACAATATGCTGCTTTTCTACGCAAACGGTGGCGGGCCGTGCTATGTGGTGTCAGTCGGCAATTACTCGGACGATATGGAGAAAGCGAAACTCGAAGAGGGTATTCTGCCGCTGCTGAAGGAACAGGAACCCACGATGGTGGTAATACCCGAAGCTGTTTGCCTCGAGGATGCCAGCGACTGCTACTCCCTTCAGCAGGCCGTACTGCAACATTGCGGCTACCAGATGCAGAACCGGTTCGCGGTGCTGGACGTCTACGACGGTTACCGGAGCCGGAAGGACCCGGAAGGCGACGCGGTGGGCGCTTTCCGCGAAGCTATCGGCAGCCAGTTCCTCGATTACGGGGCGGTCTATTACCCGTGGATAAACACCTCCATCGTGCAGGAGAACGAGCTGGACTTCCGCAATTTCGACACAGCCGAGCTTGCCGTAATCCTGACGGAGGAACTCGACCACCTCAATCTGCCGCAGGATAAAAAGAGTCTCGTCGCGGAATATATCGGGCAACTCGACGGCGATGCGGACGACGTTTCGGCCGCCACGCTCCACGGCGTGCTGTCGCAGGTCAGCCCCCTCTACCGGGAGTTTATAAAGGAGATACGGCTTGCGCTCAATCTGCTGCCCGTTTCGGCCGCGATGGCCGGAGTCTACACGCTTGTCGACAATACCAAGGGCGTGTGGAAGGCCCCGGCGAATACCGGTATTGCGGCCGCGGTTAATCCTGTGGTCAACATTTCGCACGAGGAGCAGGAGGACCTCAACGTCCCGCTCAGCGGCAAGGCCGTCAACGCCATCCGCACCTTCACGGGCGAGGGGGTTAAGGTCTGGGGCGCGCGTACCCTCGACGGTAACTCGCTCGACTGGCGCTACATCAACGTCCGGCGAACCATGATAATGCTCGAGGAGTCGATAAAGAACGCCTCGCGGGCTTATGTTTTCGACCCCAACGTGGCCAACACATGGGTAAGCGTGCGAAGTATGATATCCAATTTCCTGAACGGGATATGGAAACAGGGCGGTCTGGCCGGGTCCTCGCCCGAAGAGGCGTACAGCGTGCATGTGGGCCTGGGCGAAACCATGACTCCGGAGGACGTGCTGGAGGGAATAATGCGTATTACGGTGCTGGTGGCGATATCGCGTCCGGCCGAATTTATCGAGATTACTTTCCAGCAGCAGATGCAGAAGAGTTGAGAGAACCACGGAATTACATAAAATTTAAAAACATACTATTATGGCAGGAAAAGAACAGGATAAGTTTTGGCCGTTGCCCAAATTTTATTTTCAGGTAAAAATCGACAACACCGAGATAACCTTTCAGGAGGTGAGCGGACTGGATATGGAGGCGCAGGTCATTGAGTACCGGCACGGCAACAGTTCGGAATTTTCGACCATCAAAATGCCGGGCCTCAAAAAGTCGGGCAACGTTACTCTCAAAAAGGGTGTGTTCAAAGGCGACAATTTCCTCTGGACCTGGTTTGCCGAGGTGAAACTCAACACCATAGAGCGCAAGACGGTGGTGATAAGCCTCCTCGACGAGCTGAACAAGCCCACTATGGTGTGGACGCTGAAAAATGCGTGGCCCACCAAAATTACCGGCACCGACCTGAAATCGGACGGTAACGAGGTGGCCGTCGAAACCCTCGAACTGGCCCACGAAGGCATAGCCATCACCAATGGATAATGGACTTTAAGGAGGGATACGGGTGGAACCTGCCCGTGGCGTTCTACTTTCAGGTCAGCTTCGAGGGTTCGCCGGGCATAGGCAAGGTGGCGTTCAAAGAGGTGTCGGGCCTTCGGACGGAGCTCGAAGTGGAGACCGTGACCGAAGGCGGTAACAACGGCATCGAACTGAAACTGCCCAAGCCAGCCAGACACGGTACGGTGGTGTTGAAACGGGCCGTGATACCCTTTATGCACACCTTCGGGAAGTGGGTCCGGGCCACGCTCGAAGGCGGACTTGAAAAACCGGTCGTACCCTATATCCTCAACATTTCGCTTATGAATAAGAAAAACGAACCGCTCTACACATGGGAGTGCACGGGATGCTATCCCGTCAAATGGGAGTGCGAGAGCTTAGTTTCGGACAAGAACGAGGTGGCGATCGAATCGGTGGAACTGGCCTGCACGGCCATCAAACGGACAGACTGATGCCTATAACCATTAAAGAACTGAAGGTCACGGCTACCGTGCTCCGGTCGGACCGTCAGGGCCGCATTCCGGACGACGAACTGCTCGCCCGGCTCAAACGGGAGGTCCTGGCCGAACTGCGGCGCGAAGCCCGTCGGGGCGGCAGCATAAAAGGAAAGAAAAGGCAATGAAGAGATTAGAAATTACAGGTTACAGCGACGAGCTGTTCAGATATGAGACCGGCACCTTTACGGCCCAGATAAACCCGGCGAGTGTAAAGTTCAGCAAAGGGCTGGAATATACGGGAGGCGACAAGGTGAACGTTACCGTGCCGAGTAAAAAGTTCGAAAAGATGAGGGCGCCTACCATGTCGTTCGAATTTATTCTCGACGGTACAGGCGTGATACCCGAAAGCCGGACGGTGGACGAGTACGTCGCGGAGTTCGAGAAGACCGCCTACTCGGTGAATAAGGAGATTCACCGGCCGAACTATCTGATAATCAGCTGGGGCAGTTTCCTGTTCAAAGGGCAGTTGACCACGGCAGATTACGAGTACACCCTGTTCCGTGCCGACGGGACGCCCCTGCGGGTGAAGATAAGCATGGGTGTGGAGGGGTTTATGGACCCCGTTACGGAGGCGGCCGAAGTCGACCGCCGGTCGCCCGACCTCTCGCGGCGCATCCGCCTGACGGGAGGGGAGACCATAGCTTCGCTCTGCCACCGCTACTACGGCGATGCGGCCTATTGCGCCGACGTGGCGCGGGTGAACGGCCTGCCGGGTTTCAGGGAAGTTGAACCGGGAACGGAATTGCTGTTCCCGCCACTCGGGCGCAATGGCTGAATCCCCGTATAAAAACTCGGCCGGATGCGTCTGCTGTACCGTATATAGCGGCGGCAAGGCGGTGGGCGCACAGTTCGGGCTCGTCTCGGTGCACGTCTATACGGCCGTGAACGGCATCGGCCGGGCACTGCTCGTCTACCGGGCGGGCGACCCTGCGGCGGGGACGGTGCCGGAAGCGGACGACGAAACGTTTTCGGTAGGCAATAAGGTCCGGGTCGAAGCCGGTTACGGCGACCGCGCGGACACCCTGTTCGAGGGGGTAGTGACCGGCCGGAATCTGGAAATCGTCGCCGGGGAGGGGTGCCTGTTCGAGGTGGAGTGCAGCGACAGGTCGTTCCTGCTCACGACCGTGCGCCGGAGCCGGGTGTTTACGGAGAGCACCGACAGCGGTGCCGTATCGGCCGTTTTGGGCGGCTACGACCTCGGTGCGGAGGTGGAGGGCACCGCGGTGGAGCATCCGGCTATCGTTCAGTACCACTGCACCGATTGGGATTTTATCCGCTCTCTGGCCGACCGCAGCGGGCTGGTGGTGACCGCGCGGTCGGGCACGGTGACGGTGGCCAAGCCGTCGGTCGGCGGCCGTGCGCCGCTGAAGGTGAGCTACGGCCCGGACCTTATCGAGTTTCGCGGCGAACTCTCCGCTTCGGGGCAGGTCGCGGGTGTGCAGGCCTTGTCGTGGGACGAGGCGGCTCAGGAGACGGTGGTGCGGCAAGGCCCGGCTCCGGCGGTAAACAAGCAGGGCGAGGGCGGGGGTACCGATCTGGCCGGGCAGGCGGGGATAACCGGCGATACCCTGCGGACGGTATGGATGAACGACGCGGCCGGGTTGGAAGTCTGGGCCGGGGCGGCCCTGACACGGGCCGCGCTGGCGCGGGTCACGGGTTATGTTAAGTTTCCCGGTTCGGACTTAGCGGAGCCTGATACGTTGCTGGAGTTGAGCGGTTTCGGCCGTGATATGGACGGGATGGCCTACGTCGGCTCCGTAGAGCATAGCTTCGAAAAGGGCGACTGGACCACCACGGTGGGCATGGGTCTGCCCCGGGAAGAGGACGGCCGAGCGGAGCCCTCACTCGGCGGAGGAATGCTGCCCGGAATAGGCGGACTGCATATCGGCAAGGTGCTCAAACTTGAGGGCGACCCTCTGGACAGCGGCCGGATACAGGTCGATATCGCCACGGTCGGCAGCGGCAGCGATTCGGTCTGGGCGCGGCTTGCCACGGGTTGGTCGGGAGAGGGTTACGGCTCGTTCTTCTGCCCCGATATCGGGGACGAGGTGGCGGTCGGTTTTCTGGGCGGCGACCCCTCCTGTCCGGTGGTGCTCGGGAGTCTTTACAGCGGTCCCCGGCGTCCTCCGTACCCGTTGAGCGACGACAACCACCTCCGCGGGTGGGTGACCCGCGAGGGAATCGCCCTCACCTTCGACGACGAGAACCGAACGGCCGGTATCGTTACCCCGGGCGGAAACAGCGTGGAGTTGGATGACACCGGGAAACTGATAAAACTCGAGGACTGCAACGGCAACCGACTGGTGCTCGGCGAGAAGGGTATCACCATAGAGGCGGCAAAAGAGATAAATCTGAAAGCCGGTACGGCCGTGAACGTCGGGGGAGGTACGTCAATCGGGATGCAGGCCGAAACCGACCTGAAAATGAAAGGGCTCAACGTGGAGGTCAAAGCCGACGCGGCCCTTACGGCAAAGGGCACCGCCACGGCGGAGTTGTCCGCATCGGGTACTACCACCGTAAAAGGCGGTATCGTAATGATAAATTGAAAGCGGCCCGTTTGATTTCCCGACGGCAACAGCCGTAAAGCCTTTTTGACGCCGGTACAATTCGGGAACGTACGGGGCGGCTTCCGCGACCGTTCTGCCAGCGGGCCGGGAATCCTTTCGTGAGAGGAGACACGCCTCGCAGTCGGCCCGGCAAAGGCGGCCGCCGGCGGGTGCGGAAAACAACATTCTGAATTTTAAAAATAACAGGCTATGCCGATGGCGGCGAGAATATCCGATTTGCACGTATGCCCGATGGTTACGCCGGGGCTTCCGCCCGTTCCCCATGTGGGCGGGCCGGTGGCGGGGCCGGGAGTCCCGACAGTGCTGATAGGCAGCCTGCCCGCGGCCGTGGTGGGCGATATGTGTGTGTGCACGGGCCCGCCGGATAGTATAATAAAAGGTTCGGCCACGGTGATGATAGGGGGTAAACCGGCCGCCCGTATGGGCGACGTTTGCGCACACGGGGGCAGTATAGTCCTCGGTTGCCCGACAGTAATTATTGGAGGTTAGGTTATGGACGACGGTAAATCGCACTTAGGGCGCGGATGGGCGTTCCCGCCGGGATTCACGAAAGGCTTCGGAGCCGATATGGCCGCCGGAGAGGAGGATATTCGGCAGAGTCTGCGCATACTGCTCTCCACCCGCCCGGGCGAGCGGTGGATGCAGCCCGATTACGGCTGCGACCTTTCGGCATGGGTATTTATGGAGGCGGACCTTACCAACCGGACCCTGCTGGCGGATACCGTACGCCGTTCCGTGGTGAGGTACGAGCCGCGCATAGAACTCGACAAGGTGGAGGTGGATACCGACGATGTGACAGAAGGCGTCTGGTATATAAGGCTGGAATACAGGGTTAAAGAGACCAACAGCCGCGGCAATATGGTATACCCGTTCTATTTCAGGGAGGGGACTAACCTGTAAAACGATATGGAAAATCATCACGGAACGGCCGACAGGCAGCGCACGGAAAGGCTCGGGAACCTGCGAACGGAGGGATTTCTCGACGTCGGGGTGTTGCCGTGGCTGGAGAAACTGCTCGATATCGCTTCGTCTGTAAAATACCGTTCGCCGGACGGTAAACACGTCGGGAGGTTCGAAGAGATGCTGCCCCGATTAAGGGCGCTGGCAGAGAAACTTCGCAGGGGAGAACGAATCGAGTTCGACGGCACTATGGAGCCGTCGGAAGCCCTGCTGTATGTATTCGTCAGGAACCTGTCCGGAATCGCCGCGGATTTCAACAGGCGGTGGGAGGAGTTTCCGTTGCGTTACGTAACCGAAATACTCGGCGCCGCGGACCGGGAGCCTTCCCCGCAATCGGTTTGGGTGGCTATGGGTAAGAGTACCCGCGGGCCGCTCCGCCTCGGGAAAGGGCTTTCGTTCACCCTTTCGGACGGGGAGAACAGCGCGGACCTGATACTCGGCGAGGAGACCTTGCTGGACGATGCGGAGGCGGTCTGCGGGATGGCCGTACTTTACGAAGCCGACGGCAGGGTATTTCCCTGCTCGGCACTGGGTGCGGTCTCTTCGGTAAAGATATCGGAGGTTACGGGGGAGGGGGCGGTGGGCCGGATGTTCCCTTACGGCGAGGTACCGGCCGCGGAGCAGCCGGGGCTGGCGGTATCTTCCCCGACCCTGCTCTT
This sequence comes from Rikenellaceae bacterium, assembly GCA_020859685.1. Taxonomy (GTDB): domain Bacteria; phylum Bacteroidota; class Bacteroidia; order Bacteroidales; family Rikenellaceae; genus WRDF01. The sequence goes on from JAJBVT010000055.1 coordinate 11,542, forward strand.
ATGCGGCGGGCGCAGGACGGTGGAGATAACCGTTTACCCGGAGGAGGACCCGTTCGGGGAGTTCCTCGCACGGGCGGTGAGGCTTCTGCCGGAGATGCCCGGACCGGAACTGCGGTGACGTCTTGTGAACGGTATTTTCAATGTGTATGTGAGTACCGACGGGGGGTGGGCCGAGGCCGGTGGAGTGACCGTGAGGCGGTCCGCCGGGACGGGCGCACTGACGGTAAAGTTCGTTCTGGGCGAGGACTTCCCGCCGACCGGTGCGTGTAGGGCCGCGGTACACGGTATGGATTCGGAGTTTCCGGCGGTGAAATTATCGCTCGACACTGGAGCGTGGGCCTATCCGTATACATGGCTGAAGGAGTTTATGGTCGGCCGGGTAGACATCGCCGTGGAGGTTGAAGGCCTTTCGACCCTTCAGGTATACAACGCTCTGGGCAGGGTGGACGACTCCAGACCGTTCGCGCCGTTCGGTATCGATACCGAAAAAGGGGCGTGGTTCGTGGTGGGGAGCCGCGAGCTTGCGGTGAAACGGGCGCCGGTGTGCGACCTGCGGATACGGTGGCAGGACCTGCCCGACCATCCGGACGGCATGGCCGGATACTACGCCGGTTACCGGAGCGGTATAACCAACCGCTCGTTCGTGCTGGATACGGCCTTTCTCGAAGATTACCGGTGGAAAACACCGGAACAGTCCGCGCGGCACTACCTTTTCGCGACCTCGGTCGGGCAGGCCGGGCCGCGGGTAGGACATTCGCCGGGATTAAGCCTTCAGGATACCGGTACCCGGCACAGGGGTTCCCTAACGGCAGCCCCGCCGGGAGCGGGGCCGGGAGATGCCGGTGGTCCGGAGATAATACAGCCGGGAGTTGGTCTCAGCGATACCGGTGTTTGTCAGACAGTCTCCCGAACGGCAGCCCCGCCGGGAGCGGGTATCGTCGGGAGAGTTACGACGAACGCGGGTTTGTCGCACACCTCTAAGCCGAATATAGGACCACCCTACGCAACTCCACCCTACGATGGCCCGCCGGAAATGAGACTACCGGAAACGAGACTACCGGAAACTGACTGTCGGGAAGGGGACCTTCGGGACCCGGAACCGGCGAAAGCGGCTCCTCGGGATAACGCTCAGGCGAAAGCAGGACTTACGGAACACAGTCCGGGAGAGGCGGGCCTGTCGGAAACGGGCATTTCCCAATCCGCGCCCCGGGAGTCCGGCCCGCTGGCCCCGGAGTCGGTCATTTCGGGTATCCGGTTATGGGAAACCGCCCCTGCCGCCGCGGCCGACGGGCCGTTCGGATACGATATCTCCTCGCGCGGCGGTTTTATCCGCCTGCGCCTTGCCGGTCCCGAGGCGGGTTTCGGCGGTAAACTATACCGCCGGTTGTACGCGGAAGGTATGCGGCTGAAGAGCCTTAAAAAGTTTCCCGAACCGAACGCGCCGTACAATCCTGTGGCGGAGCGGATGACGCTGGGTTACCGCAGTTCTGTAACGGTAGACCTTCGCCGCGACCCGGTCGCCGGTTCCTCCGTTTTGTGGCACACCACGCCGCAGGGCTGGCGGCAGGTTTACCCCGCGGAACCGGCCGGTTCGGTGCCTTTGGTGTACGGAATGGGTGAGGCGGCTAACCTTCTTTTCAAGCTGCGGGCCGGGGCGGGAAGCGTGGTAAGGCTCTATTTCGACCTCACCCCGTTGACGGATAAGCCCAACCGTCCGGTCCCGGTGCGCTGGTACTGGGGCGACGGTTACCGCTGGGAGCCGGTAGCGGACGGGGCAATCCTCGCCGATACCACCGCAAACCTGACTCTGAGCGGCATACTCGAATTGAAACTGCCCGACCGCATGGACGGTGATACTATATGGTTGAGGGCCGGAATCGCCGGGGGATACCGCAACCTGCCTGCCCTGAAACGGATAGTGACCAATGTGGCCCGGCTGGACGCACCCCGGGGCGGAATAACCCCGGCGATGGCGGCAGAGGGGAAAGTGAAACCTGCCAAACCCGTTCCGGGCCTGCGGGATATCGTATCGCTCACTCCGTCGGTAAGCGCGGACGACAGGTCGGGAAGGGTATATAAAATGGCGCGCACCTCGGAGGCGGTTTCCCACCGGGGCCGGGCGGTGACTCCGCGGGACTACGAACGCCTCGTACTCGAGGAGTTTCCCTCTGTCGCGGAGGTGAAATATATACCACCGGCCGCGGGGAGGAACAGGCGCGATATCGCCCTCGCCGTAATTCCTGCCGACCCTGCTCCTGCGGGCCGCGGGCTCGGTCCCAAAGCAGGTCTCGACCTGATAATGCGGATAGAAGAGTTCGTTCGCCGGGTCAGCAGCCCGTATGTGGAAAATATATCCGTAATAAATCCCGCCTACGAACGGGTGACGGTGAGGTGCGGTATCGGGTTCAACGGCTCCGTCCCGTACGGGAGTTGCCGCAGCCGTATAAAAGAGATATGCGACCGGCATATCGCCCCGTGGTACGCGGAAGGGGGCGTCCCCCGCTTCGACCATAATATCGATTCGGACGCTCTCGCCGCGGAAATCCGCGCGGAGGGTTGTGTGGAGTGGCTCCGGGACCTGTCTCTGGTGACGCTGTCGAAAGAGGGAAGGGGCCGGTATTACATTGCCGAGAGCCGCGGACGCAAGGAGGTTGTAGCTCCGTCACGGCCTTACGCCGTCTTCGTACCCGCGGCCGAACACACCTTCCATTCCGGTTCGCCGGGCGACTTCGGGCTGGAGGAGATGGCCGTGGGCGGGAACTTCGTAATATGTTGAATAGTTAATTACTGCTTATGCCCGTTAGGAACAGACAAACGCTTAAACAGTACTTCGGCAAGGGGCACAAGCCTACTCAGGCCGATTTCGAGAACCTGATTGACTCCGCCGTCAATATACTGGACGACGGTATTTCGAAGGACGCACGTCAGGGGTTGAGGCTCGTCCCCGTGGAGGGGAACGCTACGGTCCTGTCCGTGTACCGCCGTCCGGAGGATGAAATCCCCGCATGGGAGATATCGCTCGACAGCCGGACCGGCAGCCTCGCCGTCGGCCGGGGCGGAGAAGGGGACAGTCCCACAGCGGTGCTCCATGCGGACGGGAATATCGAAATAGGGCACACGGACGCTGTGGTCACTGTACCCGGAACGGTGGCTTCCGCCGGGCGCCGCGGCGCCTTCGCCGCCGGAGAAGTACCGGCCGACGGCCGGTGGCACGACCTGACGGCCCCGCTCGGTGGATGCTGGGCGCTGGAAATCGCGGCGGGATGCGGGGTGAAAAACACCGGTCGACATGCGGTGGTGGTAGCCACGGCGACCCACTGCTTCGGAGCCAGACCCCGCATAAGAAGGACGGCATCGCATTTCGGGATGCGGGGTAACAAGATACGCCTGAGATGGAAAAAGGAGGGGTTCGCCTGCATACTTCAGGCGAGGACCGTATTCAATTACGGACCGGCGACCGGTATACGGTACCATATATCCCGGCTCTGGGACCCGGGTTACGACGAAATCTGACCGGTATGTATATCGAACGGCACGACAAAAAGGACAGCCTCTACCGCAGGTTGCAGGACGAATCCATAACCCTGTTGCAGGAGTTGTGCGGCAAGGTGTGGACCGATTTCAACCTGCACGACCCGGGGGTGACCACCCTCAAAATCCTGAATTACGCCCTTTACGAGCTGGCGTATAAATTGGGTTTCCCGTTGGAAGACTACCTGTGCCGCGGCGAACCGGAAACTTCGGCATGGGAAGATTACGGGCTCGTCGCCCGGCGGGAAGCAGAGCGGGGATGGCCCGTTACCACGCGGGATTACGAGCGGCTGATACTGGAGAGGGTGCCGGGGCTGGCCGCCTGCCGCGTTCAACTTCGCGGCGGTAAATACGATTTTACCATTACCGCCGCGCCCGGGACCGCCGGTAAAGGGATAATGGAGAGTGTGGCGCGACTCTACCATGCCCATCGCAACCTCGGCGAGACTCTCGGTAACGTGAGGTTCGCAGGGGGTGGGGGCGGCAGGGTCGGCGCGGAAGGCGCTGACTGTATGGACGGTGGTATCGGTGTGGCAGGTGGTGGGAATGTGGATGCCATACACAGTGGGGCCGGTGTGTACGGTGCGGCCGGTGGTGGATATGTGGATGCAATACACATTGCGGCCGGTGCAGACGGTGGTGTCGGGCCTTTCCTTGATACCGGCGGTTCCGGGTCTGCGGGTGGAGGGTCGGAGAGGCGGACCGGGGGTACCGGGGGTTTCAGAGAAGGCTTTGCCGGAAATACCGGAAATACCGGTAACATCGGTTTCTCGGTCGGTACCGACGGTGACGGGTATGCGGAGAAGGTCTTAACCGGAACAGGCGGATTACACGGCCCGGCGGAGAGTGCCGCCGACCGGATTTGCGGGGATTACGGGTCTGTGGAGACAGGCGGGAATATCGGGCCTGCCGGGAATAGGGAGTCTGCGGGTTTAGGTGGAAATACCGGGCCTGCCGGTTTCGGAGAAAATACCGGGCATGCCGGGAAAATAGATTATGCCGCGTCCGATGATACCGCCTGTTTTGACGACGGCCTCCGGGAACCGAAGGAGTATATCGACGGCCAGCCGCGGAATATCCTTGCCCACCGCCCCGTCGCGCTCGATTTCCCGGACTGCTACGGAATTAACGCCAACGGTATCCAACCCCGGGCGAGCGGCCCGGAGAGGATAAGGACCGCGCAGTTCAGACAATACCTTACCCTCTTCGATATGCTGTCGGAGAGCGTTCTCGCTCAGGCGGCCGCCATACCGGATATTGTGAGCCGGCACGGTCCGTCCGTCCGGCATCGGTGGGCGGAATACCCGGACGACAGTGGCGGGGAATTGCGGGACCGGGAAGCTCTCGACGGAGTGCAGGCGGTGAACCGCCGGACGGTACGGCGGCTCCGGCAGGAGTGGATGCGGTTCCTCTGCGCCCTGCACGGGGAGGATGAGGGCCTGTTCGCTCCGTTCACTTCCGGGGCGTCGCCGGCCCGGGAACTGGAGAAGAGGTTCGCCGTGGCGGTGCGGTTGCCTCGACTACTTCGGCTGCGGGCGAAAGGCGCCGAACTTACCGACCCGGCCGGCCGGGACGTGGCCGGAATTACGGCGTTGTTTATGGCGCTCGAGGGCGCGGAGTCCCGCGGTGAGGAGCCGGTGTCCGGGGTGTTCGCGAAATACTCCATTAAGATGGTCAGGGACAGCGCTCTGGTCCGCCGGGGTAAATTCATTATGGATTTGGAATATATACCGGGAGAAGAATCCGTGCAACCAGTCCGGCTTGCGGCGTCTTCCGGCCCGGCGGCTACCCCAAAGGAGGTGACGGCACGCATGCCGGTGTTCGGCCGGGGAGCGGTGCCGGAATCGATGCTGGTTTACGGACCGGACAGTAATTTCTGGAGTGCCGTAGCGGAGCCGGGTGAGCAGGTGCGGCTGTTGTTCAGGCACAGGGAGACCGGGGTGCGGTTGGATATGGGTCTCTATGCGGCCGCTGACGAAGCCGCCCGCTATGCCGCGGGTGCACGCCGCTTTTTGCGGGAACTGTCGCTATCTTCCGCAAGGCTCTACATTGTGGAGCACATCCTGTTCGAGGGGGTAAGGGAAATCGAGGGCGGCCGCCTCACTGTCGTACTTCCGTGGTGGACACGAGTCGGTAAAAGAAGGCCGGAACTCGGGCGGTTTATCGCCGAACGGCTCCCGGCCCACCTCGATAGCCGGTTCCTCTGGCTGCATGCCGAAGATCTCACCCGCTTCGAGAAACTGTACTATCCGTGGAAGGCGGCCGTGGGGTCCGGAGCCCGCGCGGAAGAACTTTCACGGCAGCTGCACGGCTTCCTCAGGTTGAAATACGCAACGGAATGAACCGGATAAACCACATAAGCCTCGACCTGCGGACGGACTCCGAAGGTTTCGCGCGGGAACTCTTCTCGCGCTGGGACGGGTTCTACGACGTAGCGGTGGAACTACCTGCCGCCAGAGTTCTCGATTCCGTAAGTACGGACGAACGGGTTACGGTGGAGAGAGTCGAGATAGATTTGGGAGTGGTGGACCGGGAGCGGTTTTACGGAGTCTTCGCGGAGAGATTCCGGGAAGCGCTGACCGGTGAGCTGCACCGTATCCTGAAAAGTGCCGGTCCTCAGGTGTGCGTCACCGCCGTAGGAGCACCTGAAAGTGCTTTCGACATCCTGTGCGGGTTCCTGCTCAACGGGTACCTGTCCCCGGGAGGTACGGATAAATACGGTAAAGACCCGGACGCGCTGTTCTTATTCGTCCTGGAAAACCACGGGGAGGAATTTGTGCGGTTCCTGCGCACATACGGGCATTATACTTCGCTCCAACGGCGTATGGTTTATCAGTTCGACGACGGCACGCTCGAAGCGGGGGTTCGGAAAGTAGTCCCTTCCGAGGCCGGTTTTATCTGCTCCTACGTCCGGTTGCTCCGGGAAAAGACGACCCTCCGGGAAGCTCCCGTAATGCGTGGGGAGGACCACAGAAACGTGGTCTGGTCGGTGGTCTACTCCTATCTTCTCGATGACTGGGGCAGTTATTTCAACCGCAAGGGGTTCATCTGCCGTACGATTTCGGCCCTCTCCGGAAGGTTCAATGTAACTTTCGGGCACCTCGTCCGCATTGTGACGGACAATATCGGAGGATATACGGACGTCAGGACCGATATCCCGGAACTGATACGACTACTCTCGGAAATAAGGCGGGATACGGAGTCAGCGGAGAATCGTAAACTGTTGGCCGACAGGGATAAATTATTCAAAATGCTTTATTCCGGACTTCGGCGGAACGATTTCCCGCCCGACTATCCGTATATGCCCGTACTGCGCGCCCTACTTGCGGACGGGGAGTCGTGCCGCCGGTTCGTACGGCCCCTTCGGGAGGCGGAGACGGAGCGGCTGGCCCGCGCGGTCTCGCCCCGCGGCGGGGATTTCATAGTCGGTTACTCGCGGGAACTGGACCGGCAGAATACGACGGGGGCGCTTCAGGGCCACACGTCGGGCGATTTCCGGACGGTGAAATGGGCTATAATGCTACCCCTGCTGGTGTCCGGGACGGGACAGGGGTTTAACCGGAAGTGGTATGTACGCAGGGTATTAGGGCGGGTAGCGGCCCATTATAATCTGTATGTGGCCGATATTCTGAGTGTTATGACCGATGCGGCGGAAGGCGTGCCAGCGGCCGACAGGGAACTTGCGGCCATAATCGGGGAATTGTGGGCCGCGTGCCGACCGGCCGCCCCCGGTCCGGTTGCGTACGACGGGGCTATACCGGATGAGGTAAGGGCTGTGGTCCGGTCCGGAGACATGCCGGGGAATACCTTCCGGAAGGAGCTGACGCTTAGGTTACGGGACTGCAGGTTTCGGAAAGCGCTGGCCGGGGAACTGACCTGCGAAGAGATAACGCTCTTTGCGGCACTGTGGTTCCGTCCGATGGCGGAAATAGGTTCATTGCTGGAAATAGCTTTCTCGCTCCCGGAACTGCAAGGGGGTGGGTCGGCCGGGGGGACTGCTGCGCAGCGACATGTTAAGGAGGCCGTACTGGAACTGCTCGCCGATTACGGCGGTGGGCGGGCTGACCGGACGGAGCTGGTAGTCCGGCTTGCGGAACTACTCTCTGCATGTTCCGGGGTCGGGTACGGGGAGTTGCTCTCTTTCTTTCGGCTCCGTAGTCCGGTAGGCTTTGGCCGGGAACTGGAAACGCTTTGGGACGGCTGGTACCGATACCGCCCGGCCGTCTCTCCGGTTGGGGATATGGCCGGCTCGCTCCGTGCGTCCGGTATGGCGGCCTTGGCCCGGAACCTGACCGAAGCCATGCGATGGGCGGCGGACCTCTATCCAGTTATTGCCGGGAAAGGAATAAATATGGATAAGGGGCGGTTCGAGAGGATGGTCGGGGAGTGGCTGGTGAATATGGTTTGCACTTCCGGCACCGGTCCGTCCGGATACACGACCTTGATGGCCGGGGTGAAGAAGAGACTCAGTGCGATGACCGGTATCCCGGAAAGGGATTTTTCGGCGGTATCGACCACCGGGGAGATAACCCGGGCGGAATGGGACAGCCGACAGGAAACTGCGGAACGTGGTATAAAGAACGCATCCGAGGGACGCAAGGAAATCCCGGTAGTTTCAGATGGCCGGACGGTTTCAGGG
>JAJBVT010000011.1 GCA_020859685.1 Rikenellaceae bacterium
CCCCCCCCGCCTCCCGCTCTCCCCCTCCTGCCTTATTTCCTTGGCCGCCTCCCGCGGCCCCCCTCCGCCGCCCGCAGGCCACCGGCGCCGTCCTCAAACCACAGTCGCAGTCCGCAATCAGCACTCCACAGTCGCCGTCCGCACTCCGCACTGAGCTCCACAATCCCGCAACCGGGATTACTTACCGATCAACTCCACACTTCGGCGGATAAATGTATTGAGGCTCTCGCCCTTGAGCATCCCGTTCGACAGCAGAGCCAGGTCGATAACCTGCTTCACCAGAGGATTCTCCGCACCTATCTCCCGGAGTCGGGCGGTACGCTCGCCTTCGAGCTGGCCGATACGCTTGCCGATCTCCTCGCGCTTATCCTTCTCCTCGGTCGATATTTCATCCTCCTTTTTATCCTTGAGCAGTTCGTCGAGCGCCTTCTGCTCCGATCGGGCGGCCTCGATCTTCTTATTGACCTTATCCAGTTTCGAACCGTATGCGCTCTCGGCCTCACCGAGAATATCTATCACCAGCGGGTGGTTTCCGTTCACGGCGATGGTGTAGTTGTCCGGCTTCTGCCCGTAGAATTGAGCCATACCGCCGCCCCCGGCCGCCGCCATATCCTTCATACGGCGCATATATTCGTTCTGAGTGATTACCACCGGTGCGTCGGCAGGGTCGAGCGCCTCGAAAGTCACGTTGTAGTGTATCTTGTCGTCCTGTGCGGGAAGCTGCGACTCGAACACGGGGCGCAGAATCTCCTGCTGGTCCGTACTGAGCGACATGGCCTGTTCGGTCTCCTTCTGGATAAGTTTGTCCACCACGTCGGCGTCCACCCGCACGAACCGGGTATCCTGATTCTTACTCTCGAACCAATTTATAAAGTGGCTGTCCAACTGTCCGTCCATCACCAGTACGTCGTACCCCTTGGCCCGGGCGGCCTCCACGAATGTGTATTTATCGGTAACGTCGTTGGTATAGAGATAGATAACCGTACCGTGCTTATCGGTCTGATTCTCCTTAACCTTCTCCCTGTACTCTTCGAGGGTGTAATATTTTCCTTCCGTATCATTCAGCAGGAGGAACCCGGCGGCCTTGTCGGCGAATTTCTCCTCGGTTATCACCCCGTACTGGATAAAAACCTTCAGGTCGTCCCATTTGCTTTCGTAATCTTCGCGGTTCTCGTTGAACAGTTCCTGCAGGCGGTCGGCGACCTTGCGGGTAATGTAAGACGAAATCTTCTTTACATTACTGTCGCTCTGCAGGTAACTGCGCGACACGTTCAGCGGTATATCCGGCGAGTCGATAACCCCGTGAAGCAGGGTCAGGAACTCGGGTACGATTCCCTCCACCGAATCCGTAACGTATACCTGGTTGCTGTAAAGTTGTATCTTGTTCTTCTGTATCTCGAAATTATTACGAATCTTCGGGAAGTAGAGTATTCCCGTCAGGTTGAACGGGTAGTCGATATTGAGGTGGATATGGAACAGCGGGTCGTCCGCCATCGGGTACAGCTTGTGGTAAAACTCGAGGTAATCCTCCTCTTTTATATCAGCCGGTTTCCGGGTCCAGAGCGGGTCGGTATCGTTGATGATGTTATCCTTGTCGGTATCGACATATTTACCGTCCTTCCACTCTTTCTCCTTTCCGAAGGCTATGGGCACCGGCAGGAAGCGGCAATATTTTTTCAACAGCTCCGATATGCGGTTCTCCTCGGCGAATTCTGCGCTGTCTTCCGAGATGTAGAGAATGATATCGGTACCGCGTTCCCGTTTGACGGGGCTTTCGGTCAAAGTAAATTCGGGCGTCCCTTCACAGGTCCAGACCATGGTCGGGGCGCTCTCGTCGTACGACTGGGTAACTATTTCCACCTTGTCGGCCACCATAAACGAGGAGTAGAAACCGAGCCCGAAATGGCCTATTATGGCCTGGTCCTTATATTTGGCCATAAACTCCTCGGCTCCCGAGAATGCTATCTGGTTGATATACTTGTCGATCTCTTCGGCCGTCATCCCCACCCCGTGGTCAGAAATGGTCAGTTTCCGGGCGTCTTTATCGAGGGATATATGTATCGTCAGGTCGCCCAGCTCGCCCTGGAACTCGCCCCGGGCCGACAGGGTTTTAATTTTCTGCGTGGCGTCCACGGCGTTGGAGACGAGTTCGCGCAGGAATATCTCATGGTCGGAATAAAGAAACTTCTTGATTATCGGGAAAATGTTTTCGGTAGTTACCCCGATCTTTCCACTCTGTGTACTCATATCAGCTATATTTTTGATTATTTTAACAATACGTGTTCAGCTATGCCAACCGTTCTCAAACAATATGCCATCGCAAATTAGCTGACAAATCGACAGTCCCGGCCAGAAAAACGGCTGACAAAAAAGTGATTTGTCAGCCTTTCGGTATGGAATCCGGCAACAGGTTGCCAATCTACCCTTCGGGGAAACAGGGCCGGAATATTTCAGCGAACCACCCCGGTACACGGCACGCCCTGCGGGTTACAGCGTTCATAAATACCAGCACCACCGTACCGGTATTGACCAGCTCGCCCTGCTCATTCAACACCTCGTGGTCGAATATCATCTTCACGCCCGGCATTTCCCGCAGGGTTATCCTTACGGTCAGCAGGTCGTCATACCGGGCCGGAACGAAGAACCGCATCGTTACCTCCCTCACGGGCAGCATTACCCCCGACTCTTCCAGCGTTCGGTAGGTGGTGCCGAACTCCCGGAGCATCTCGGTCCGGGCCGTCTCGTAATATGTCACGTAGTTGGAGTGGTGCACCACCCCCATCGCATCGGTCTCCTTGTAACGAACCCTTATCTTTATATCCCGGGTAATCATAACTAACGGTTTAAGTGTTCTTAAATTTATCGATTTTTATACTCCCCGCCAAATACCACCCGTATTCCTACTACCCATCAACCCTAAACTGTTTAATCGAACCCATCGGACATATCCCGCACAGCGGCAAAAACCCGAAAACAACGAACATCCCGCACCTATACACACCTATACGAC
>JAJBVT010000020.1 GCA_020859685.1 Rikenellaceae bacterium
AGGTGGGAAGTTAAAAAACATATTTACCTAATAAAAAACAAAAGAAGATTCTTCGCTATCGTTCAGAATGACATATTTTACCGGTATAGTCAGAGAACGTCCACCCCTCCGGTCGTAGCTTCTCGCATCTATTGGAGCCCTGCAGACTTTTTCCCTCTTCGGTATGGACTCCCTGCTCCGCCTTATTGGTGTTCCCTCAGGATTTAGGTTATTAATCCGTTCTCTTGGCCCGGAATGAAATATCGATAATGCTATTTTCAACCGTAACAGAAGGAGCTACCGTGGGAAATAGCTGTCATTATATGTATCTTAAGAATGTAAACACTATCAAGCCCGACCTAAGATATTGGGTTTACGGTTTGCCGGTGCGCAGGATATTTTATAAATTTCGGGATAACTTTTACCCGTCCGACTATGAAAACCTTCTTCTGCTTAATCGTCACACTACTATGCTCCGGGCTTTATGCAGCCCAGCCTATTATTATCGACCTGTGGCCGGAGGGTGCACCGGGAGATAACGGCCTCACGGAACACTTCACGGAGACCGGCCGTATCAGGGATGTGAACCGCGCGGAAATCGAGGTGTACCTGCCGGATGCCGCCGCGGCCGGCGCTCAGGCGGTGATAGTCTGCCCGGGCGGGGGTTACCGGCACCTCTCTATCGACCATGAAGGGCGCGATGTGGCGCGGTGGCTGGCCGAACGCGGTATAGCCGGGGTGGTCCTCAAGTACCGGATGCCGGCTGGCGACGCTGCCATTCCCACCCGGGATGTGTTCCGGGCCATCGAGACGGTCAGGGAGAATGCCGTGGCATGGAACGTCGACCCGCGACAGGTAGGGGTGATGGGTTTCTCGGCTGGCGGTCATCTCGCCTCCACGGCGATGACTCACTACGGTTCACCCGCCGACCGGCCGGATTTCGGGATACTGGTATATGCCCGGGTGTCGTTGTCGGACAAATACGGGCCGCCCGCCATGCGGCAGGTATTGTGCGGCACGATGGATTATACATCGGAAGTCGCCGCATTTTCCAACGACGAGAGGGTCACCCCGGATACCCCGCCGGTGCTGATACTGTTCAGCGACGACGATGCGGCGGTGGACCCGCGCAACGGCACCGCCTTCTACGATGCCGCACGGGTTAACGGCGTCCCGGCCGAAATCCATATCTGGCCCTCGGGTGGCCACGGATGGGGCTGGCGGCAGGAGTTCGAACACGGAGAAGAGATGCGGGCGGTTGTCGGACGATGGCTCCGCGGGCTCAGGTAACGTTCCGAATATTGGATGGTAACTATATACTATTTACACTACTTATTTTATAGCGGCCCGCCACCCTGCCCCCGGCGGCCGCACGTCTGAAAGCAGGCGTACATTTCTCTTAGTGTAAACATGTATATAATTATCTGATGGATAACTTTGATGGAACGGTAAAATACCCGCCCTCTATGGAATGACGATGTACGGTTAAGGGATATTCCGCTCTCCGGCGGGATAGTCGCGTAAAGAGCTTTTTTATATCTTTGGACCGATATTAGTGCATGTACCGTTAAAACAAAATACGATATGGATGTGACCGTCATAGGTGTCGCGGGTGGCACCGGTTCGGGTAAGAGTACCCTGGTTAAAAGGCTCCAGGAGGCTTTCAAAGGGGACGATGTGGTGACTCTCAGCCACGATTTCTACTATAAAAATTATCCCGACCTCACATTTGAGGAGCGTACGAAACTCAATTACGACCACCCGCAGTCGTTCGACACCGATATGATAGTGGACCATGTGAATATGCTCAAGAGCGGAATACCGGTCGAGCGGCCGGTCTATTCGTTCGTGGAGCATGCACGGCTGGACGAGACGGTGCGGGTGATGCCTTCCAAAGTGCTAATAGTGGAGGGGATACTTATTTTCGACCACCGGGAGCTGCGCGAACTTATGGATATGAAGGTGTTCGTGGATACCGACGCGGACCTCCGTCTGTCGCGCCGCCTTTTGAGGGATGTGGTGGAACGGGGCCGGACGATGGAGTCGGTGGTCAATCAGTATATCCAGACTGTGAAACCCATGCACGAGGAGTTCGTAGAGCCGTCGAAGAAGTATGCCGACGTAATTATTCCCGAGGGCGGTTTCAATTCGGTAGCCGTCTCGATGCTTATTGAGAATATCAAGTCGGTTATAAGATCGAAGTAATTCGGTATACCGGAGTACAGTGCCGTAGCCGCGGAGTCGAGGTCACCCGGTAAATTCCCGGGACGAGAGTATTTGGCATCCGATTCGCTGGGTGCGATAAGAAAGCGACAGGATTATGGAAAATATGGTTAAGATAGACCCCCTCGAAATCGACGGTAATTTTATCGAAATGATAGGTAAACAGTGGATGCTGATAACAGCAGGGACGCCGGAGGAGTTCAACATGATGACCGCGAGCTGGGGCGCTATGGGTGAAATCTGGGGCGTGCATGCCGCATTTATCTTTATAAGGCCGCAGCGTTATACATTCCGGTTTGCCGAGGAGAACGATATTTTTACCCTCTCTTTTTTCGGGGACGGTTATCGTAAGGCGCTGGCCCACTGCGGGAGCGTCTCGGGGCGGGATACCGATAAGGTAGCCGAAGCGGGACTTACGCCCGTCCGTACCGACGACGGAAGCGTAGCATTTGCCGAAGCGTGCCTTGTGCTGGAGTGCAGGAAGATGTATGCCGGATTCCTCGAAAAGGCGGACTTCACCGACACCTCCATTCCCGGCAAACACTATCCCGATAACGATTTCCACAAGATGTATGTCGGCGAGATACTTAAGGCCTGGAAACGCTGAGATTGCCGCTAATAGCTCAGTATGCAGGCCCGCCGGATAATGAACAGCACCCCAAAAGTTGGACACAACATTTGGGGTGTTTTTTATGAAGTATAGTAAAGCAGAGAAATTACAAGCTATCCGTTCCATTTTGTCCGGGGAACACTCGACTCGTTCGGCGTCAGTTCATTTTGGTATTCCTCGTCGTAACCTTCGCACGTGGCTATGCAGATATGAACGCTACGGTTCAAATCCGCATTAAACAACATGAGCCCGATAAAATACCGAACTCATGTCCAAATTTAATCTTTAACCCGTCCAAACTTTCGGGGGCACTTCAATAATGGTGGGCTTGTATTTATTTGCTTCTCCGCCATTGATACCCGGTCCCGGGTTCGGGGATGGTTCGGGGCCTTGAACTTTCTGCCCCAAAGAAGATATCCGTTGGAACGGGTTATGCGCGGTAGCACTATATTTGTATCAGATGTAAACCATTTAAAAATATATTTATGAGCTTCTTGTCGGATTTCAAATCTTTTGCCATGCGGGGTAACGTTATAGACCTCGCGGTTGGCGTGGTAGTCGGCGGCGCGTTCGGGCAGATCGTTAACTCGCTCGTTGCGGACATAATTATGCCGCCCATCGGGATTCTCGTGGGCGGGGTAGACTTTTCGGACCTTGCATTCACCCTCAAACCGGCCGAAGGAACCACGGCCGCCGTAAAGATCAACTACGGTGAGTTTATCCAGACGTGTGTCAATTTTATTATAATCGCCTTCTCCATTTTTTTATTTGTAAGGTTGCTGTCGAAACTCAACCGTAAGAAGGACGAACCTTCGACCGTACCGCCCACTAAAGACCAGGAACTGCTCGGCGAAATACGGGACCTGCTCAAAACCCAGAATAAGGAGTTGGATAAATAGGGGCGGCTACAATTTTTTCCGTGCGGTAGTCGGACCTGTTCTTCTGCGGTACAGGTGGGCACGGTTATGTCTTGCCGATGGAGTAGAATCTACCTCCGAAAGCGTTTTATAGCCGCGGTTTTTCTGTTGACGGCCGCTCCGAACGATATGGAATATCTATGTCGTTTGGACTTGGCCATTGGCGGGTATTGCGACTTTATGAATTTGCTCTACCTTTGCATCCCGTAACCAAACTTAAACTATGTTACGCAGGAGAGCAACTATTTGCGGGGTGTTATTTCTGGCGGCACTCGTCCGCGGATATGCACAGGAGAGCCTCGATGAAGAAACGATCAGTTACAGGCCCGAGATTTTCGGCGCCGTGAAGGCCAAATTCGAGACCAGTCTCTACGACGGTGCCCACTGGTTCAATGTCCGCAATTCACGAATGGGGGTGCGCGGCTTCGCCAGCCCCAATTTCAAATACGCCATACAGATAGATTTCAGCAATGAGGGAAAACTATCGGTACTCGACTCCTACGTTACCTATTTTTCCGGACAGTTGGAGGCTACCATCGGCCAGCAGCAGTACAGGTTCAGTACCGACCTCGACCGCGGGCCGAACTCCACAATCTTTTCCAACCGCTCCTTCCTCAGTAAATACCTTACGACTTACTACACCTCTACCGTCTCCGGCGGCGGAGTCGGACATACGGCTTCGTCCATCGGTTCGCGCGACCTCGGGGCTTTGTTGCGTTACCGGTTCAAAGGGGCACCTGTGCGCTTTTCGGTGGGGGCGTTCAACGGCTCGGGAACCAATAACCCGGAGTGGGACGACAATATAAATTTAGTGGGTAAAATCGAACTCGGCCCGGAGAACGGCCTGCACGGCGCGCTGTCGCACTACAACGGCCACACCCCGGCAGGAAGTAAGGCGGTCGTGGGGGAGGACAATTCGCTGTCGACCGCAGTGTTCAACCAGCGTATCCGGATGTGGGGTGCGGAGTTGAGTTACACCGCCGAAGACTGGACCGTCGAAACCGAATATGCACAGCGCCGTCTGCAAATGGACGGTCTGAGGCTGTTGCAGGCGGGGCATATACAGGGTTTCTACCGGATAGGGACCCGTGAGTCTTCCGTGTTCCGTTACATAGCGCCGCTCGGTCGCTGGGATATCGGCGATAAGATAGAGTTTATAGATATGGACGGACTACTGGATTATTTTTCCGCCCACCGGGCAACCGTCGGTGTGAATTTCGGTTTCACCGGAAAAATAATCGGCACGGAGCTGCGGATACAGTTCGAAAAGTATTTCGTAATGCATACTCCGCGCGACTTCTCCCGTAATCCCCTCCTTCAGGATAAGATTACCATAGAGGTGGTGGCAAGTTTCTGACAGGGGTAATCGAAAGGGTAGAAATCCCGGACCGGCGTCGGAAATTTCCAACACGGCCGTTGAAATATAAGTAAAAAAGGAAGGTCTATTTTTTGTGGTTTTGAAAATAAACGATACTTTTGCACTGCTTTACAAGCGGCGAGTTAGCTCAGCTGGTTAGAGCGCATGATTCATAATCATGAGGTCCCGAGTTCAAGTCTCGGACTCGCTACAAATAAGGGCTGCGAAACATTCGCAGCCCTTATTCTTTACTACCGGCGTCGTCCCGTAGGTTTTTTACACCCTGCGATTCACCGCGCAACCGCCCGGGAGGTTGGCCCGTATATTTTTTTACGGCATGCCCGAAGTGCTGTACGGAATAGAAACCGTACTTGGCGGATATATCTTTGAGCGGAACGGCTGTGTTCTGGAGTTCGTACTTTACTTCAGCCAACCTCTGCGCCTGACGCCAGTGGTAATACGGTTCGCCGAACACTTTTTTGAACCGTTTGGAAAAACCGCTGGCCGTCAATCCCATAATCGAGGCGGCTTCCGTCACGGTGTCGCACCGGGCAGCGGCGTCGCATACTCTGATACGAAAAAACCAGTCCCTCGAAGTGAGGGCGGTTAAGAGCTTCTGACGGTACGAGGGTGTGGTTTCAGCTTGCGCAAGATAGGAAATCTCCTTCATTTTGAGTTCCGCATAATCTGTGCCGACGAGGTCGTCCGGCCGCAAACCGGTAAAGAAATCGACGGTGGTGGACCGGGACGAGAACAGGGGAACGGCTTTAATCCTCGCTTTTTTGATACCCGTTCGGTCGGTAAAATCCATTCCCAGACTCTCCGCCAACAGCCTGACCAAATCCGGAAGTAGAAGATGTACTTTCGCGTTTATACATGCCTCCAGTCGGAACGGAATATGCGGTATAAGCCGTATGCTCCGTTCCCCCAGCTTGGTTTCCGACCCTTTAATATATAGGGAAACTTCGCCTTGAGATAAAAGAACCAAGCACGGACCGTAAGTATGGAATGCTATTTCCTCTCCCGGATTTAATATATATTTAATGACATAACCGTCAGGATTCTTTGTAACTTGCATTGGGTCAGCATAGTAAAGTTTATTCTTTATTCATACGTTGTGCGGGGATTGCAACCGCCCGAGGTAGCCGAAAAAATCGTCCGTTCGGTATATTTCTTTTCCCGAGAGCGCTCCGTTGATTGTAAGCAGTAAAGCCTGAACCACGGATCTTTTCCGAGCGATGTACCGTACCGTCTTTACCGAACCTGAGGTGGCCGCATACGATTTCCACCCCCGATTATCTGCAATTATTCCATCGGTAATCGTTGTATAAATACAAATATAAATAAAATTTGGTATGATGAATTTATTGTAGCCGTATTGGTCTCTTTTTAATAATCAAGCTATTAAATGGTTTATTTCTTATAGGGTAGACCGGGAAACGTTTTATTACAAAACATTACGCAGGGCGGGGCGCCCGGATGAAAAATCGGCAAAAAAAGTTTTAGTTCTCCGCCTTATTGTCATAACAATTTGCGGCTGTCCGATATCCATAACGCCCATGCGACGAGAACCGGCTGGAATAAGAGCCGGATAAACCTGCGTCTGTCCGTATCGAGCCCGAATGCGCTGCGGTGGTGGGTATACTGGGAAATATTTCCCGGGAAGACGGCCACAAAAAACAGTGCCGCAACCAGTCCGACCAACCTCCGCTTGCGTGCTAACAACATTAACGCCGCCCCGAGAGATATCTCAGCCGCGCCCGACAGGACTACCGTAAGGTCCTTATCGAGCGGTACCCAATCCGGAACCTGCGCCTGGAAATCGTCCCGCGCAAAAGTAAGGTGGCTGATGCCTGCAAATAACAGGAAAGCCCCTAAGGTTATCCTGCCCGTTTTTTCTGTTACCGTCTCTTTTTTCATATAGTATGAAAAGCTAAAATCGTGCATTTCGGGCCGTGGACCGAGATTTTGAAAAATTATAATTGTATTTATTTACTATCGGACGACGGGAATTTATATAGATTGCCGGAAGATTTTTTTGAAATCCAGCATGTTATGAATACTTTTGATTCGGACCCGAAACCGTACTTTATGAAATACTTATTTATCTTATTCTTCCTATTTTTACATCCGGCCGGGCAGGTTCAAAATCCGGGGATAGTCACAACGGCCAGAGGGTATTCCGGATATGCCCCGATATACTGTTCCGGAATGGCTTACAGTATATTTACCGGTAAAGCCGCGCAGCGGATCGGTAACATCATACCTATCGGTCGTAGGGTCAATATGGCGTATGCGGAGACCGGCGCTGACGGACAGACAGGGGACCGGGAGAACAGCGGGCCCGGCTCCGGAAGCCGGAGGATAGGCGTAAATCCTATATGGATAGTATGGGTCCTTACCGTTCTGGCCCTGCTGTCGCGGTGGATGGGTCATGACCGCGGTTACTGCGACGGGAAGGCTGTCCGGATTCTTTTTCTGGTCAGTGCCGCCGAACTGGTATATTTCTTCACGTTCGACCGGTTTTTCGGCGAATTTTCCGGGCCTTTGTGGTTCACCCACCCCTTGTATGCTGGCTTCTTCCGCGGGATGGTGATTTCGCTGGCGTTTTATGTCGTCGCTGCAATACAGGTTGTCGCGGCCATGAACTACCTCGAGGATAAATACGGCGAGGATACAGGAGCGACGCTCGGTTCCTATCTGGTGGGCGGTGCGGGATTTCTGGTGGGTATGTGGTATATACCGTTCGTGCCGGTGGGCGGGGTTATTCTCGGTTGCGCGGGGGCCCTTGTGATGGTGGTACAGTGTTTCAGGATAATCTTTTCATTGTCGGATGGTATTGCCACAGGTTTTGCAAATGCGGTAACTTACCTCGTGGTGACGGCCGCCGGGACACTTCTTATCTACAATTTTCCCAGCAGTATCGGCTACCTGTTCGATTATATCGCCAATTGAGCCGACTCACCAGATGCAAAACGGGGAACCGTCGTTGCGGCTCCCCGTTTCTATGGATTATATCTATCGGATAATGTTACGGGTTTAATACATGTATGCGAACTAATTGCCGTTCACAGCTACCGTGACCACCGATTTGGCGGGCAGGGTAAGGCTTACCAGACCGTCCCGGACTTCGAAATTGTCGAAGTCGTAGAGTACCACTTTCTCCGGTTCGTCGAAGGAGTTGTAGTCGGTGATATTCTCGGCCGCTATCACCTGCCCTTTGCCTTTGCGGGCGCTGCCGAGGCCTTCGAGGCGGCAAGTTACGGTCACTTCGTTTTCAAGGTCGGTATTCACGAGCGAGATGTGTACCGTCCCTTCGCCGTCGCGCGAAGCCGATGCGCTAACCTGGTCGATGGAGTTATCTCCGCCCGTTTTGACGGTGCCAATTTCGATGGGAAGCATGGTGGCGTCGTGGTGGACCTTATACATATCGAATACATGGTAGGTGGGCGTGAGTATCATCCGGTCCCCCTCGGTGAGAATAAGGGCCTGAAGGACATTCACCAACTGGGCGATATTGGCCATATGGATACGGTCGCAGTGCTTGTGGAAGATGTTGAGGGTGACTCCGGCGAGGATTGCGTCACGCATCGTATTCATCTGGTAGAGGAACCCGGGATTGCTGCCCGGGTGCGGATCGTACCACGAACCCCACTCGTCAACGATAAGCTGAACCCTCTTCTGCGGGTCGTAACGGTCCATCACCTCCGAATGCTTAGCAATTAGCTCGTCCATAAAGGCGGCTTTGGAGATGGTGAGGTAGTACTCGTCGTCATCGAACTCGTAGGCCGAACCCTTCAGGGACCAGGTGTGCGGCACGGTGTAGTAGTGGACCGAGACACCGTCCATTTGCCGGAGCGGGATGTCACGCATCAGCACCTCCATCCAGTGGTAATCCGCTGCGTTGGGACCGCCGGCTATCTTGTATAGGCGGTTATCGCCGAAATTGCGGCAGTAGGTCTGGTAGCGGCGGTATTCGCCCGCATAATACTCGGCGGTCATATTCCCGCCGCAGCCCCAGTTTTCGTTACCCACGCCCCAGTATTTAACTTTCCACGGCTCCTGGCGGCCGTTGCGCCGTCGCAGGTCGGCCATCGGGCTTTCACCGTCGAATGTGATGTATTCTACCCATTTGGCCATCTCCTCGACCGTACCGCTGCCGACATTACCGCAGATATACGGTTCGGTTCCGAGGGTTTCGCACAGGTCGAGGAACTCATGCGTACCGAAGGCGTTGTCCTCCACCACACCGCCCCAATGGGTATTTATCATCCGGGGACGCTCGGAGCGCGGGCCTATACCGTCCATCCAGTGGTATTCGTCGGCGAAACAGCCGCCCGGCCAGCGCAGGTTGGGGATGTTGATATGTTTGAGAGCATCGATAATATTGGTTCGTACCCCTTTTATGTTGGGGATGGGCGAGTCTTCCCCGACCCAAAGTCCGTCGTAAATACCCCGGCCGAGGTGTTCCGAGAAATGGCCGTAGATATGGCGGCTGATTGTGTACCGGCCTTCGTTCACTTTGACGGTGACGGTGGCCTGGTCGGCACGCGCCCCGACGGCAAAACCCGCGATAAGGGCGGCAAGGATTAAAGTCTTTTTCATATGTAATAGTTTAGGTTTTTTTTATTCGGCAATATTAATCTGTATTACCTGCGTGCCTTCAGGAAAGAAACCGGTACAACCGTACCTAAAGTAATGAAAATGTATATTATATTAGAAAACGGTCCGAGTAAAATTAGCGATTTAATCCGATTGTGGCAAACTACCGGGTACTAACCGTCCGGGGAGCGTAAGGCTGTGGAACCGAATTTGCGGTGGGAGAGGTTTAAAATATCTGATATGGCAACTAAATCGGTTCTGATTCCGACACTATTTGTTCTGATTTCGACAATAATTTACGGCCAGCAGTCCGGTGTTCCTTACAGGCCCGGTGACCGGGACGTACCCGAATGGCCCGATTCGCTCTTTGTTCCCTCGGAATTGATAGATTTCGAAGAAGCCGACCGGTGGAAGTCCGCACCCGGCAATGTGGATATCGAGAAGGCCCCGCTCTATGACGACCATACCCTGCCGGACCAATACAATTATAACGGAACCTCCCGGCGCTTCCAGTGGGACCGGATTGCCGGGTTCCTCTACGCGGTCGACCGGGTGAACGACCAAAAGGCGCGGTGGGGAGTGCTCGAAAATTACAAAAACGAACACGACCGACCGCCCCTTCCGCAGGATTACGAACATGACGACAATAATATCGTTACGGACAAATACGGTGTGATGCGCAACCAATCTGTACCGGTATACCGACCGGACGACCGTTCTGTCCCCGAGCGTTATGGCCGGGACGGCTCGCTGGTGGAGATTCTTTCCGAGGAGGAGGGATGGTACGGAGTGGAAAATATAAACTACCCCGGGCAGTGGGTCGTCCCGGACGATTATGTACGGCCGCTCGATACGGAGCGGTTCGGGACCGTTATCGTGGTGGACCGCACCAACCAGAATATCTGTATGCTGGAGCATTCGGGCGGTAAATGGCTTGTGCGGAGTATGAACCCGGCCACTACCGGTCTCCACCGTCCGCCCTACCAATACGAGACTCTGGCCGGGATATTCGTGCTCCAGGACAAAAAAGAGAAGATGATGTACCTCCATGACGGCAGCGACCGGATAGCCGGATACGCGCCCTATGCCAACCGTTTCACCAACGGTGCATATATCCATGGGGTACCGGTCAACAATCCGACCGGTGCGATGGTGGAGTTCAGCTCAACTCTCGGCACTACCCCACGTTCGCATATGTGCGTCCGTACGGCGACATCGCACGCAAAGTATATCTACGACAACGCACCGCGGGACAAATCTCTTATTATAGTTATCGACTGATGTACTAAAAGTCAGTAAATATGGCCCGGTAATTGTAAAATCCCGCCTTTTTGCAATATCACCGGAAAGGGGTGCGTTAGTTAGGCATGATACTGACGCTAAAACTACTCATTGCATCCCTGACCCTCATATTTTCCGGCAATTCGTCGGGAACACAACCGTTTACAGTTGCCGGGGAGGGGGCGGACGCTTCCGGAACCGATTATACCGGACTTCCTCCATACCGCGAATCATCCCTGCTTTTCGACAGGCTCGGACTCGATGACGAGCAGCTGAACTTCGAGGCATTCGATTTGGCCTATACCGGTTACCGTAAGATTAAGGAACGGGATAAGGAGATACTCACCCTGATAGACTATTCGCGTTCTTCGGCCGTCGAGCGGTTGTTCGTGATAGATATGGAGAACGAACAGGTGCTCTACCGCACCCATGTTGCCCACGGGCGCAACAGCGGGGAGGAGTACGCCGTGTCGTTCTCAAACGTGAAAGGTTCATACAAGAGCTCGCCCGGGTTTTTCCTGACGGATGAGACATACCACGGTCAGGCCGGGTATTCGCTTCGGCTGGAAGGTCTCGAGAAGGGTATTAACGACAAGGCCCGGCAAAGAGCCATCGTAATGCACCCGTCCAAATATGCCGACCCGTCTATGGCCGCACGGCGCGGGATGCTCGGTCGCAGCCTCGGATGCCCCGCCATACCGCCCAAGGTGAGCCGGGAAATCATAGATACCATTAAGGAAGGTTCCGTGCTCTTTATATATCCGGGGCAGGATACCTACGCATCGCTCAGCCCTTTGTTGTCGAGGAGTGATATGACATAGATTTACTTATCCTATCTTTTATCGTTATCGATTCCGATACGGCTCAAAGATCTTTCACTTCGTTTCAGGACAACATTTGTTTATAACTACGGCTAATTTGCGGACCACTGTATTTTAAATTAAAAAAACGATACCCGTTCCTTCCTCAGAGGAGCGGGTATTTTTTCCCTGCCATACGAACAACAAACCGTTACTCTTTAATTTTTATCGGCGCCGGTTCGGCGCGGTTGGCCGGTGCGACGGGTTTTACCGGCTCGGGAGCGGGTTTGTGTAGATGCTCGCGTATCAGCTTTGTCAGCTGTACCGCAAGTGTAAGCGCAAGGACCGCCATCTCAATCTTACTTCCCAGTTTTATTCGTGCCATAACCAAATGAAATTATCCGTACGGGTACGGTGCAAAGGGCGTGCCCTGGCCCTGCGGTAAGGTATTTGCTGACAGGTATGTCGCAAAATACCTTTTAAACTATGACCGTACAGGGAGTCCTATATATGTTCACCGCCTCGTTCCTCGCCCTGTTCCCGGTGATGAACCCCGTCGGGAACGGGTTTATAGTGAACAGTTTTCTGGGCGGTCTGGATACCCGGTCCCGGCGAAACTATGCCAAAAGGATTATGGTCAACGCCCTAATGGTGGGCCTGGGCAGCCTTGCACTTGGCCATCTGGTGCTCTTGTTGTTCGGTCTGGCCGTCCCTGTTATACAGATAGCCGGTGGGATACTTATCGGCAAAACGGGGCTCGACCTACTTTCCGGCTCCGATGCGGTGCTATCCGAGGACAGGGAGCAGGTGGACAGTGTGAACCCGGCCAACCTCGAAAGCCGCCTGTTTTATCCCATTACTTTTCCCATCAGCATAGGGCCCGGGTCCATATCGGTGATTTTCACCCTTATGGCAACGGCCGTGGGCGACAATATCCTGCATACGGCGGTTAATTATGCCGTTATCGGGCTGGTTATATTACTGCTCTGCGTTATCCTGTATGTTTTCCTCACACAGGGCGACCGGATAACGGGCCGCATCAGTTCGAACGGGAATATGATTATCAATAAGATGGTGGCGTTTATCACATTCTGTATCGGACTGCAGATTTTTTTTACCGGGATAGGTAAAGCGTTCCATATTACGGTGCTCTGAGACGGCGGGTCGGGGCCGGGCCTTTATTCCGGCACATCCCGCAAGGATTTGTACGGGTTTTGTATAGTATTTGCAATATACAGTTTCGACACGAAGAAAACCAATTAATATATCAAGCACTATGGTGAACATTTATGACACTTTAAAGAACCTTATCGGTCCCGATCTGGTATCTAAAGCAGCTACCACGCTGGGTGAAAGCAATGCGAAGGTCTCTACGGCCGTTTCGGCGATACTTCCTTCGCTCCTTGGCAAGATGATAAAGGAAGGCAATACCTCCGGGATCAGGGAAACGATAGAGATGGCAGGAAAAAACGACCTCGTGAACGACCTGAACGGTATTTTCGGGGGCAACTGCATTTATAACAATATAAATGTAGGCGATAAACTCGCCGGTGGTATTCTGGGTAATAAGACTGCCGAATTCAACTCCGCCGTCGCCGCCAAGGCCGGTATCCCGACTGCCAGCGCAGGGAAACTTACCCACATGGTTTCAACCGCCATCGCCGCGTTCCTCGGTAACCGGGTATCGAAACACAACGACAGTATGGCCGATATCCTGTCCGAACTTGACAACGAGAAAGTCGCCATAGCGCGGGATATACCGGCGAATATCTATACGCTCCTCGGTCTCGCGCCGATTCTTGGCAACCGCAACACCACGACTACGGCGGAACCCGTCAGGAAAAAAACTGGAAACGGTTGGATATGGTGGGTGATTATATTGCTGCTTCTGCTTCTGTGCTGGTTCTGGTGGAGGTCTTGCCACCGTAACAAAGTAGTGGAAAATAACCGCACGGGTTATGTGGAGCATGTCGATACGGTTCGTGCCCGCCCTGTGGCTACCGTGGACGATAACACTACCCGCAACGGTGTGCGTACCGAAGTAACCCTTCCCGACGGACGTAAAATCAACGTTTACAAAGGCGGCGCCGAAGACAAATTGGTGGCATACCTGAATTCGGATTCGTACAAAAATGCTAACGACAACGACCTTAAGGGCAAGTGGTTCGAGTTCGATAATATCGAATTTCAGTTCGACAGCGCCGACGAGCTTACGGCCGGTTCGAAACAGCAGCTCGATAACCTTGTGCAGGTACTCAAAGCTTATCCGGATGTGAAAATACGTATCGGGGGATACGCCGACAAGGTGGGTACCGACCCGGCTAACATGAAGATATCCAAGGAGAGAGCCGAATATATCAAGTCATATTTCGAAAGCAACGGTATCAACGGCAACCGTGTGGATACCCGTGGTTTCGGTGAGGAGTACGCACAGTATCCTGCCGACGCTCCGGACAGCCTGAGGGCACATGACCGTAACATCGCCCTGCGGATTGTAAAATAACAAAATAGGAAATACTGAAGGAAGCGGGCGCTCCATGCCGGGGCGCCCGCTTTTTTTTGTCCGGTCCCCGAGGGACCGGTGGGGTGGGTAGTCTCGGTGAAAAGAACGGATATCGAACCGATAATAGATTGGAGTACGGATAGATTTATTCCCCGGGTTTACGGATATTCCGGGATATCCCGGTTTGGAAATCACTCCCCCCGTTACACAGCGACCGGACGATTGGCAACCCACCGGTATAATACCGGTCGATAGTCCGGGTCCCATGTCCCGCTCCATTTGCCGGTGCGCACGTTAAAATACCCCGTACTACGGGGCCTTTATAACCTGTTTGCAGACTCGAGGAACATTAATTATTGTAAGGCTCGCCTCCATAACCCGGTCATATCATATATAACTTCTTCATCCGGGTAGGTTTAACGGTGTATATCTGTGAAATTCGACGGAGGATAGGGATATACGGCCATCCTGTCGAAAGACAGAGCGAATCCGTCGCCGGCCATAAGGGCATCCAGCCCGAGGTTGCCGTCCTTCCCGCGGCTGAACTCGTAATCGTCACGGATTACGTTCATCGACGGTACTATCACCTGCCTGCCCCCGACCGTAAGTTTCTCATCGGGAAGGGTGAGGGCCTTACAGCGGATTACGCCTCCGCCTCCGCCGCGCAGGCCGTTCGATTCCCGTGTGCCGGCATCGAGCCGCTCCGCATGCCGAGAGTAGTAATTACGGGAGTATTCCGACTGGTTGGCGCCCGTGTTGAGTGTGAACATCAGACGCTCGCCTCGGCTGCCGACCTCGACCAGCGGCATTAAACCTTCGAAACAGAGGTTATGGCTTATATGACCCGGTATCCGGACATTGCCGATACGGATATGGTCCCGGTAGAAACGCAGGTTGCCCAACTGCCGGAGTATCGGCAGGCCAATTATCCCCTCCACCGAATAATCCAGTTCCGGAAACGAGAGCTGGCTGTCCTCCATAACGATAAATACCGCGTTGCGGACGGTTATTCCCGACAGGTCGAGGATGGGTGCATGGGCCAGGCCGCACTCCAGCCGCACCCCGGTAGCCGTGCCCACTTCCACACCGGAGCCTTCCGTAATCAGACCCATCTGCCGCGCTGCGCCGAGGCCCACGGTAGAGTAGTTGGCCCCGGTGTCCACGATAAACCGTCCCCGTAACGCCCCCGCACGGACACTTACGGTTATGTGCCCGAAACGGGTCCCGCGGGTTGGGATGCTGCGGATTCCGTTCGATTCAACGGTCTGTGGGCCGACCCGCCGGAGCGCCCGGCACACTTCGAGGTTACTGCGGACCTCGTTCAATTCTTCGGCATCCATCCCGTCGCGGTAGTGCCGTATCAACTTTCGGAGCGATGCTGCCGCCGCACCGTATCGCGACCTTCGTAGCTGGTTTACCGAAGTAAGGTATAGCATTTCTCCGGCGGCATCTCCGGCGGGACCGTATTCGGCCAGAAATCGTCCGGCCGCGACCAGCGAACGATACTCCCGGCCGAACAGGTTGTGAAATACCGCATCCCAATACAGGCCTTCCTTTCGGGGCAGTGTCGGCCTGTGAGCGGTATAGAGGTCCCGCAGCAGGAAATATTTCTTGCCGTCGGCGGCGCGGTGTAATTGCACCGATATATTTTTATTGGCCATCTCCATGTCAAGTTTCAAATTTAATACGAATTACTAACTTTCAGGCTAACTAATCCAAATATAGAAGAAGATGAACTGTATCTATTGTAACAAACCGGAGCAAAGCGGTGCCGACAAATGCACCTGCGGGTTTCCGACGACCGGAACCACCCAGGATAAAAAAGCCTTTCTTGCAACGAAAGCAATCCTCCTGCGAAACGAGGTCGACCAGTCCGAGCGCCACCTCCAGTCGGCCCGTTACACAATTTTCGGCGTCGCCGGGCTTGCGTTTATAAACGCCGTGATTC
This sequence comes from Rikenellaceae bacterium, assembly GCA_020859685.1. Classification (GTDB taxonomy): domain Bacteria; phylum Bacteroidota; class Bacteroidia; order Bacteroidales; family Rikenellaceae; genus WRDF01. The sequence goes on from JAJBVT010000020.1 coordinate 16,221, forward strand.
TGTTCGCCGGCCCGGCGGACAATATATGGGCGGCGATTCCCCTCATTATCGGACTAATCTTCGTCGGTATGGGTGTGTTTTTCCATAAAAACCCTGTGGCGATTTGCACGGTGGCGTTGATACTCGGGTTTTTTGTATTCAGCATATCGCTGGCAAGTCTTATCGTACTCCTCATCCTCGGGGTGGGGCTCTACTTTGCCGTAGAGGCCCGCAAAGCGGGAAGGAAACAGGCGGCCCTGAAGAAACTGGCGGATTCGTTATAGGCGGCAGCGGGGCCGGAAATTTATTAAAATATTTAAGGAAATATTGTTAATTTTGTGTCCGGACGCATTATACCGAATTTTAACTAATCCGAAAAATATTAACTTACTATGAAAGACGCTATTGCAATCCTTACGGGTGGCGGACCCGCACCGGGTATGAATACCGTGGTGGGAAGTGTGGCAAAGACATTCCTGCAGAAAGGGTACCGTGTTATCGGGCTGCACGCCGGTTATTCGGGCCTCTTCAGGAAGGATACCCGCATGGAAGACATCGATTATAAACTCGCCGACGATATCTTCAACCGCGGCGGTTCGTACCTCCAGATGAGCCGTTTCAAACCCTCCGACAAGGATTTCGAAGAGAATTTCAACCTCGAATTTTTTACCGGTAACAATGTCAAACTGCTGGTTACCGTGGGCGGAGACGATACGGCTTCGACCGCTAACCGTATCGCCAAGTTCCTCAAAGCAAAGCAGTACCCGATTGCCAATATACACGTCCCCAAGACGATAGACAACGACCTTCCGCTGCCCGGCGGCACCCCGACGTTCGGTTACGAATCGGCGCTGGACAAGGGCGCGACGATTGCCCGCACGGTATATATGGATGCCCGAACTAGCGGTAACTGGTTCGTCCTCGCGGCAATGGGCCGAAGCGCGGGTCACCTTGCTTTCGGTATCGGTGTGTCATGCCACTACCCGATGACCGTAATCCCGGAAATGTTCGATAAGACGGAAATCACCATCGACAAAATTGTAAACCTTGTTATCTCGTCCATTATAAAACGAAAGATAATGGGTATGGATTACGGTGCGGCTATGATATCGGAAGGCGTATTCCACGAGCTGAGTGACGAGGAGATTAAAAAATCGGGTGTTCACTTCACCTTCGACGACCACGGCCATCCGGAATTGGGTAAAGTCTCCAAAGCGCATATCTTCAACGAGCTTATAGAGCGTAAAGTCGCTGACCTCGGCCTGAAAGTCAAATCGCGGCCGGTGGAGATCGGTTATGAGGTGCGTTGCCAGACACCGGTCGCATACGACCTCGTTTACTGTTCGCAGCTCGGTATGGGCGTTTATAAGCTGTTCAGCGAAGGCTATACGGGATGCATGGTGTTCGTAGACCAGTCCGGTCAGGTGCTCAACCTATGCCTGAAGGATCTTCAGGACCCGGCTACCGGCAAGATACCGCCGCGTCTGGTGGATATCCATTCCGACACTTTCAAAGCAGTCGTGGATAATATCATGTCGTACATTACCCCGGACGATTACGAGGCCGCAAAGGCTTATGTACCCGACCCCGAAGCGTACGATTTCAAAAAAATTCTGAACTGGTAAGCGGCCGGAGTGTAACGTTGTAAAGAGCGGAGCGCCTTCTATGGCGCCCCGCTCTTTTTAATACCGGTTCCCGGCTAATCGCCTATTTATGGAAGGAGGTTATTCCTTTTATCAGACGGTTTATTGTGCGGATATGTATGGCGGGAATCTTCGGATTATTCACCGTGAGAGATTCGACGGTTAAATCCGGAAAGTGGCACCGACCGACACGTAGATATTCCGCAGGGCGAAGCGGATCGGAACCTTTCCGGAAAAATAGGGGCGGAGACCCCATGTCAAATCGGTATAAAAGCCCACATGACGGTTCATCCGGAACTCACCGCCTGCCAGCAGGCCGAGGTCGAATTTGCGCGCGTGACTGCTGTAATCGAGCGTGGCATATGAGATTTCCCGCTCCTGTGGCAGCGGGGACTCGACGCTTATCAAAACATCAGAGACGCTCCCGCTGAATTTACGGTGGAGGGCTTCGGCCATGTATATCCCTGCCCGAACCTGCCATTTCCGGTTGAACCGATAGACCGCATATATCGGTTGCACAAGGTAAAGGGTATTGACTTTGGTGGTATTACGGCCGGTTACATAACCGGTGAGAGTGCCGACCGACGGCACGTCTATCGTAAGGTGGACGTCTGTGATGCGGGTATGTACTTTCATACCCTTCCAGTCGAGCGTCAGTCCGGCTCCCAATCCCCAGTTGTCGTCGAAAAACCATGAGAAGTCGGCTCCGAGAGTGGGATTAAAGTGCGGATTATATCCCGTAATATCGAGTGCCGACGGTATCGGGACCGGTGTGGTAGCACCGATATTTACTCCGGCCCGGAACCTGAGGTCGGGTCCGCTTCCGTTATGCCGGGCCGTCGAGACGCCCGAAGATAAAATGACCAGGACAGATGTTAACGATAACAGATACGATATTCTCATCCATGCGGTTGTTATGTGAACTGGAGGAGTATCAAAAACTATACTAACCGTACATGCATCCGGCCTTGTGTCGGACTTAATGTATCCGGTGCGGTAAAATAAAAAAGTGCGGACCTGTACAGGGTCCGCACTTATATGGATTTATAACTACTATTTTTTTAACCGTTCGGTATTTGATATACCTGCATACCGCCGTGTAAGCATCGACCCGGCGACTGTGTTCTACTCGTCCGTATCCGCGTCGTCGTCGGCAATCTCTTCAGCACCTTTTATCTCCTCGTCGTAATACTCCTTATCTTCCTCTTCGTCGAGGCTGCCGTCTATCTTAACGTCTATCTTTACAAGGTAACTTATATCTTCCGTCTCCAGCACCACTCCGTAAAAAAAGTCCCCGGGGCCTTTGTCAATCCGTATCATGGCTTCGGTATAACCGTAAGGGTACCTTTTCTTCAACTCCTCCTGCAACTCCACCGGAAGGTTATGGTAACTGATAACCACCCGCTTCTTCGGCTTCACCTCTTTAGTCATCGTCTCTTAATTTTTGTGCAATTATAACACAAATTTTATATAACAAAACGACACTCGCAAAAAAACAGACGAAATATTTTACGATAATTTTCTTATGCCCGGTTTCGTTATACAACCGGTTCGGGAGACCGTCAATTGGTACCGGGACCCACGGGGTTTATTATCCCGAGTGATTTATACTCCTTCTGTAACTCCTCGTCGTTGTCCGAGATAACCAGCAACTTATCGCCCACGTCCAGTTTGGTGGCTCCTTTGGGGACGAAATAGTTCTCTCCCCGTTTTATCATTACCACGAGTGTATTGTCCGGAAGGACAAGGTCGCGCAGGCGGTCGCCGCCCGTGAGCAGTACGGGCTGTACGTCTATCTCCGAGAGGGCCGATTTTACCTTCTCGGGAAGGTCCATCCCGAAAGCGTCCGTCTTCTCTTCCGTCGCAAGCCCGAGAAGTTGTGCCACCCAGCTTACGGTGGTACCCTGTATAAGCAGGGAGACGATGGTTATGAAGAAGACGATATTGAACATGGTCCGCGCGTGTGGTATACCTTCAAGAAGAGGGTAGGTGGCGAATATAATAGGCACGGCACCACGAAGTCCCACCCATGAGATGTAGGTTCTGCCCTTAAAGGTAAGGCCCCGGAACGGTGCAAGGCATAGGAATACCGCTACCGGCCGGGCGAATATTATCATAAAAACCCCTATCAGAAGGCCGATTCCGGCCACGGGCAGCAGTTCGTTCGGATTGACCAGCAGGCCCAGGGTAAGGAACATCACTATCTGAAAGAGCCATGCAAAACCGTCGAAGAAAGTAACCATACTCCGTTTGAATACTATCTTGTGGTTACCCACCACCAGCCCGGCTATATATACCGCAAGGTACCCGTTGCCATGAATAAGGTCGGTAATCGAGAAGATAAAAAATGTGAACGCTACCAGCAGGATGCCGTACATCGAACGGTTGTCTATATTGATTTTATTTATAACCCGTATGGCAAGATGCCCCATCAGGAATCCGGCCACCGCGCCTATGGTCATCTGCAAAAGGAACATCCAGACGGATGCCCAAAAGCTGAAATCGCCGGTTTTAATTATCTGGATAAGCAGTATGGTGAGCATATAGGCCATCGGGTCGTTGCTCCCGCTCTCCAGCTCCAGCATGGGCCGCAGACGCTGTTTCAGTCCCTGTCGCTTTGAGCGAAGGATGGAAAACACCGAAGCCGAGTCGGTCGACGACATCACGGCGGCCAATAGAAGGGCTTCGACGAACATAAATTCCCTGAAGATAAGCCAGATAAATGTCCCCGTAATCAGGGTGGTTATAAACACACCTACCGTCGCCAGCACTATGCCCTGCCCGAGGACGGGCTTTATCTCCGCGAAACTGGTATCCATCCCGCCCGAAAAAAGGATGATGCTGAGGGCCATCATGCCGATAAACTGGGCCATCGCCGGGCTGTTAAACTCTATTCCAAGACCGTCGCTCCCGAATAACATTCCCACACCGAGGAACAGAAGAAGGGCCGGTATACCGAACCGGCTGCCCGCCTTACCCGCGAGTATACTGCCGAACAGCAGGATAGAGCCGACCAGTAATATATTGCCCGTGTTTATATCTATACCCATAAATATGTTTATTCATCGAATATGTACTACTTCCGGTCCATCGGACACCTCGAGGTCCTTTTTTCCGCTCTCACGTCAACGCCGAACAGGACCAAATAGTAAAAGGCAGGTATCCAGTTCTACCGGGTTAAGCCCAGTGCGTAACTGAGACTTGCAAATATACTAAAAGAGCCGGGGAATTGATAGTACGTTTTTTCCGGGATACCCCGTTTCCCCTTTACCTATTTCCCGTCGGGGTTATCCCGCCCGTCAGTTTCAGGTATCTTTAGTATAGATTAAAATTGCCTGCTAATATTACCACCGCCTTTTTCGTGCCGGAGTTGAATTAATTAACTCCGGTCCGTTATATTATTCCGACATCTTAAATATCGGTGGCGGGATAAATTCAGAGGAAATAATCCCGTGAGAAGGTACTGCCTATTATCCCGGAATACTCCCGTACCTATCTCTAATGGACGAACCCGCAATATCTACTGCGGAATAAATATATAAGTTATGGTGCCCCTGTGGCGTGAAGGTGCGGAGGGGTCGACGTTGAACCGGGAACTGCGTGCCGCACCGAGGGCGGTGCTCTGCATGCAGTCGTCCGGCGAAGACTGCGACCTCTCGACCGATGCCGAGGTTACGTTACCGTTAATATCGAGCGTCACGTTGACTACCACCTGCCCGCCGCCCTCGCATCGGTATGCCGGGACAACCAGCGCCACGTCGTGGCGTATCGGGTCGGTGAACGAATAGGATACGGTGACGCGCCCTTCCACCCGGGTGGAAGAGGGTTCTCCCCCGTCCCCGGACTCCTGCCGAAGATTCCTGTCCAGCTCCTGCTGTTGACGCAGGCCCTCCTCGTAGGCCTCGCGGTTGGCGCGCAGACGGTCTTCGAGGGCGTTTGCGCTCTCATAAAGTTGGTTAGCGTCGATACCCTTGGCATCGCGCAGTTGCGAGTTCAGCTCGGCCTGTTCGTTGGAAGCGAGATTACGGACATTGGAAAAGTCCTCCGGGAAGGTGTGGTCAGAAAGTTCCGGCTCCTGCTCCGGCCTCTGCACGGTCTCCTCCGGGAAGTCGACCAGCACCATCGCGTCGGCGTCCGAACCGCCGAAGTCGAGCTTCCACCACATAAACGCTATCGCAAGGCAGAGATAGACTATCAGTGTTATACAGATACCGGCACGGTGGTCGTAACTCCACTCGCCCGGGTCCCCCGGACGTTTCTCGAACGGAAGCCTTATCCGCTGCTTCACCGGTGGCCGTATGTCGCCCTGCGCCTGTCCCTCGTGCATAAAATCGTGTAAACTCGTAAGCAAAAGTACACTTTCTTTATAAAAAATTAATACCTTTGTGGGCAAAATGCGCGGATAATGTTAGCTTTTAAGGTGTTGCGACCCTTACGGCCGACCTTGCGCAGACCCTTGTCGATTCACTTGGAAATTAATTTACAAAGGAACTGATATGCCCTGCAAACAGCAAACCATTACATCTCCCATAACTTTCAAAGGTAAAGGCCTGCATACGGGTTTGAACGTAACGATGACGGTAAATCCCGCTCCGGAAAATACGGGCATCCGCTTCCGCCGTACCGATATCGAGGGGCAGCCGGAAATACCTGCCCTGTCGGATTACGTAACGGACACATCGCGCGGCACCACCATCGAGAAGGACGGTGTAAAGGTGAGCACCATAGAGCATATCATGGCCGCTCTTTGGACCAGCGGCGTGGATAACGCAGTGGTCGATATCGACGCCCCGGAGACGCCTATACTCGACGGTTCTGCCAAGGAGTACGTCGCCAAAATTGGGCAAGTCGGCCTAACGGAGCAGGATGCCGACCAGGAATATTACGAAGTTAAAGAGAAATTCACCTATACCGTACCCGAGAAAAATGTCTGTATAGAGATATATCCCGACGATGGTTTCAGCGTTAACGTAAATATAGATTACAACTCGAGGGTGCTCGGTAACCAGTACGCAACGTACGCTCCGGGAGACGATTTCGCTACGAAGATTGCCCCGTGCCGTACTTTCGTGTTCCTGCATGAGTTGGAGCCGCTGCTGAAACTGAACCTTATCAAGGGCGGCGACCTCGATAATGCCATCGTTGTGGTGGAGAATCCCATTTCGGACCAGGAGGTGGAGAGGTTGCAGGCGCTGTTCAATAAGAAAGATATAAAGGTTTCGAAGGGCTATCTGAACAATCTGGAACTTCGGTATCAAAACGAACCGGCCCGCCATAAACTTCTCGACCTGCTGGGGGATTTCGCCCTGCTGGGCAGGAGGATAAAGGGGCGCGTGTTCGCAACCCGGCCCGGCCACGCGGCCAATACCGCGGTGGTGAAGGAACTGAAAAAAGAGCTGCGCAAGAATGCCAATAAGCCGAGGTACCGGTACGAACCGGGAATGGAGCTGGTATACGATATAAACGGAGTGCGCAACAAACTTCCCCACCGTCCGCCGTTCCTGCTGGTGGACAGGATATTCCATATCGACAGCCAAAGCGTTGCGGGGATAAAGAACGTCACGATGAACGAACCGTTCTTCGTGGGCCACTTCCCCGACGAGCCGGTGATGCCGGGGGTTCTTATCGTCGAGGCGATGGCACAGTGCGGCGGTATCCTGGCCCTTCACGACATCGAAGACCCGGAGAACTATTCGACCTACTTTATGAAAATCGACGGCGTTAAGTTCAAGCAGAAAGTGGTCCCGGGCGACACCCTCCAGTTCGAACTTCGTCTTACCGAGCCGATCCGGCGCGGCATCGTGCAGATGGAGGCCAAAGCCTTCGTGGGAGACCAACTGGCTACCGAGGCATTTCTCATGGCCCAGGTAATCAGGAACAAAGCATAGACTGTCCCGTCCGCCCGGCCGGACGCTATACCCGATAGACTAAAACCATAACCGCAATATGATAAGCAAACTGGCCCATATCCATCCCGACGCAAAGCTCGGAAACAACGTGACAGTCGAACCTTTCGCTTATATCGCTGGCGACGTAACGATAGGCGACGATTGCTGGATTGGACCCGGGGCCGTGATATACGACGGAGCCCGTATAGGCAAAAACAACAAGATACATACAGCGGCCGTGATAGCCGGTATTCCGCAGGACCTAAAATTCAAAGGCGAGTATACTACTGTCGAGATAGGGGACAACAATATCATCCGCGAGTGCGTCACCATCAACCGCGGAACGGCCGCCAAGGGAAAAACCGTGGTGGGGAACAATAACCTTATCATGGCTTACGTTCATATAGGGCACGACTGTGAGGTGGGCAACTACGTGGTGCTGGTAAACCGGGTTTCGCTCGGCGGCGAGGTGGAGGTGGGCGACTGGGCCATTATAGGCGGCCATTCGGCTATCCACCAGTTCTGCCGCATCGGCACGCACTCGATGCTCAGCGGCGGTTCGCTTATTAATAAGGATGTCCCGCCGTTCGTGAAAGGGGCGCATTACCCGGTGTCGTTCGTTGGAGCAAATTACATAGGGTTAAGGCGCCGGGGCTTCACCTCCGACCAGGTGGCCCAGATTCAGGAGACCTTCCGCCTGCTGTTCCAGATGGGATACGGCTACGGAAAGGCCTGTGATCTGATTGAGGCCGAAATCCCGCAGAGCGAGGAGCGCGATGCGATAATCGGTTTCGTCCGTTCGTCCAAAAGGGGTATAATCAAACCCTTCAATCCCGCAAAAGAAGGTGACGAAGTAGAGTAAAAACAGCGGTTTTAACCATAAAAGGCTTGTGAATAAGACTTTTTTACCTATATTTGCACTGCAATGAAGAGGGATAGGGGACGGTAGTCCCCTATTTTCATACTTACCGGGAGCCGGAATTTAAGCAGATGGTGGTGTAAGGTGTTGGTTATGACCTTTTTTGCAAATGGTAGCGAAGATGTTGAACGAAAATATAGTAAGGGAAATAGCGGAAAAGCACCTCTCGGAGGATATGTTCCTCGTGGGTATTAAAGTGCTTCCCGGCAACGAAATTGAAATAACCGTGGACAGCGACACGTCGGTGGGAATAGACGACTGCGCCGCGCTGAGCCGCGCCATGAATGCCGATATAGAGGCAATCACGGACGATTATGCCCTTATGGTTGCCTCTGCCGGGATAGGTCAGCCGCTGAAGGTGTTCCGGCAGTACGCCAAACTTATCGGCAAACCCGTCGAGGTGGTGCTGAAAAACGGAGTCAAGGTACTGGCTGTACTGAGGGGGGCCACGCCGGAAGCAGTGACCCTCGCCTACGAGGAGAAGGTGGCGGTGGAAGGAAAGAAGAAGAAGGAGACCCGGGAAGTGGTCAAAGAATACCGGCTGGACGAGATAAAATCGACCGCCGAACACTTGGATTATAAATAGTACCGGGCCGGAACGATCCTCTATCGAACGTGTAAAAGATGAAACAATAAAAAGCAAGATACCGTACAATGGATACAATGAATCTTATCAGCACATTCGCTGAGTTCAAGGAGCTGAAGAATATCGACAAGAGCACCATGATTGGTGTCCTGGAGGATGTGTTCAGGCATCTACTGATAAAGACTTACGAAACGGACGAGAATTTCGACATTATCATCAATCCCGAAAAGGGCGATATGGAGATATGGCGGAACCGGACCGTGGTGGAGGACGGCACGGTGGAGAATCCTAACCAGCAGATTTCACTCACCGACGCCCGCAAGATAGACGAGTCTTACGAGGTGGGCGAGGAGGTTGCCGACGAGATAAAACTCTCTTCGTTCGGGCGCCGCGCCGTGCTATCGCTGCGTCAGAATCTGGCGTCTCGTATCCTCGACCTCGAGAAGGCCAACCTTTACGAAAAGTACAGTGAGAAGGTGGGGGATATCATTACCGGGGAGGTGTATCAGGTATGGAAGAAGGAGATACTCGTGCTGGACGACGAGGATAACGAACTGGTACTTCCCAAGTCGGAACAGATACCGAGCGATTTCTTCCGCAAGGGAGACACTATCCGGGCGATAGTGTCGAAGGTGGAGATGAGGAACAACTCACCGGCGATAATTCTTTCGCGTACGGCCCCCGAGTTTCTCGAAAGGCTTTTCGAACTGGAGGTGCCGGAGATCTTCGACGGACTTATCACCATCAAGAAAATCGTACGTATACCCGGTGAAAGGGCGAAGGTGGCCGTGGAGTCGTACGACGAGCGTATCGACCCGGTTGGCGCATGCGTCGGGATGAAGGGCTCGAGAATCTACTCCATTGTAAAGGAGCTGCGCAACGAAAATATAGACGTGGTGAACTGGACGGCAAACGCTCAACTGCTTATACAGCGTGCGCTGAACCCGGCCAAGATAACCACGATAAATATAGACGAGGAGAAAAAGACCGCGGCAGTTTACCTCAAGCCGAGCGAAGTGTCGCTTGCTATCGGTAAGGGCGGGCTGAATATCCGCCTTGCCAGTATGCTGACGGGTTACGATATCGACGTTTACCGCGAAGTCGAGGAAGAAGACGTTGCGCTGGACGACTTCTCGGACGAAATCGACCAGTGGATAATCGACGTGCTGAAAGGTATCGGTTGCGACACCGCCAAGAGTGTCCTCGAAATTCCGGCCGACGAACTCGCCCGCCGCACCGACCTCGAAGACGAGACCGTCAAGGAGGTGGTGGCTATCCTCCGTTCGGAATTCGAATAGGAGACACCCCGGGGTGCGGTGTCGCACCCGCCCGTCATCCGGACGGGATGCTAGTAACCGCGGGACAGGGGACGCGGAAGAGTAACGCCGAAAAAAGATTTATATATGTCAAGTGAAAGAAAATTAAGGCTCAACCAGGTTGCACGTGAATTCAATGTGGGATTGTCCACGATTACGGACTTCCTTGCCAAAAAAGGTGTAAGCATCGAAAGTTCGCCGAGTACCATCGTCGGACCGGATGCGTACGCCCTTTTGGAAAAGGAGTTCGGCGGCAACCGTTCCGATGGGAGGGTCAATATCCGCGAGAGGATAAACCTCCGGCAGGAGACCGTATCGCTGGATAAAATTAAGGGCAACGCTCCGGACAAGAACGCTGAGCCGGACTTTAAGGACGAGGTGGTTATAAAGACCGGCGTTATCAGTGTTAAGGACGAAGTGGCGCAGCGGGCCCCCAAAATAGTCGGTAAGATAGACCTGCCGGGCAGTAAGCCCAAGCCGGTAGAAAAGCCCGCCCCGGCCCCGCAGCCGCAGGCCCCTGCCGCACCGAAAGCCCAACCGACACCGGAACCTGCGGCGCCTCGTCCGGAACCGGCCGTACAATCCGTGCAGCCAAAGGCCGAACCGGCTCCAAGTCCGGCTCCGGTTTCGCCAGCCGCACCCGCAGCCAGCCCGGCCGTCGAGACCAAAACCCCGGAACCGGTGAAGGAAGCGGCCCCGGCCACCGCACCGCAGGGGCAGGCATCTTCTGTTGCCCCGACAGCCCCGGAGGCGGTAAAAAGCCCCGACCCTGCGATTCAGAGCCAGACCTACGACGAGCGTGTGGCGGCGGACGACAGCAACGTTTTCCGCCCCAGTACCGAAGGCAGTACGCTTTCGGGCCCTAAAGTGCTCGGAAAGATAGATGTCGGGACGCTCCGCAGCGGCCGTAACGAGAACAGGCGGGAAAAACGCAAACGTATAACCAAAGATAAGGTAGACGTTACCAAACAGCAACCCCCCGTACCCGGCCAGCGTCAGGGGGGCGGCAAAGGCCAGTTCGGCCAGAACGCCGGTAGACCCGGTGCGGGCGGCGGACGAGACAATAAGAAGGGTGGCAAGGGCGCCAGGCCGAAACCCGTACTGCGCCCCGAGGTTAGCGACGAAGAGGTACAGAAGCAGATAAAGGATACACTTGCCCGCCTTACCTCGAAGGGCGGCAAGAGCAAGAGCGCCAAATACCGCCGCGACAAGCGCGATGCGGTGTCGGCCCGTATGAGCGAGGATATTGAAAGGGCTGCAAGCGAAAAGAGTACGCTTAAGGTTACGGAATTTGTGACCGTCAGCGAACTTGCCACCATGATGGACGTAAGCGTTACGGACGTTATCACGGCCTGTATGAACCTCGGGCTGATGGTTTCCATCAACCAGAGGCTCGATGCGGAGGCGCTGGTGGTGGTGGCCGAGGAGTTCGGATACAAAACCGAATTCGTTTCGGTGGAGATACAGGAAGCCATCGACGACGAGGATGTGGATGCAGAGGAGGATCTTCAGCCGAGGCCGCCTATCGTCACCGTGATGGGCCACGTCGACCACGGGAAGACCTCGCTGCTCGACAATATCCGAAAGACCAATGTTATAGCCGGTGAGGCGGGGGGTATTACCCAGCATATCGGTGCGTACAGCGTCAACTACGAGGGCAAGAAGATAACCTTTCTCGATACCCCGGGTCACGAGGCTTTTACCGCGATGCGTGCCCGTGGGGCCGCGGCGACGGACGTCGCCATAATTATAGTGGCTGCCGACGACAGCGTCATGCCCCAGACCATCGAGGCTATCAACCACGCTTCGGCCGCCGGGGTGCCTATGGTATTCGCCATAAACAAAATCGACAAGGAGGGGGCCAACCCCGACCATATAAAGGAACAGCTTGCCGGAATGAATTACCTTGTGGAAGATTGGGGCGGTAAGTTCCAGTCTCAGGAGGTGTCGGCAAAACAGGGTGTAAACCTCGACAAACTGCTCGAAAAAGTACTGCTCGAAGCGGAGTTTCTCGACCTGAAAGCCAACCCGAACCGTAAGGCGAACGGGGTGGTGATAGAATCGTCGCTCGACAAGGGGCGCGGATACGTATCGACAATCCTCGTGCAGAACGGGACGCTTCATATCGGCGATATCCTGCTATCGGGGACCTATACCGGCAGGGTAAAGGCCATGTTCGATGAGAACGGCAACAAACTGGACGCAGCCGGTCCGTCCACCCCCGTGCTGGTGCTCGGCCTTAACGGCGCGCCGCAGGCCGGGGACACTTTCAACGTGATGGAGGACGACCGCAGTGCGAGGGACGTGGCCAACAAACGCGAACAGTTGCAGCGTATGCAGGATCTCCGCACCCAGAAGCACGTTACGCTCGATGAAATCGGCCGTCGTATAGCTATCGGGAACTTCAAGGAGCTGAACATTATCGTCAAGGGCGACGTGGACGGTTCCATCGAGGCCATGACCGACTCGCTTATCAAGCTGTCGAAGGACGAGGTTCAGGTGAACGTTATCCACAAGGCGGTAGGGCAGATATCCGAATCGGACGTTATGCTCGCTGCCGCCTCGAACGCCATTATAATCGGCTTCCAGGTGCGCCCGTCGGCCACCGCCCGCAGGCTTGCCGAAAAAGAGGAGATAGAAATAAGGCTCTACTCTATAATCTACGATGCGATTAACGACATTAAGGACGCTATCGAGGGTATGCTCGCGCCTGTGATGAAGGAAGAGATTGTATGCTCGGTGGAGGTGCTGAAAGTATTCAAGGTCAGCAAGGTGGGAACTATCGCCGGGTGTATCGTCCGCGAGGGCAAGATTACCCGTAATACGCCTATCCGTGTTATCCGCGACGGTATCGTGGTCTACACCGGCCGTCTCGGTTCGCTCAAACGCTTTAAGGATGACGTCAAGGAGGCTACCACCGGCATGGAATGCGGTCTTAACATCGAAAGCTACAACGATATTCGCGAAGGCGACATAGTTGAAGGGTACGAAACCGTGGAAGTTAAACGGTAACGGTCCGGTATCTACAAAAAAAGGGCATCCCACGGGATGCCCTTTTGCGTTGAAAACTTTTTCTTACGGCTGGTAATCCTGATAATGGCTCCCTTCGGGAACGGGTTTCTTAATGAACTGTTTGCCAGAATGGTCGATATCGTACATTTCCACGACTTTTTTCTGGTCTCCGTCCATACGGTAACGGTAAAAACCTTCGAAATTTCGGTCGGAGTTATTCCGGTCCTGGAGGCTCCCGTAGGTGTAATGGTCGTCGGGGGTACGGTCGATATCCATATCGTGAACTACGGTATGGGTACCGTCGTCGTCTTTCTGGACGAGCATAATCTTGGTTGAGTTGGGCTGACCCGGTACCTGATAAAGGGTCGGGTAAAGACCCCTGTCGTAGTAGCCGGTCGTTTCATGGAGTCCCAGTTCGGAGTGGGCATCCTTGAATTTGGTACCCGTAAGGTTCCGGTTCACAACCTCGTGCTGCGCGCTGGCGGTAAAAATAGCCGCTGCCAGAAGACAGGCTAATAAAATAGTTTTTTTCACGGTAAATTTTTTAGGGGTTTGTATTAATTTCCCATCGGGTATGTAATATACCCGGTACGGGTCCTTTTTCAAAAACCTCGCCTTTTATAGTTTGATGATGTGGAAACCGTGAGGGAGAAATGGTCGCGGGCACCCCTGTATGTCGATAGATTCCGGAATAGTTAAATGTTATGGCTATAACTCCCCTACACGGGCGCTCGGGGTTACATCGAGTTCTGCGAACTGGCCTGTAAGGTACTTGAAATACCCGGCGACGGCTATCATGGCGGCGTTGTCGGTGGTGAATTTAAGTTCCGGCAGGTAGAGGTTCCAGTGTCGCCGTCCGGCTTCCTCGGTAAGGCGGCTGCGGAGACCCGAATTGGCGGATACCCCGCCTGCAGCGGCGATTTCACGGATTCCCCGCTCTTTGGCGGCCAGTACGAGTTTCTTCAGGAGTATATCTATAATAGTTTTTTGAAGGGATGCACAAAGGTCAGACTTATTATTTTCTATTAATCCCGGTTCTGCGGCCACCCGGTCCCGAAGGAAATAGAGAAAGGAGGTCTTGAGACCACTGAAACTGTAATCGTATCCGCCGACCCGGGGCCGTGCGAACCGGAACCGTTCGGGGTCGCCTTCCTGTGCCAGCCGGTCTATTACTGGTCCTCCCGGGTAAGGCAGTCCCATTACTTTGGCGCATTTATCGAACGCCTCGCCTGCGGCATCGTCGATGGTGGTTCCGATAATTTCCATCTCGTCCCACGAGCGGACCTCCACTATCTGGGTGTGCCCGCCGGAAACCAGCAGGCAGAGGAACGGGAAGGAGGGATGGGGCAGGGTTCGGTCGGGCAGGTCGATAAAGTGCGACAGGATATGCCCCTTTAGGTGGTTGACCTCTACCATAGGAATACCCCTTGCGAGCGACAACCCTTTGGTGAACGATACTCCCACAAGAAGGGACCCCAGGAGGCCCGGACCACGGGTAAATGCAATAGCACCGATGTCCCCGAGCGTTATTCCGGCATCCCGGACGGCAGTATCGACCACCGGTATTATATTCTGCTGGTGGGCGCGGGAAGCCAGTTCGGGTATGACACCGCCATACTGGACGTGCACCTGCTGGCTGGCTATCACATTTGACAGCAACGTCCGGCCGCGCAGTACTGCGGCCGACGTGTCGTCGCACGACGACTCTATTCCCAGTATTATAAGTTCTTCCATCGAAAGCCCGGCAAACGGCCTGCAAGGCCGAAAAATACGCCTTGCAGCACAATATATCCGGAGTTTAATTCGTAACTTTATAAGTTAGGGCATAAGCCCCCGTCCTCGGATTGCCGATGCGCAAAGTTATAAAAATATCGGTTCATATCGTCTCCGCGCTTATTCTTGCGCTGATTATACTGCCTGTTATATTAATGCTGGCCATACAGTTGCCTTCGGTGCAGAATTTTGCGGTGAGGAAGGCTACCCAGTGGGCCAGCGGGAAGCTGCAAACGAAGGTTTCGATCGACCGTATCGATATAAAGTTCTTCAACCGCGCATCGGTCGACGGCTTCTATGTGGAGGATTACGGCGGCGACACCCTACTCTATGCCCGCAGGTTGGAGGCCGATATCCTGAATACGGGGCTTATGGGCGGGATGCTCACTTTCGGGAACGCCAAGGTATCGGACGTCCGCTTTAAAATGCACGAGGACGAAGACGGTACCTCAAATTTCCGTAAAATTATTGAGCGTATAAAACGCAAGAACCCGCCCGAAGAGCGCAACCCGCTGCCGCTGATGTTTACCGGTGTGGAAGTTGAGAATTTCTATTACCGCATGGTTCGTCTCGAGCCTCGGACGGACCGGGGTAATGCCGTGAATTTTACCGATGTAGAGGTCCTGCGGTTCGATTTCATCGGGAGCGATGTGTTCATACAGGGCGACAGCCTGCACCTGAATGTTGACAAGATGTCGTTCCGGGAGAAGAGCGGGCTGTTTCTGTCCCACTTCTCGGCGAGGGTCGACAACCTGTCGGGGACTGGTGTGGATGTGAAGGACGTGAGGCTTCAAAGCGGACGCACGAACCTGAAGCTGGCATCCATGAGGTTCGAGAGCGCCGACTGGCACTCCTACAAGGACTTTATGGAGGTAATCCGGCTGGAGGGAGAGATAGAAAACTCGACGATAGATATTGCTACCATCGCAGCATTCACCCCGAAACTCGAAGGGATGGACTATCTGGTCCACGATTTTCGTGGACAGGCATCGGGGCTTGTCAGCGACCTGCAGGGAAGTATTCCGAACATCTCGCTGTACGGGACCTCACTGTCTTTCGATTTCAGAATGCGGGGCCTGCCGGATATATCTCGGGCGGTATTTGATGTGGACCTGAAATCGCTCGAAACCTCTGCTTTGGATATAGAAAATATATTATCCGCACCCCTTGAAAATCCCCTGCCGCCCCGTCTGGTGGCCGTGCTCGGCGGGATGGGGGCGATAAGATTCCACGGGGCGTTCAACGGTTCGGTAAACCGTTTTACCAGCTCCGGTGAATTGGATTCGGATAATACCCGGGCGGTATTCGAATTTTCAATGCTGCCGGACGGCGGCGGCAGGGCATTCACCGGAAACCTCGGAGCCTACGGAGTAAATGCGGGTGAGCTGGTAGGTGTGTCACGGCTGGGCCGTACCGGAATCAGGGCGGCCGTAAACGGCACCATCGGAAGCGAAGGGCTGAAAGGAAATGCGGATGCCACGGTTGCGCTCCTCGAATATAACGGTTACCGCTACCGGGATATCGGTATCGAAGGGGCGTTCGATAACAGGCGCTTCGCGGGCACCGTGACCTCGACCGACGAAAATATAAATTTCATTTTCAACGGCACGCTCGATTTCAACGACTCCGTACCGCGGTTCGATTTCGGGCTGGGACTGCACCGGGCCGACCTTGTCGCCCTCAATATCGCACGGAGCGATTCGGTGTCGGTGCTGAAGTTCGATGCCCGCGCCATCGCCCGGGGCAGCGACCCGGACAACCTGAACGGCGTCATAACCATATCGGACCTTACCTATATAAACGACGAAGATTCGGTCTGGACCGGCCGTATGGAGCTGCGCGGCAGGAACAGCGAGGATTCCAAATACCTCTCTTTCACCTCCTATTTCGCCGACGCCGAGTACCGAAGCCGGACCGGCTACTCCGAGCTCTTCCGGGAGTTGCGGCGTACGTTACAGTCTTACCTTCCGGCGCTTACTCCCGAGCGTGAGTCGTATGAAAGGCGACTGTCCGGCACTCGTGACGCGGACAACTATTCGCTACTGAGCGTCAATATCAAACAGGCCAACAAAGCCGTGGGAATATTCGTCCCCGGGCTGCTGCTGTCGCAGGGCAGCCGCCTGTCGCTGATGTTCAATCCGGGGGTGGGGCAGTTGTCGCTTTCGGCCTCTTCGGAATTTATAGAATACAATAACAATTTCGTGTCGAACCTCGAAGTGAATACCCGAAACGAGGGGGATTCGCTTTCGCTGTTCGTCCGGGCGGACGATATGTATGCCGGTCGTATTTATATGCCCAACTTTTCGGTTATAGGCGGGTTGAAGGAGAACCGGATAAACGTTAGCGGACGTTTTGTGGATTCACTGCGGAATATGACCGCCCTTGTCGGGGCCGCATCGGAGATTTGGCGAGAACCGCAGAGCGGGATGGTACGGGCTGGAATCAGGTTCACCCCGTCGAGCATTACCATCGGCGAGCGGGTGTGGAATATCTACTCCCGCGGAATAGAGGTGGACAGCGCCCGTATCGAGGTGAACGATTTCACCATTGTGGGTGCTGGTCAGAACCTCACGGTGGACGGTGTTATGTCGCGCTACCGTGAGGATACCCTGCATGTCAATTTTACAAATTTCGACCTTGAACCCCTTACCAATTTCACCAGCAGGCTGGGGTACGACGTGGCCGGTCGCACAAACGGCCATGCCGACCTCGTTGCAGGGAGGCAGGACGCGCTCCTGCATGCGAGTATCGGGTTCGATAGCATTCGGCTCAACGGTAAACCGGTGCCAGACGGGCTGTTCGAGAGCCGGTGGGACTTTCAGGAGGAACGGGCGCTGTTCATGCTCACCCGGAAATCCGTAGCCGATACGGTACTGCGCGGTTATTTCGAACCCTCCACGGGGGAGTATTTCGGCCGGGCCACGCTAGGGAATATGGATATATCTTTTATCGAACCCTTTTTCAAGGGCATCGTGAGGGACACATACGGTAATGTAGACGTGGAAGCGGAAGTGTCCGGCCAAAGGCGCCAGCTCAAGGTGAACGGCAAGGCCTACATCGACCGCATGGGTATGACGGTAGATTTCCTCAATGTGCCCTATGAGATACGGGATGCCGTGGCCGAGGTCCGGGACAACGTTATTACGATGGACGAAGTTCCGGTTTACGATCCGTACGATAATATCGCGATGTTCGATATGAACGTCGACCTTAACAACACCCAGAATATCAATTACAATATCAACGTGCGCCCGGACAATATTCTGGCCATGAATACCGACGCCACATACAACGATATGTTCTACGGCCGTGTGTTCGGCTCGGGAACGGTTTCCGTTCGCGGCGACCGTAGGGGGGTAAATATAGATATTACGGCTTCAAGCGGCGACGGGTCGGAGTTCTATATGCCCTTAAGCGACTACTCGCTGGGAATATCCGATATAATAACCTTCCGTGAGCGGCAGTCCGACCGGCCCGAGATTACCGATATCATGCGCCGAAAGATGGAGATAATACGCTCCCGAAGGCGTCGCGCTCGCGCGGATGAAGGGCAGGGTAATCTGACCCTCAATATGAACCTCAATGTGCAGCCTAACCTCCAGTTCCGCCTTATAATCGACCCCCGCACGGGCGATATGCTCACAGCCCGCGGCAGCGGCAGGCTGGGTATCCATTTCGTGCCGCAGGCAGACGAGTTTACCATGAACGGAGACTACGAACTGACCGAGGGTAATTACCAGTTCTCATTACAAGGTATTATAAACAAGCGGTTTACCATCGAGCCCGGCAGTCGGATAGTCTGGTTCAACGAACCGCTCGACGCGGAGCTGAACGTTTCGGCGGTCTACTCGCTCAAAGCGTCGCTGACCCCGCTGCTCAGCAATTACAACCGTGTGGGAGGCGAAAGTTTCACCAGCACCGTGCCCGTGGATTGCCGTATAATAATGAGCGGTAACCTGATGGAGCCGGAGATTACTTTCGAGGTGGACGTTCTGAACGTCGACCCCGTGATACGGTCCATCATCGCCAACGAACTTTCGACTCAGGAGAACGTCTCCACACAGTTCCTTTCCCTGCTGGCCCTCAATTCTTTCTACAATTCGGGTAACGGGAATATCGGTAGTGCCGGAGGAAGCGCTACGGCGTTCGATTTCCTCTCCTCCCAGTTGAGTAATATCCTGTCGAACGATAACATCCATATAGGGGTGCGATACAACCAGCGATCGGAACTTACTTCGGACGAGGTGATGCTCGATTTCTCTACCCAGTTGTTCGGCAACCGCCTGTTGTTGGACGTTGAGGGTAATTATAATGCACAGAATACCCCGCGGCTTACCGACCGTAACGCCAGCAACCTCTCGGGTGACTTCTCGCTTACATGGCTTATCGACCGGCCGGGGAACCTGCGCCTCAAAGGTTTTTCGCGTACCATCGATCGATTCGATTCCGAGAACCAGGGGTTGCAGGAGAGCGGTCTCGGTATCTATTACAAAGAGGATTTCAATGTGCTGGGGGATATCGTACGCAATTTCAAAGAGCGGTTCTCACGCAGGGAAAAACGCAAGGCCCGGCGTGCCGAAATGAAAGGGATGGTAGAAGCGCTGATTGACGACGAAGAAATAGTAGTGGAAGTGGAAAGTCCGCCGGTGGAATAAAAGGTCCGGATAATGGCCCTACGCAACGCATAAATCGCGGCGGGGATAGGCGTTATCCGGTAAAAAGCATTATTTTTGCCCATCGGGTGCCCGGTTTTACGGGAGTGAGCGGAAGGTGCCGTAGGATATTTATGAAAAAACCGCCGTAGGTGCATCTATTGTCAAGAAGCGAATAAAACAGATAAAAAATAATGATTATGGGATTATTGCAGGTAACGGACATTACACTGCCGGTCGTCGAGGATGCTGCGGCCAAGAGTATGAGTTTCGGACAGTTATTCCTTGCGGGGGGATGGATTATGTGGATTTTGCTCGCGCTGGCCGGTGTGTCTATATTTATTTTCACCGAGCGTTTTATCGTAATCCGCAAGGCTTCGGGCTGGGATATGAACTTTATGAACCGAATACGCGACTATATCTACGAGGGTAAAATTGCCGCTGCGCTCGACCTGTGCAAATCGACCGACACTCCCATAGCCCGTATGATAACCAAAGGTATCGAACGTATCGGCCGGCCGATGGCCGATGTGCAGAGTTCGATAGAGAATGCAGCCAACCTCGAAGTGTCGCGGCTCGAGAGTGGCCTGCCGTTCCTTGCGACTATCGCGGGAGGTGCGCCGATGCTCGGGTTCCTCGGTACGGTGATAGGCCTTGTGAAGACGTTCATGGATATGTCGATGGCGGGCGGAACGGTCGATATCAGCGTATTGTCGGGTGGTATGTACGTGGCTATGATAACCACCGTGGGCGGTCTTATAGTCGGTGTACCCGCATATTTCGGCTACAATTACCTCGTTGCCCGTATCGAAAAACTGGTATTCCAGATGGAGGCAAACTCCATCGCCTTCATGGATATACTAAATCAACCGGTAGAAAAATAACAGTTATGGCAATTAAAAGAGGCTCGAAGGTCGACCCTTCCTTCAGTTCGTCGTCGATGTCGGATATGGTTTTCCTCCTGCTGGTTTTCCTGCTGGTGGCGACCACCCTCATCAACCCGAACGCCATAAAACTGACGCTTCCCAAGAGTTCCAATCAGATTACGGAGAAGCCCTATACAACCGTATCCATAACCGCCGACCTGCGCTATTATGTGGAGACCGACCCGGTGTCGTTCTCCGACCTCGAGGGGGTGTTGCAGTCCAAACTCGGTACGATGGAGGAACCGACAATATCGCTGCACTGCGACAAGACGGTACCCATCGACGAAGTTGTAAAAGTTATGAATATAGCGAAGGATAACCGTTACCGGCTCATTCTCGCCACCAGTCCTAATTGACGCACTAAATAGATTACAGAGACTTATGTTTTATTACAGAACGGAAGATAACCGGGGAAGGGTCGCAGGTCTTGCGGCCGCTCTATGTTACGTGCTGTTCTGGATAATGCTTATGCTGTTCTGGAGTTTTACCACCGACAGGACCGATTACGACGGCGGGATTATGATAGATTTCGGGGATACCGACTCCGCGAGCGGTATGGCCGACCCCGACCTCAACGATATCGTTGACCCGGCTTCGCCGGATTTCTCCGCTCCGGACGATACGGATACGGAGTATCTTACACAGGATTTCGAAGAGGCACCCGAGATTGTGCAGCCCGAACAGATGCGGGATAATCCGCAGCAACAGACCTCGCAGGAGGCACGGCCTACGGAACGTCCGCCCCAACCGGAACGAACCGTGAACCAGAACGCCCTGTTCCCCGGACGGACGGAGAACAGCACCAGCCAATCCGAGGGACGTGCTGACAGCGGAGCGGGAAACCAGGGATCGCCCGACGGGAGCCCTCAGGGCGACCATGACGGTACCGGAAGCGGCGGCGGAGGTGCAGGCTTCGACCTGGCAGGTCGCAGTGTTATAGGCTCGTTGTCGTCACCGGCCTACGGCTCTAACAAACAGGGCAGGGTAGTAGTCGAAATAACGGTCAACCCGGCCGGGGATGTGGTAAATGCGGTCTACCGTCCGGTAGGTTCCACGACCAACGATTCCGAACTTGTCTCCGCGGCCCTGTGTGCCGCAAGGCAGTCGCGATTCAGCAAAATAGAAGGCGACGGTCTACAGACCGGGACCATCACATACAACTTCAGGCTTAAATAGTGTTGTAATCTCTACCGGAGCGTCTGCAACAGTGTCCGGTTGGTATGGCTTCGAGCCTTCCCCGGTTTAAGAGAGTATCGGTCCGGCTACTTCGGCAGCCTCACCCTCCGGTTGGAAATATTCATCCTCGGGGTTACAGGTGCGACGACGATTGAATAAAACGGTGCGGTATTCTTCCTTTTAACGGAGCTAATTCCTATCTTTGGTCAATTTCCCGTGGTTATGAAAAATATCTTTGTTACGGTATGCCTATTGTGGCTGGTTTGTGTTCCCGCGTGGGCGGCAGGGCAGACGGAGCCGCCGCAGGTGGAATTCGATATCATGGAATACGACTTCGGCCCCATCGCCGAGAATGCGAGGAAAGTGTCTTACGATTTCGTTTTCCGTAACACCGGTGAAACACCGTACGTCATAACCCGGGTTATTACATCCTCGTGTAAATGTGTCAGTACATCACATACCAAGAGGCCGGTCCCGCCCGGAGGCGAAGGGGTTGTGACCGTTACGTATGACCCGAAAAAACAACTCGGAATATTCTACAAAGCAATACAGGTATTCTCCAACGCTCCTGAAGGGCTGCATATACTCATAGTAAAAGGGGAAGTTACCGAAAACCCGGATTAAACATCATCGATATGAATATCCTTATAGACAACGCTACCGTCGTAACGATGGACGAGACCAGCGTCGAGAAATGTTTCACCGGCTCCATAGGTATAGCCGGAAATAAAATCGGCATGGTTGCGATGGAGGAGCAACGCGAAAAGGCGCTGGAGCGGTTCCGTGCCGAGTACGGCGAGCCGGACCGGGTAATCGACGGCCGCGGGAAGCTGGTGATGCCCGGTCTTATCAATACCCACAACCATGTGCCCATGTCCCTGATGCGGGGTCTGGCGGATGATATGCCCCTTATGAAGTGGCTTCACGACCATGTCTGGCCCTACGAATCGAAACTGACCCGTGAGGATATACGTGCGGGTGCGAAACTCGGGGTTGCCGAGATGCTTCTGGGAGGTACCACCACCTTTGCCGATATGTACTGGCATGAGGCGGAAGTCGGCAAAGCCGTCGAAGATTTGGGTATACGGGCTGTACTGTCGCCGACGTTTACCGATAACCGGTTTGAGGATTTCGAGGCGGACTTCGAGGAGGTTTACGGCCGCTACGGCAACGGACAGTGCGGCCGCATCACCATGATGATAGCGCCCCATTCGGTATACAGTTGCTGTGGCGATAACCTGACCAAGGCCCTCCGGATGTCGGATAAACACGGGTTGGCGCTGAATATCCATGTGTCCGAGACGATGGACGAACAGGAGACCGTTTGGAATAACTACGCCATGACCCCCCTGCAATATATGGACAAGTTGGGTATGCTCAGGCCCGGAACTCTCGCCGTGCACTGCGTCTACCTTTTGGAGAGTGATATCGAACTGCTGGTGGAGCGTGGAGTGTCGGTGGCCCATAACCCGCAGAGCAATATGAAGATATCGAGCGGGGTAGCTCCCGTGTCGAGCCTTGTAGAACACGGGGTGAATGTTAGCATAGGAACCGACGGGCCGTGCTCGAATAACGATCTGGATATGTTCGAAGAACTCAGGACGGCGTCACTGCTTCAGAAGGTTTCGACACTCGACCCGGTTGCCCTGCCTGCCTACGAGGTTTTGCAAATGGCGACCGTCAACGGGGCCAAGGCGCTGGGGCTGGCGGAGAAGGTTGGAATGCTCCGGGAGGGTATGCTGGCCGATATTATAATGCTCGATATAGAAAAGCCTCACATGTATCCGTGTCACGATATGATAGCCAATCTGGCTTATTGCGCCAAATCGGCCGATGTGGAGATGGTGATGGTCGACGGGGAGATACTGGTCGAAGACCGGAAATTATCGGGCGCGGACGTCCCCGGAATATGTCACGATGCGGAACAGAAGGCATTTGCCGTGCTGCTTCGACACGGTAATAGGATTTGATACACCGGGGCCGATACGGATAGCATAATTATATAAAGAAGGAACGTAAGAGACTTTTTTTATCATCGTATAAATCCATCGCCACTCGCCCGGAACAAATTTTCTGAACATTTGGTGTTAAGAGTCCCTGTTATTTTAATAGATATATCAGTCATAAAGCCGCCCGGTTCTGGCGGCTTTTTTGTATCCGTTACCAGACCGTTTATTTGGCATACTTTTGGCATGGTTGCAGTTGCCTGCAAGAGCAGGTTTACAGAGAAATCTAAACATTAATTCATCACATTATGGCAACCGCAACAGAAACCAAAAAAACTACCGAGGATACTACCCAGATGGGCGATTTCTTCGGCCGCCTCTACTCCTTCAACGCAAGCCTAAAACTCTACCACTGGCACGTAACCGGCACGGGAAGCTATGCCGAACATATAGCCCTCGACCAGGCTATCGAATCTATAACCGATACCCTCGACCGTATTGTGGAGACCTCGTACTCGCTTTACGGCGATATCGACATCACGATTCCCGAAACCCCGGTTCCGCAGAATATCGAAGAACACTGTCAAAAGTACTACGACTATATACAGCAGAGCAAAGAGATGTTCAAGGAGGATTTTTCCGAATCCATCCTCGATGATTTTATGGAAGCGATACAGCAGTTGCTGTTCCGCCTGCGCAGGCTCCGCTAATACGTTCACCGGCCCGGTGCAGACATTACCACCCGTCCTATTAATTATAAAAGGACGGGTTTTTCTTTACCGTATTTTAGGGAATAAGCCGTTACCGTATTTCTGGGAACAGCCCGGAAACTTTTATCCGGGAGTTTTTTCCGTTAGATCGGAGGATAACGGTAGGGTAAAAGACGTATATTTATTATATTATTAAATATCTAAAGAACTTAAACCTATTAATATGAAGAAATTTCTATTTTCTGCGGTGGCCCTGCTTTTATCGGTTGCTGCGTTTGCGCAGGAACCTGCTGCGGAGGCGGAAAAAACGCTGGATAACCGGTATGAGTTTACGGTAGTAAAAGATATAGAGACCACGCCGGTCCGTGACCAGAACCGAAGCGGAACATGTTGGAGCTTCTCCGGGGTCGGATTTGCTGGAAAGTGAACTTATCCGTCAGGGTAAAGGAGAATACGATTTATCGGAGATGTGGATAGTTCGCCAGACTTATATCGACAAAGCGGAGAAATTCGTCCGTATGCACGGAAATATGGAGTTTGCCGCGGGAGGTTCTTTCGAGGATGTGTTCAGTGTCGCCAAGAAATACGGTCTGGTTCCCGAAGAGGCTTATCCGGGCCTGAATTACGGTTTGGATAATCACGACCATTCGGAACTGGATGCCGTCCTGCGTGCCTACGTAGATGCCATAGTCAAGCCAGCTCGCGGTAAAAAACTTACAACCGCGTGGCTGAATGGACTGAAGGGTATTTTGGACGCATACCTCGGTCCCGCACCGGAACTGTTCACATATAACGGGCGCCAGTATACCCCGGAATCATTCCGTGATATGCTGGGGCTCCAACTGGACGATTATGTTTCGATATCATCGTTCACCCACCACCCGTATTATACCGAGTTTGTAATCGAAGTCCCGGACAATTGGATTGGCGCCGCGTCGTGGAACCTGCTGCTGGAAGAAATGATGGCCGTTCTCGATAATGCCGTCGATAACGGTTATACGGTAGCCTGGGGTGCGGATGTGAGCGAGAGCGGATTCCTGTACCGTAAAGGATATGCCGTGGTTCCCGCCGAGCAGGAGGAAACCCTGGAAGGCACCGAACTGTCGCGCTGGGTGGCCCTCTCACCCGAATCACGTATGCTCGAACTGCTTGAGGAGAAGAGTGAACTCACCGTTACCCCCGAAATACGCCAACTGGCTTACGACAATTACGAAACCACGGACGACCACGGGATGCTGATAACCGGCATCGCCACCGACCAGCGGGGTGATACGTTCTATAAAGTGAAAAACTCATGGACTTCCAACGGCATTTACGACGGTTATTTCTACGCCTCGCGCCCGTTCGTGGAGTACAAGACGCTAAATATCGTGGTACATAAGGATGCTATTCCGGATGCTATAAGAGCTAAGATAGGGTTGTAATAAACCGGGTATTCTACAAAAGGGGGAAGACGTAGGTCTTTCCCCTTTTTTGTTTAAGATAGTGAAGGCTTTATACGCCAATAGGCTAATGTGATAATCGCGTGGCGGTTTTATTATGATACCTTATATAAGAATACCTGACTGTGATTCGGCTGTGATGATAAAATCTGATGCGGCTAAAAATACGATACCCCGGCCGACATGAAATCCACCAGATATCCGGAGGCGCTCTTATTTGTCCGGTATGATAATAGTATCCGGAATATCTTCTTCGGTGGAATATCTCAATTCATTCTGCTCCGCCCCTTCCCCGGAAATCTTTCCGGCCGGTTGTTTCAAGTACCTGCCGGTGGCGGTGACGGCTATCGTACCGTCCGGCAGGATTATCTCGCCGCTACCGTTGAACATCCGTCCGAGGTCTTCGTCCACACGGCCTATTACAGTTATTTCGCATCCGTACGGTACGGGTTTACGGTACCGGACAGTCAATTCGAGCGTGACGCCCCATACCGTAGAGTCGCGGCCTACGGATATGGCCCTGCCTATGGTTTCGTCCAGCAGGGAAGAGGAGACTCCGCCGTGCAGACGGCCGGGATAACTCTGGTGGTGCTCGCACGGGGTACAGCGGCAAATCACTTCACCCCTATCGGTTTCGTAAAAACGGGAATGGAGTCCGTGCCGGTTCTCCACCCCGCAAACGAAACACATGCGTGAGTTATATTGGAGGCCGGTTATTTTGTGTTTCATAAGGTAAGGTTTTTATAGAATAAAATTAATAACTAATCCTGTAATTTCGCCGACCGTGGCGACTCTTTAACGAAACCGGAGCAGCTTAAGACCGGTATAGAATTTTGAAATGGCATTTTTTTTTGCTAAATTAGATAGAGGGCGAAAAAAAGGGATTCCGCAGCAAGATAATTCTATATTCCTGCCATTTTCTTCGCCGTTTGTTTTGCCCGCCGGAACCCCGCAACAGATAATGCCATGACAACCGAACAGATCAATAACGGGCTTATAGAGATAATGCGGGAGAAGATACCTGCAGGAACAAATCTGGCCCGGGTGTTAATGGACCTTCTTTGCATCGGTAAGGAGGCGGTCTATCGCAGGTTGAGGGGCGAGGTACCCTTCACGCTTGCCGAAGCGGCGATAGTTTCGGGCAAACTGGGTATTTCACTCGATAAACTGGTGGGTACAGGCCGCGAAGGTAACGCCGTGTTCGACCTTAACATTGTCCGGTATCAAAACCCGGTGGATACATATTACGCCATGATAGACAATTATCTCCGGCTTTTCGAGGGCATCGGCGACCCCTCGGCGGTGGAAACGGGGACGGCGGCCAATATCGTGCCCCAGATGTTCACGATGAAGTACGAGATGCTGTCGAGATTCCGGTTCGCAAAATGGGTATACCAGAACCAGACGCGGGAGCATGTCCGGACGCTTGACGAACTCGTCCTGCCCGACAGGCTTTACCATAAGCAGTCGGAATATGTGGCCGCATTGCAGGACTTCGGGTTTACGTTCTATATCTGGGATTCCATGCTTTTTAATTCGCTCGTGAACGATATCAAATACTTCGTCAGCATCAATATGCTCAACGGTAATAACGTGGCCCGGCTTCGTGAGGAGTTGCAGGCACTTCTCGAGGAGATGTACCTGATGTGCTCCACGGGCCATTACCGTTCCGGCAGGGAGGTTCAGATATATATTTCCAATATCAATTTCGAAGCTACGTACAGTTATATCGAGACCCGGGGATATCTGTTGAGTATGCTCAAAGTGTTCTCTGTCAGTTCTATGACCTCACGCGACGAGGGTGTGTTCAACAACCTGAAACAGTGGATACGGTCGTTAAAAAAATTCTCGATACTGATTTCCCAGAGCGGAGAAATGCACCGAATCCAATTCTTCAACAAGCAGAAAGAGATCGTAAACTCTCTCTGATTTCACGTAAAACAGACGAAGTAGTCCGATGAGTTACAATTTATGTAACTACACCGGTGGCCGCTAATGCTTTTAGCACATTTTGTGCACATATATCGGTTTGAGTCAAAATAAGACAAAGCCATAAGGTCGTTTTGGTTTTAGCGAAACGTTCATGTGGCTTATTTCCACCATCTTTGTGGTAGGAAATGCAATGTGCTGTCAGTAGATAACCGGGCTGCCATGCCCGTTTTCCCCGACCGGGGAAGTGGGGTGGCCCGGGGATATTTTATGGTAGCATGCGTTTTTTCCGGCGGCATTGTTCGGACGCGGGTAGTCAGGGTCTTGCTGATGAGGGTGCAGGTAGTTTACAGGTAGAGTTAATTCGGGGACTTATGAAGTCATTGGCGGATCAGGATTTTGGAGAGGGATTGGTGGAGGCTATGAGGGAGAGGCTTCCCAAAGGGGTGAATCTCGCGCACCACCTAATGGATTTGCTTTGCCTCGGTAAAGAGTCCGTATACAGACGTCTCCGAGGCGAGGTACCCTTTACTTTCAATGAGGTGGTTTTTTTGGCCAAACATTTCAATATCTCCCTCGACGGCATAATGGGCGAGACCGTTTCGAACGGGGCCATGTTCAATCTCCAGCTGATAGCAACCGACGACGAGTTCGAGAACTATTGCGAAATCCAGAACTATTACTCCAACATCTTCAGTTATATAGCCAAGGACCCAATGTCGGAACTGACTATGGCCTGCAATACAATCCCCTACTCATTGTACCCGGGTTTCGGTTACCTCACCCGTTACCGCCTGTGCCGCTGGATGTACCACAACGACAAATTGTCGCTCCCGACCAAACTCGACGATATAGTCGTTCCTAAAAAGCTTATCGAAGTACAGGAAAAACTGGCATCCTCTATCAGGGACATCAATTCCGTATCATTCATATGGGACTGTAACGTATTGAAGTCGTATATCCGCGAAATCGAGTATTTCAGGGCGCTCAGAATGTTAACCGACGGTGACCTGGACAAACTCAAACGGGAAATGCTCGTCCTACTCGACGAGTTGGAAAAAA
This sequence comes from Rikenellaceae bacterium, assembly GCA_020859685.1. Taxonomy (GTDB): domain Bacteria; phylum Bacteroidota; class Bacteroidia; order Bacteroidales; family Rikenellaceae; genus WRDF01. The sequence goes on from JAJBVT010000020.1 coordinate 45,180, forward strand.
TGACCATAGAAGGCCATAACAGCGACGGCAAAAAAGTCTCGGTCTACCTATCGAACATCGATTTCGAATCGAGCTACGGCTATGCGGAACGTGAAGGGTTCCAGATCTGTTTCTTCAGAATCCATCTGATCAACTCGTTCGACTCGCAGCAAAAACAGATATGCGAGGCTCAGAAATCGTGGATTCGGGCGCTGAAGCGTCATTCAACACTGATATCACAGAGCGGGGAGGTGGAGAGAATAAAGTTCTTCGCCGAACACCGCGCCCTTGTCAATGCGCTGGGGTCCGAGTGACCCGTACGGGAGAATTAAGGCTACATAAGCCTATTCAATATTTTATTTAATAATTAGCTGGGTTGATGTGGCAGTATTTGATTCTGCCGCCCGGGGCTTGAATTGATTTCAGGCCCCTTTTTCTTTCCCACGGGGTGCCGAATTATTATTTAAAGGCTGGCATCCGGGGCAAAAGTAGATACTTCCGCCCATATAATTTTCCTTTATAATCACGGCCCCGCAGACAGGGCATTCGCTTCCGGCCGTCTCCTTCGACAGCACGGCCCGGTAACCACCCTTTTGCCCGAAAATATCCGTCTCACAATCCCGGCCGCCCTGAGCGACCATAGTTCCGAGCGTCCCGGTTATGGATTGGTAGAGCTTATCCAGATCTTCCGGCGACAGCATACATATTTTGGTTTTGGGGTTGACTCCGGCATAGAACAGGATATCCTGCAGTACACCGTTACCCAGACCGGGAATGCGCTGTCCGGTGGCAAGAAAGGCCTTGGCACTCTTGTTCCGGACGGACGGTTCCGTGGCGAGCGAAATAAAATATTCCCGTGTGAAATTCGCCGAAAGAACGTATGGTCTTGTATAGGCCGCCTGGTAGTAATCGGCCAGGTTCCCTTCCGGTAAGTCGCCGCTGAAACAGATAATACCGGCATACATCCGCACTGATGCGGTCAGACAACTCTGGTCAGTGAACCCGAGCAGTAGCTGGTGAGACCGGGGCAGGTCGCCGGGGGGGTCTATGTAACGGAAGTTTACCCCGTCGGTAAATACCAGCGAGAGGTCCCCGGCCATTATCTCCACCATACCACCTACCGGCCTTGCACTGGTCACGATGCGGCCGGTAAGGATACCGGCGAAGCATTCCGGTTCTGGGTTGTAGAAGGTGAATTTATGAGGGGTGAATTCGGCGATGACGGTGTCGATGGTTTTACCAGTCAGGGTATCCGCCAACTGTGAGGCAATGAGGCGGGCTTCGGGAGCTTCGAGCATACGGTTCGGGTATTATCTTAATGTACGCTGCAAGATATAAAAACCGTGGCGGGATGCAAAAGACGGACGGGTACTGGAGAAATTTCCATCGGGTTAAAATATTTCCGGTGCCGGTTCGTCTGCAAATGTGAAGGCCTTTACGGTTCCTGACCCGGATAGAAGGGGCGACGGTGGTTCCCGCCGCTGTGGAGCCGGACAACGAATATGAAAAAACGACTAAACTTTGACGCTATGTTCTGGAGTAACCGAAATACGGAATCGACACTTAAAATCATATCCGACCTCTGCGCAGGATGCGGCCGTTGTATGGCCCGCTGCCGCAGGGACGCCCTCCGGATGCACTACCGCGATGACCGCGCCACCGTCTGGCTGGCATATCCCGAGCGGTGTACCGGCTGCGGGAAATGTACCCGGGTATGTAACATGCAGGCCCTTTATGTAGAAAAAGAGAGCGGACAGGTACTCGGCGCTTTAAAATAATGACGATATTTAAAGTTTAAACTATTATGAAAATGGGAAGATTCAGGCACGGACTCGGATTATTGATATTCCTCGCGGTATTCTCCGTAGCCACCGTGATAGTAATGTTGTTATGGAACAGCGTGGCGGTTTACCTGTTCAACGTTCCGGAGGTTAATTTCTGGTATTCGGCAGGGTTGATACTCTTATCCAAGCTATTGCTGGGTGGTTTTAAAGGAGGTTTCCACGGGCACCGGGGCGGGGGAAAGCACCGCTGCCACCACGGACACAGCGGCCCGAAAGGCTTTAACCGGCGGGGCGGCTCCGGCCCTCGTGGCGGTGTTAGAGCCGGTGTATGTGAAAATTCCGGTTTCGACAACCATATGGATATGATAAGGGAGATGCACGACCGATTCTACGCTATGGGTGATGACGAGCGGCGCGAGAAAATCCGCAGGCATATGGAAATGTTTTTCGGCAGTGAAAGTAGATGTACTACCCCACCTGAGCAGGGTGCGGGAAGCAACGGTGCGCAGGATAATACCGGGACCGGTGAATAGTGTTGCAATTGTGGCGGATAACCCCAAGAAGACAGGAGCCCGGGCTCGGGATGCGTTTATCCGGTACGGGGCGGCCATACGTGGGTTTATCCGTAAAAGAGTTGGAAATACGGAGGATACGGAAGATATCCTGCAAAACGTGTTTCACAACCTTGCCCGGCTGGACGAGAGTGAGGAGCCGATAGAGAGTATAAGCGCATGGCTTTACAGGGTGGCCCGCAATCAGATAATCGACCACGGCCGCAAAAAGCGGGAGGAGAGCCTGCCCGACTGGGCGGCGGAAGGCGAGGACACCGGATTCTTTTCCGGAATCGAGTCACTGTTCGTCGGGGACGACGACGACCCGGAGGTGCTTATGCTCCGGTCGGCGGTCTGGACTACGCTCGAGGAGGCGCTGTCGGAGCTTCCGGCGGAACAGCGCAGAGTTTTCGAACTGAACGAGATGCAGGACTTTTCTTTCCGCGAAATATCGGAGTCCACGGGCATACCGGTGAATACCCTGATTTCGCGTAAACGGTACGCCGTACTCCATCTGCGTGAGAGGCTGTCGGAGCTTTACCGGAATCTGGTAGATAAAACCTGACCGTCGGTCGGCTGGGTATTTTACGGCATTCGAACCGGCAGCAATATGGCGCTTATCCGGGCAGGCCGATTTGTCCTCGAAAATATTTTTGATTTCGTTGGTTTACCCGGGGAGGAGGACGTAGCCGGGTTCCGATATAGCGGTGCGGTCACTTTCGTTCCTAAAACCGTCATAAGGATTCCCGCCTTTCAAGTCATACCCCCGTTGGAAATATCGGCTGAATTATATATACGGTCCGCCCGGTAGGAGAACCGCTGTGAAAAAGATTAAATTTGCGGTTATGTTGACAAGGGCTGAAATATTACGGGTGCGTTCGCTGGCCGATAAAAAGGGGCGGACCGCGGAAGGGCTTTTCGTTGTGGAAGGCCGTAAGATGGTTACGGAGGCTATCGCATCGGGTTTCGAAGTAGAGGAGGTTTATGCCACAGCAGAAAATGCGGACGGCTTAGGGCAGGCGCGCGTCGTGTCCCCGTCAGAGTTCGGACGTATCAGCAGACTCAAATCTCCGCAGGGAGTACTGGCTCTTGTCAGGATTCCGGAATACCGCACGCCTTCCGCCCGGCCGGGCGAACTGCTAATCGCGCTGGACCGGTTGCAGGACCCCGGCAATCTCGGAACCATAATACGGACGGCTGACTGGTTCGGTGTTCGGGATATAGTTTGCTCACCTGATTCCGCGGACTGCTTCAACCCCAAAACGGTGCAGGCTACGATGGGCTCTCTGTTCCGGGTCCGGGTTCATTACACGGCGTTGGAGGGTTTTCTGAGGGCGGCCGTGTCGGATAGGATACCGGTATACGGTACATTTATGGACGGGGATTCGATTTATGGTAAGGGCTTACGGCCCGACGGCATTATCGTTATGGGTAACGAAGGCAGCGGAATAAGCGAGGCCATAGCCAACCTTATAACCCACCGTATCAGCATTCCCCAGTATCCGGCGGGCGGGGGTGGCGCGGAGTCGCTTAACGTAGCTGCCGCCACGGCGATTATCGTCTCGGAATTTCGCCGGATTGTCGCTCAACCATCCGTTTAAACCGGTTCTACGGCAATACACTGCCTCTTTGGAATCTGGGGTCGAAATACGGCAGTTCGGAGGAGCCTTGGGAATAAATTTGTATCTTTGTCGGTCATTAACTGGATAAGCTATGGGCGATAATAAAATAAGGGTGGGCATCACCCTCGGGGATGTGAACGGTATCGGGCCGGAGGTGGTTATCAAGGTGTTCTCCGATGTGAGGATGTGCGAATTGTGCACACCGGTTATATACGGGCCTTCCAAATCGCTTGCATTCTATAAAAAGGGGCTGGAAGGAGCGGACGGCTTCCAGTTTACTCAGGTCAAGGGAGCTTCCGAGGCCAAACCGAAGAGGATAAACGCCGTAAATTGCGGTGAGGAAAATATAACCATCGAGCCGGGGAAGTCTACACCGGTAGCGGGTACAGCAGCCGTAGCCGCCTTGCAGGCCGCTGTGGCCGATCTGAAGGTCGGCACAATCGACGTCATTGTGACGGCACCTATAAACAAGGAAAATGTGCAGGGGGACGGGTTCCGGTTTACGGGACATACGGAGTTCTTCGCTTCGGAGTTCGGTGGTGAGCCGTTGATGATGATGTGCAGTACCCTGATGAAAGTGGGCCTGGTAACGATTCATATACCGGTGGCCGAGATGAAGCAGAATATCGACAGCACCCGTATCATATCTTCTTTGAAGCGGATACGCCATTCTCTGATAGCCGATTTCGGATTCGTTCAGCCCAAAATAGCGGTGCTGGCGCTGAATCCTCATGCAGGCGACGGAGGCCTCATCGGGGACGAGGAGCAGACAATAATAACTCCGGCAATCGGGCAGGCCGTTTCGGACGGAGTACTGGCTTTCGGCCCGTTCCCGGCCGACGGTTTCTTCGCTTCGGCGGGTTATGAGAAATACGACGGGGTACTGGCAATGTACCACGATCAGGGCCTTGCGCCGTTCAAGGCACTCACACCCGACGGGGTGAATTTTACGGCCGGTTTGCCGGTGGTGCGCACAAGTCCGGACCACGGGGTGGCCTACGATATAGCCGGGCAAGGTAAGGCCGACCCGGCATCGTTCCGGGAGGCGGTTTACCTCGCTCTCGACGTGTTCCGCAACCGAAAGGAATACGCTGAAATGACCAAAAATCCGCTCCGCCATTACGAGCGCAAGAAGGGAGCGGACATTTCGGTGAGGGACCTGATACCGGAGCAGGAGGCGCCTGACCTTTAAAGTGTTTGCCGATAGATGAGTCTGGCCTCATTGAAAAGTGATTCGACGGTGCTCGCCGAAGCCCGGAAAGCCGCCTTTAAACCCGGGGTGTTCGTTCAGGTTCTTATCTTTATCGGTCTCTTTACAGCATTCTTTATCGGCAACCAATTGTTGTGGGAAACGTTGATTCCGGGGCATGGACAGGGTTTGTTCCATCTGTTTATTCTTGCACCGGTTATATTGTATTATATCATTTACGTGCGGTTTGTCGAACGCCGGAGCGTCTATTCGATGGGTTTTACACGGAAGGGAGCGGTAGGGAAGTACCTGGCCGGGCTGGCCGTAGGAGCTGGGATGATGCTGGCTGTATGGGCGATATGTTTTTCTACGGGGAGCATAGAAGCGAACATCGCGCATATTGCGTCTCCGGGGCTGACGATAGCCCTATTTTTTACCGGTTACCTGATACAGGGATTGTCGGAGGAGGTGATATTCCGGGGATACTTTATGGTATCGGTTGCCAACCGCGCTCCGGTTGCCTTGGCGGTCGGGTTGAGCGCCATGTTTTTCGGTCTTTTGCATTTTATAGGCCGGTTTCTCCCGCTTGCGTTAATTAATATAACGTTATATGGTATATTTGCAGGATTGTACTTCCTGCGTACCGACAGTATATGGGGGATAGCGGCACTTCATTCCGCATGGAATTTCATGCAGAGCAACGTATTCGGGTTCCGAATCGGAGGAGTCAGGAGCGTGGCGTCGTTGTGGTCGTTCGGTTACAACGATAATTATTTAATAAACGGCGGCGGGTTCGGGCCGGAAGGCGGACTGGCTGCGACAGCGGTATTTACGGCCGGTATAATAATATTATTGGCTTGGCCGCTCGGTAAGAAAAAATGTAAACAGTCATAAAATGGTCAAAATAACTTTTCCCGACGGTAATGTACGGGAATACCCCGCGGGGACGACCCCGCTCGATATCGCGAACAGTATCAGCCCGAGGCTGGCGCAGGAGGTGCTTGCCGCCACTGTCAATGGAGAAGTGCAGGATATCCAGAAGCCGATAAATGCAGACAGTACCCTAAAACTCCATAAGTGGGAGGATGAAGAAGGCCGCCGTACGTTCTGGCACACCTCCTCCCACCTTATGGCAGAGGCGCTGCAAACGCTCTACCCGGGCATAAAATTCGGTATCGGTCCGAGTATCGAGAACGGTTTTTATTACGACGTGGATTCTCCGGAACCCATCACCGAGGCCGACCTCGATAAAATCGAGGCCAAGATGAAGGAGCTTGCGGCCAACAAGGACCCGTTGATACGGCGCGAAGTGCCGAAAGCCGAAGCGATGGCGACTTTCACCGAGAAGGGCGACGAGTATAAATGCGAATTGATAAGCGACCTTGAAGACGGTACCATTACCTTCTACACAAACGGGACGTTCACCGACCTGTGCCGCGGGCCGCACCTGCCGAATACCAGCTATATCAAAGCTATAAAACTCACATCCGTGGCCGGAGCCTACTGGCGTGGTAACGAGAACAACAAGATGCTGACGCGCATCTACGGCATCACGTTCCCGAAAAAGTCGATGCTGGACGAATACCTCGTGATGCTCGAGGAGGCAAAAAAGCGCGACCATCGTAAGCTGGGACGTGAACTGGAGCTGTTCGCCTTCTCGCCGCGCGTGGGTCAGGGACTTCCCCTGTGGCTGCCTAAGGGAGCCGCGCTCCGGGAACGCCTCGAGAATTTTCTGCGCTCCGTACAGAAGGAGTACGGTTATGAGCAGGTGATTACGCCCCATATCGGGATGAAAGACCTGTATGTAACTTCGGGCCATTACGCAAAGTACGGCAAGGACTCGTTCCAGCCTATCCATACGCCGGACGAGGGAGAGGAATTCCTGCTAAAGCCGATGAACTGCCCTCACCACTGCGAGATTTATCGCACCAAACCGCGGTCGTATAAGGACTTGCCTATCAGGTTCGCGGAGTTCGGTACGGTGTACCGTTACGAGCAGAGCGGAGAGCTTCACGGGCTGACGCGCGTTAGGGGCTTCACACAGGACGACGCCCACCTGTTCGTCCGCCCGGACCAACTTCTTGACGAGTTCAAGAAGGTAATAGATATCGTACTCTATATATTCAAGACCCTGAAATTCGAGAATTTCACCGCCCAGATTTCCCTGCGGGACCCGGAAAACAAGGAAAAATACATAGGTTCGGACGAGAACTGGGATAAGGCGGAGCAGGCTATAATACAGGCCGCCCGTGAGAAGGGTCTCGAGGCGGTGGTGGAGTATGGTGAAGCCGCTTTCTACGGTCCGAAGCTGGACTTTATGGTGAAGGATGCACTCGGCCGTAAATGGCAGTTGGGTACCATACAAGTGGACTATAACCTGCCCGAAAGGTTCGACCTGACCTATACCGGTCCGGACGACAAACCCTATCGCCCGATTATGATTCACCGTGCCCCGTTCGGCTCGATGGAGCGGTTCGTGGCGGTACTGTTGGAGCATACTGCCGGAAAATTCCCGCTGTGGCTGGCTCCCGAACAGGTCGTGGTTCTTCCCATCAGCGAGAAGTTCAACGACTACGCCGTGGAGGTGGTTAAATACCTCAAATCGCAGGATGTAAGGGCGGTTATCGACGAGCGTAATGAAAAAATCGGACGCAAGATACGTGACAACGAGCTGAAACGTATTCCGTTTATGCTTATCGTGGGAGAGAAGGAGCAGGAGCAGGGTCTCGTGTCGGTCCGCCAGCAGGGCGAAGGCGACAAGGGCCAGATGAGTAAGGAGGACTTTGCCACACTGATTAACGACCTTGTTGCCGGGGAAGTGGAAAAAGCCCGAGCCGAGTAATGACTTTAGCGCAGATTTTGTGTTGAACCATTAAAAACACCGGCGGTAGCGGGATGCCGGTAGGATATTTAGAAAAAAATTGTATATTTATACGGTGCATTGTGCGCCGGTGTATTTAGAAGTTTAATTAATTTACAGGAGGACAAGACCATAGCAACGAACAAACCTTTCCATAGCCGTCCGCGCGGGCCGCGCGGGCCGAGGATGGCAGAAAAGGAGATGCCCCACCGCATCAATGAGAAGATTACGGCACCCGAAGTGAGGATAGTGGGTGACAATATCGAAGCGCCGCTGGTGCTGCCTATACGCGAGGCCCTGAAAATGGCCGACGATATGGAACTCGACCTTATAGAGATATCGCCCAAGGCCGAGCCGCCGGTGGTAAGAATAGCCGATTACCAGAAATTCCTATACCAGCAGAAAAAGAAGGCCAAGGAGATGAAATCCAAGGCAGTAAAGGTGGTGGTTAAGGAGATTAGGTTCGGTCCGCAGACCGACGACCATGACTATAATTTCAAACTGCGCCACGCCGAGAATTTCCTCAAGGAGGGCGCAAAGGTAAAGGCATATGTATTTTTCCGGGGCCGTTCGATTGTGTTTAAAGAGCAGGGGGAGATACTTCTGCTCCGTTTTGCGACCGACCTCGAGGAGATTGCCAAGGTCGAAATGATGCCTAAGCTCGAAGGCAAGCGTATGACCATGATGCTCGCCCCGAAACAGAAAAAATAACACTCCGATAAAGACCGCAAACCCTGCCTTTCCAGAGGCGGGGTTTTTGCGTTGGACAGAAATATTCTGGCACTGCGGTAAAGATAATACCGGTCTATCCCGCTAAATATGGTGATGGGGTCGGAAGGAGCTGAATGCGGGTATTTTATATGCACGGTTGGAGAAAGAGTGAACCTTTGCCGACCAATCGGAGTCGGTCGGTATAATAGGGATAGAGTTACGTAGGAGGAATTGGGTCTGTTCGGCCAGCCGTCGCTTTGATGTAAGGTGAGATATTACTACATATTGGTGGTCCACGGGTGTGCTAACGAAACGACGCACAGGCCTTGCCTGTGCGTCGTTTCGTTGTGGTTAAAGCATGCGCCTCTATCCAGGGTATGCCCGCGCGTTTCGGGTGCTTATAACCTCTTGCGTATCTCCTCAGACTCTTTTTCGTAGCCCGGTTTGTTGAGCAGGGCGAACATGTTTTTCTTGTAGGCTTCCACACCCGGCTGATCGAACGGGTTGACACCCAGCATATAACCGCTGATGCCGCATGCCTTCTCGAAAAAGTAAAGTAGCGCCCCGATATAATACTCATTTATTTCGGGCAGCTCGATACGGATATTAGGTACTCCGCCGTCCACATGGGCGATGGCGACTCCGATTTCTGCCATCCGGTTAACTTCGGAAATACGCTTACCGGATATATAGTTAAGCCCGTCGAGGTCCGTCTCCTCATTCTCAATTTTTACGGTATGTTTCGGACTACCGACGCTTATCACCGTCTCGAACAGGGTTCTTTCACCTTCCTGGATATACTGCCCCATGGAGTGCAGGTCGGCCGTGAGGGTGACGCTTGCCGGAAAAATACCCTTGCCGTCCTTCCCTTCGCTTTCGCCGTAGAGCTGTTTCCACCACTCGGCGATATAGAGTAGTTTCGGGTCATAGCTGGCCAGTATCTCAATCTTGAACCCTTTCCGGTATAGAGCGTTCCGGGTTGCCGCATACACTGCGGCGGGATTCTCGCCGAACGGTACTTCTTCCGCCGTTGCAGCGGCCATATCCTGTGCGCCCTTCACGAACGCCGCGATATCCAGCCCGGCCGCAGCCATCGGGAGCAGGCCCACGGGGGTGAGTACCGAGTAGCGGCCGCCCACGTCGTCGGGAATAACGAAAGTATCGTATCCCTCGTCGGTAGCGAGTTTTTTCAGCGCACCGCGTGAAGAATCGGTAATAGCGACTATCCGTGATGCCGCCCCCTCTTTACCGTAGCGTTTTTCTATTTCCGCTTTCAGGATACGGAATGCGATAGCCGGTTCAGTGGTCGTCCCTGACTTCGAGATAGAAATAAGGGCGAACGATCTGTCCTCGAGCGCCCCGACCAGTTCATGGATATAATCTTCGCTTATATTCTGCCCGGCGAATACCACAACCGGGGTGGCCGGTTGTTTGCGGAGCAGCGCGAAACTATCAGTCATAGCTTCCAGCACGGCCTTGGCCCCGAGGTACGAACCGCCGATACCAATGACGATTATAACCTCGGCCTTCTCCCGCAATCCGGCGGCCACACGGTTGATTTCAGCGATTACACCGTCAGTAATTTCAGAAGGGAGATTGACCCAACCGAGAAAGTCTTTTCCGGCACCTTTGCGGCTATGGAGCAGTGCGTTGGCTTCGAGGGCCTCACCTGCCAGCGCTTCTATTTCGCCCGGGGCAAGCGTCCCGGACGTTTTGGTCGTGTCGATTTTAATCATTTCCATAAGGATGGTATTTTAGTGCAGATAAATTCAAAACCCTACAAAGATATAATAACCGACGGTTCGGCAATACATCCACCGCTCCCGGTCGTTATCGCAAGCTGTGCGACATTTCGCGGAACTCGGCGGCTGGATTCGCATTCCCGTATAGGATACGGTAGACACACCGTGCAATCGGCATATCGATTCCGAACCGTTTGTTCACCTCTCGTATACATTTGGCCGCATAGTAACCCTCGGCTACCATCTTCATTCCGGCCTGCACCATCTCCACACTGTAACCTTTGCCTATCAGCGCCCCGAAGGTACGGTTGCGGCTGAACTGCGAGTAGCACGTAACGAGCAGGTCGCCCATATACGCCGAGGCGGTAATATCCCTATCGGCCGGGTAACTGCCCGACAGGAAGCGTTCCATCTCGGTGGCGGCGTTGGCGATAAGTGCCGACAGAAAGTTGTCCCCGTATCCAAGACCTACCGCAATTCCCGCGCCGATGGCATAGATGTTTTTCAGGACCGAGGCGTATTCCACACCGTAGATATCCGTAGACGGGTTTGTATGGATATAAGGAGTGGAGAACTTTCCGCAAAGTATGGCGGCGGTGTCAGGGTCCTTGCAGACCAGAGTGAGGTACGACAGGCGTTCCAGTGCCACCTCTTCGGAGTGGCAAGGCCCGGCCACCAGCCCTATATTGGCGAACGGCAGCCCGTAGGTGTAGTTGAGGTATTCGGCGACGGTGGAGTGGTTGTCCGGGATAATGCCCTTTATCGCCGATACTACGAATTTGTCATGCAGCGGTTCGGTCAGCCTTGCAAGGAATACCGACAGGAATGCCGACGGCACGGCCAGTATTACGATATCGGCCCCGCGTACCGTCCGGTTCAGGTCCTCCGAGACGTCGAGCTTCCCGGTGTCGAGCCGTACATCGGTGAGGTAGCGCGGGTTACGCCCGGTGCGGCGTACCTCTTCGGCCACTTCCGGCCGCCTGATGTACCATGCAACGCTCTTCTCGTTACCGTGGAGTATTTTTACTATCGCCGTGGCCCAACTGCCGTGGCCGATAACCGCGCAACGGGCCGATTCCGTTATTTTCTTACTTTTTGCTGGCATAACCGCTGCAAACTTACATAAATTTTGTGTGTTTTTTGGGATGATGTTACGTAAATTCTTACTTTTGTAAGTTATAAACATTAAATCACATAAAGGTACTAACCTACCGTTAAAAATAAGCTGTTTTGAAAAAGATAAAAGGCGCACTTATTTCTGTTTTTTATAAGGACGGTCTTGAAGATATAGTGAAGAAACTCGCCGCTGACGGCGTCAAGATATATTCCACGGGGGGCACCCTCTCATTCATCGAAAGTCTCGGAGTGGAGGCCGCTTCGGTGGAGGGTCTTACGGGCTACCCGTCTATACTGGGCGGCAGGGTAAAGACCCTGCACCCGATGGTGTTCGGAGGCATTCTCGCCCGGCGCGACAACGAGTCGGACCGAAGCCAGCAGGCCGAATACTCGATTCCGGATATAGACCTGGTTATCGTGGACCTCTACCCGTTCCGGGAGACGGTGGCCTCGGGTGCCACGGAGGAGGAGATTATCGAGAAGATAGACATAGGTGGTATTTCACTTATCAGGGCGGCGGCCAAAAATTACAGGGACGTCGCAATCGTGAGTTCGGTCGGGCAATACGGGAAGCTGTACGAATGGTTGTGCTCGCAGGACGGTTCCACCACACTGGAGCAGAGGCGCGAGCTGGCCGCGGAAGCTTTCGCCGTAAGTTCGGGGTACGATTCCGCCATCTTCGGCTACTTTAACGCCACCGAACAGACGCCCTCGTTCCGTCTGGCCGCGGACAATGGTACTGTACTTCGTTACGGGGAGAATCCCCATCAGAAGGCCGTATTCTACGGCGACCTCGACCGGATGTTTACCAAGCATAACGGCAAGGATATTTCCTATAACAACATGCTGGATATCGACGCGGCGATGAACCTTATAGACGAGTTCCGCGGCGACCCGGCTTTCGCCATACTAAAGCACAATAACGCCTGCGGTCTGGCCGTACGGCCCACCCTTGCAGAAGCATGGGATGCGGCGTTGGCCTGCGACCCGGTGTCGGCCTTCGGCGGAGTATTGATATGCAACCGCCCGGTGGACGGGGAGACGGCAGCCAGGGTGGACGAGTTGTTCTTCGAAGTTATTATCGCCCCGGGGTATAGCCCGGAGGCGTTGGAGACCCTTAAAAACAAGAAGAACCGCATCGTCCTCGAGCTGAAAGATTCCGACCGTAGCGCTACACAGTTCCGCAGCTTGCTTAACGGAGTGGCGGTAATGGACCGCGATACCAAACTCGGCGGTGTGGATACCGAGATGACCGTGGTTACCGGGAAGGGAATTACCGCGCGGCAGAAGGCCGACCTTATTTTCGCCAACATACTGGTCAAACACAGTAAGAGCAACGCCATCGTGTTCGCCAAAGATAATACCCTGATTGCAAGCGGGCTGGGGCAGACCTCGCGTGTTGACGCGCTGAAACAGGCGGTGGAGAAGGCAAAATCGTTCGGGTTCGAGTTGAAGGGCTCGGTTATGGCTTCCGACGCGTTTTTCCCGTTTCCCGACTGTGTGGAACTTGCCCGTGCGGAAGGGGTCGAATGCGTAATACAGCCGGGCGGCTCGGTACGCGACCAGCTCAGTATAGACTACTGCAATGCCAACGGAATGGCAATGGTCTTCACGGGTATGCGGCATTTCAGGCATTGATATATATAAATATAGTCTAAAGAATAATATTTTATTTAACCCGAAACCGGATTTTTTAGATGGGATTATTTTCATTGACACAGGAGTTGGCCATAGACTTGGGCACGGCCAATACTGTCATTATATGTGACGGGAAGATTATGGTCGACGAACCGTCGATCGTAGCGCTGGATTACCACACGGGTAAATTGGTGGCCATAGGGAATCAGGCCCGCCAGATGCACGGTAAAACACACCAGAATATACGGACGATACGCCCCTTGAAGGACGGGGTTATCGCCGACTTCAACGCGACGGAGCTGATGCTCCGCGGGCTGATTAAGAAGGTCCGTTCGCGCAACCATCTGTTCAGTCCCTCACTGAAGATGGTAATATGTATCCCGTCGGGTTCCACTAACGTGGAGATCCGGGCCGTGCGCGACTCTGCCGAGCACGCGGGTGGCCGCGAGGTCTATATGATATTCGAGCCGATGGCAGCCGCGCTCGGGGCCGGTCTCGATGTGGAGGCGCCGGAAGGCTACATGGTTATAGATATCGGCGGCGGCACCACCGAGATAGCGTGTATTTCGCTTGGAGGCATTGTATGCAGCGAAAGTATCAATGTAGCGGGCGACGTGTTTACGGAGGATATCCAGAGCTATGTTCGCCAGCAGCACAACATACGTATCGGGGAGCGGACGGCAGAAGATATAAAGATTGCGGTCGGTGCGGCTGTGTCGGAGCTGGAGAACGAACCGGAGGACTATGTGGTTACCGGTCCCAACGTGCTAACCTCGCTGCCTTCGACCCTTACTCTTTCTTACAGCGAGATAGCTTATGCGCTCGAGAAATCGCTCGTGAAGATAGATGCGACCATAATGAAAGTACTCGAGGCGGTGCCGCCCGAACTATATGCCGATATCGTGAAAAACGGTATCTATCTTGCCGGTGGCGGGGCCTTGCTGAAGGGGCTGGACCGCAGGCTTCAGGAGAAGACAAATATACCGTTTATCGTTGCTGAAGACCCGCTCCGGGCCGTGGCCCGCGGGACGGGTATCGCCCTGAAGAATATCCATCGATTCTCTTTCCTGATGAAATAACCGGGGGCCGGTCCGTTGGCACAAGGCGGAAGTTCGCCTGCATGACGGGCCGGAACATCGAATCCTCCAATAGTTTATGAACAGGCTGATAGACTTTATCAGGAGTATATACGTGCCGCTGCTTTTTATCGTTATAGAAGTGGTGGCACTGAACTATTATGCCTCCTCTACAAGTTATACGAAAGCCAAATTGCTGACCGCATCGAACCATGTTATGGGCGGGTTCCACCGTACGCTGTCGGACATAGGAGACTATTTCGGTCTGCGCCGTGAGAACGATATGTTGCTGACCGAACTGGCATCGCTTCATAACCGGTTGGAAGAACTTACACAGTTGCTTCCGCGGGAAGATACGGGTTTCGAATATACCCACGGAGGGGAATATTCGTTTACGGTGGCCTCGGTAATTAATAATTCTGTTACACGGCAGGAGAATTTCATCACCATCGACAAGGGTGAACGGGACGGGGTGAGGATAAATATGGCACTGGTAACGCCCGACATGAAGATGGTGGGGTATGTACTGGATTGCAGCGAGAATTTCTCCATAGCCATATCGGTTCTCAACCGAGAGTTCCGCACGGGCGGTAAGATTAAGGGGAAGGACTATTTCGGTTCGCTGTTCTGGGACAGTACCAGTCCGGACTATATTACCCTCTCGGAGATACCGAAATACGCCGATATCGAACCGGGAGACACGATTGTTTCGGGCTACTCCTCGATTTTCCCGCCGGATGTGCTCGTTGGAACCGTCGAGGATATCCGTATGACGCAGTCCAATTACTACGAGGCACGGGTAAAACTCGACACTCCGATGACCCGGTTGGGTAAACTTTTCGTGGTTAATTATGCCGATATACAGGAGCGGATGATGTTGGAAGAAGGCTTATTCGATGCGCCGGAAAATTGAAAACATGGGGCTTGCGGTGCGTTGTTTTTAAATTTATTAATAATTAGGCCGGAATTAGAATGAGGTACCGCGTAGGGTGAAGTTGCAAAAGCTGTAATTTAATTAAGGAGAGCGGATGCTAAGGGTTATAGAATATACTCTGTTTTTTTTGGTGGTTACGGTATTGCAGGTATTCCTGTTCAATAACCTTAATCTGGGTATTTATATCCATCCGCTGGTATACATAGCCTTTATAATATTGCTGCCGATGGAGACCCTGCCGGTAGTGGTGCTGGGCCTCGGGTTGCTGAGCGGTGTCATTATGGACATATCGACAGGTTCGGGAGGGCTTTACACCATTACCACGGTTTTCACCTCCTTCGTACGGCCTTATCTCTTGCCGCTTATCCTCGGCCGTGACGAAGTGAAGGAGGGTGGCATCCCCATGCCGTCGAGAATCGGTTACGGGAAATTCTTCCGTTATGCCGGTATTATTGTGTTCCTGCAATGCCTCATATTCTTTACCTTCGAATCTCTCGCCTTCAAATATTATTACCTCACCCTTCTGCGCATCCTGGCAAGTTCGGTGGTGACGGTGGGGCTGGTATTTTTCACACAGATGGTCTTGTCCGGTGCGCGGGACAGGTCTCCGTCACAAACCTACCAGTAATGGGCGGTCAGAGGGTGAAAATACTCCAACTGGTCACGGTGGCCGCGTTCGCGGTAATCATCCTGCGCCTGTTTTACATACAGGTTATCGACAGCGAATATAAGAATAAGGCTTCCAACAACGTGCTCCGTTATGAAGTGCAGTACCCGCCGAGGGGCGAGATATACGACCGTAACGGCGAATTCCTTGTGCAGAGCAAGGAGGTCTACGACCTGATGGTCGTGCCGCGGGATATGCAGCAGTTCGACACCCTGATGCTTTGTGCCATTGTGGGTATAACACCCGAGAGGTTACAGGCAGAACTTGACAAGGCGTCCCGTTATTCGCGCAGGTTGCCGTCGGTGGTTATGAAGCAGCTACCGAAGGAGGTGAAGGTGAAACTGGACGAACGCAACTTCCCCGGGTTCTATACTGTCTACCGCACTATCCGTTCCTACCCGCGTAAGATAGGCGGGAACCTGTTGGGTTATGTGGGCGAGGTCGACCGCAGGGCCATCGAGCGGGATAGTTACTACCGCAGCGGCGACTATATCGGCAAGAGCGGGATGGAACTCTCGTACGAGAAGACTCTGCGCGGAGAGAAGGGTGTGAGGGTAAATATGGTGGATGTGCACGGTATTGCCAAGGGCTCTTATGCCGACGGTATGTACGACACTCTACCAGACCCCGGTCCGGCCATAACTAGCACTATCGACGCGCGGCTGCAAGCCCTTACGGAGGAGCTGCTCGAAGGGAAGGTGGGAAGTGTGGTTGCCATAGAACCCGCAACCGGGGAAATCCTTGTGATGGCGAGCAGCCCCTCTTACGACCCGGACGAGCTTGTGGGCCGCGAGAGCGGTAACAACTATATGACCCTGCTAAATAACCCGCGCAAACCGCTGTTCAACCGCGCTGTGATGTCGCGTTATCCGCCCGGGTCTACTTTCAAGGTCATAAACGGTCTGATAGGGATGCAGGAAGGGGTACTCACGCCCGATGTGAGGTATTCGTGCAGTATGGGGTACACGGTTGGTCGCGGGGTTAAATGCCATTCTCACTGGTCGCCGCTCAACCTTATAGATGCGGTGCAGACCTCCTGTAACGCCTATTTCTGCTATGTCCTGCGTAATATTCTCGATAACCGTAAATACTCCGGAATCCGCGAGGCTATGGACGTATGGCACGACTATGTGCAGAGTTTCGGTTTCGGGACGACACTCGGGTCAGATTTCGTGGACGAATTGAAGGGTTTCGTGCCCGACGCTGCATATTACGACAACAAGTATAACGGCCGGTGGAATTCCCTTACGGTTATTTCACTGGCGATAGGGCAGGGAGAGCTGGGTTGTACCCCGCTGCAGATGGCCAACCTCGCTGCAATAATCGCAAACCGCGGCCATTACTATATCCCGCATGTGGTTAAGGAGATACACGACCGGGATTCGATCGATGCGCGTTTCCTTGAGAAGCACTACACAAAGGTCGACCCGCAGTATTTCGACCCCATAGTGGAAGGCATGTACCGGGCGGTACACATGCCGGGCGGCACGGCCCAGCGCGTGAGGCTGGACGGGCTGGATATCTGCGGTAAAACGGGAACGGCCCAGAATCCCCACGGTTCCGACCACTCTACATTTATGTGTTTCGCCCCGCGAGAGAATCCGCAGATAGCCATCTCGGTCTATATAGAGAACGGTGGGTTCGGGGCCACTATCGCCGCACCTATCGCGTCGCTGATTATAGAACAATACCTGAACGGCGAGATAGAGCGAGATTACCTCGTGCAGCATATAAAGTCCATGAAAGTAAACTATCCCTACTATGACAGGCAGGCAAGATAAGGCGTTCGGTTCCGGCCATATAGACTGGTGGGTGGTGGCGCTTTATGCCGCCCTCGTACTGATAGGGTGGGTTAATATTTATGCGGCGGTCTATAACGAAGCGCAGGCCGGTGTATTCGATTTGAGCCAGCGTTACGGCATGCAGATGGTTTGGATCGGGATATCGCTTGCGGTGGCGGTGGTTATCCTGCTTGTGGACGATAAATACTGGCATATGCTGGCTTATCCCTTTTACGGGGTAGCGATACTCGTGTTGTTGGCCGTGCTTGTCGTGGGCCGCGAGGTGAACGGGGCCAAAGCGTGGATATTCCTCGGGCCGGTGGCTTTACAGCCTGCGGAGTTTGTGAAATTCACTACGGCCTTGGTGCTGGCCCGTTATATGAGCAGGTACACGTTCAATATCCATGACCTGAAAGACCTGCTCCGGGTAGGGTTAATCATAGCAATACCGGCCGCTATTATCGTGCTTCAGAACGATGCGGGTTCTGCGGTTGTTTACGGCGCTTTTCTCTTTGTGATGTACCGCGAGGGGATGAACGGATGGCTTTACATAGCCGGGATGCTGGCCATAGCTCTGTTTCTGGGTTCTTTCCTTTTTACATCGGAAACCATTCTGGTGCTTCTTGTGCTCGGGTGTACGGTGGCCGAAGGATTGACCAACGGCTATTGGAAACAGAAAATAATCTTTCTTAGCGGTATAGCCCTCAGTACGTTGGTTATCTATTTCACTTCGGTGTTCTTTATTACCGAGAATACTTCGGTCTTCTGGGCACTTCTGATTAGTGTACTGGTATCGCTCGTTTTCGTGGTCCTCTATGCGTATCGCAACCGCCTCCGGAATGTTTATATCTATCTGGTACTGTTTCTCTCTTCGCTCGTATTCGTCTCCACGGTCGATTATGTATTCGACAACGTGATGCAGATTCACCAGCAGAAAAGAATACTCGATCTGCTCGGTCTGGAATCGGATACCCAGAATTGGGGTTATAATGTCAACCAGTCCAAAATTGCGATAGGTTCCGGCGGGTTTTTCGGAAAGGGTTTCCTCGAAGGAACACAAACCCGGTTCGACTTCGTGCCGGAGCAGAGTACCGACTTTATTTTCTGTACCGTAGGCGAGGAGTGGGGTTTTGTGGGAACGTCCATCGTTACGGTACTCTTCTGCCTGCTTATCCTGCGCCTGATGAAGATGGGCGAACGGCAAAGGGAGGCCTTCGGCCGGATTTACTGCTACTGTGTGGCAGCGATTTTCTTCGTTCATGTGGTTATTAATATAGGCATGACAATTGGTGTCATGCCGGTGATAGGTATACCGTTGCCGTTTTTCAGTTACGGCGGTTCGTCATTCCTCGCTTTCACGGTACTGTTTTTCGTTGCAGTAAGGCTCGATGCGGGTAAACGCGAGTTACTTCGGAATTGAACTCTACCCAGCAGGGTGGTCAAGTCCTTCCCGGTACAGTTCGATTTAATATGGGAGTCGAACCCGACGGCACAAAATCGATATATGGCAGATAAACAATATAGTGGACTGACCGCTGCCGAGGTGCTCCGCAGCAGGCAAGAGCATGGGCGGAATATCCTGACTCCGGTAGCAAAGGAACCGGTATGGAAAATGTTCCTTTCCAAGTTCAACGATCCCATTATAAAACTTCTTCTTGCCGCCGCCGTGCTTTCGCTGGGTATAGGTTTCTTCGACGGCCATTTTTCGGAGACCATAGGAATAATAGTGGCCGTACTGCTGGCTACCGGCGTTTCGTTCTGGTTCGAGTACGATGCCAAACGTAAGTTCGAGATCCTTAACGTAGTTAATGACGAAACGCCCGTGAAGGTTATCCGGGACGGAATTGTCATGCAGGTCCCTAAGCGCGATATTGTGGTGGGCGACGTGATACTTCTGGAAAGTGGCGACGAGGTTCCGGCCGACGCCCTTCTTATGGAGGCCGTGTCGCTTACCGTAGATGAATCGTCTCTGACGGGAGAACCTTCCGCGACCAAGACCACCGATAGTTCCCGTTTCGACTCCGAGGCCACCTATCCGCCCGATATGGTGATGCGCGGCTCTACCGTTACCGGAGGGCACGGGGTCGCGGTCGTCACTGCCGTGGGCGATGCCACGGAGGACGGTAAAGTGGCTGAACAGGCCACTGTGGACACCGGCGGGGACACACCGCTGAATCTTCAATTGAGAAAATTGTCGTCCCTGATAAGCCGTATCGGTTCCGTACTGGCCGTAGTTATTTTTGTAATTCTCGTAATAAAAGGAGTTGTCGACGGTACACTTACGGAGGGCGACTGGTATGCCATGGCCGGGAAACTACTGCAGATATTTATGGTATGCGTGGCTATACTGGTGATGGCCGTTCCGGAAGGGTTGCCAATGAGTATCACCTTGAGCCTTGCCATGAGTATGCGCCGTATGCTTCGAAGTAATAATCTCGTACGGCGTATGCATGCCTGCGAGACGATGGGGGCCGTAACGGTTATCTGTACCGATAAAACGGGAACGCTCACGATGAACCGCATGTCGGTAGCACAGATCGTCTCCTACAACGGTACCACGGAAAAAGAGCTTGCCATGATGATGGCCGCCAATTCCACGGCCTATCTCGACGGCGAGGGGAAAACGATAGGTAACCCCACGGAGGGTGCCCTGCTGACATGGATGCGGGACCGGGGATACGATTACGCGGCACTACGCAGGTCGGCCGGAATTGTAGACCAGATAACCTTTTCCACCGAGCGAAAATATATGGCGACCCTCGTGAGCGTTGAAGGGTTTGAAGGTCTGTGGGGCGGCTCCGGTAAAGTCAATACAAACTCCGGTTATGGCAAAGATATTGATTCCAATAAAAGTATTCCGAAGAGGCCTGACTCCGGGTCCGGTGTAACCGGCCACTCCGGGAAGTATATTTTATTGGTCAAGGGAGCGCCGGAAGTAGTATATGCTATGTGCGATGGGTTGGGTACCGAAGGAGCCAAAGAGAAACTGGCTTATTATCAGGGTCAGGCGATGCGCACCCTTGGGTTTGCATCGGTGGTTACCGACGCCGGAACATGTGAAGAGGCCATACGGCGTGGAGGGCTGACATACAACGCAACGGCGGCAATTTCCGACCCCGTACGGCCGGATGTTCCCGGTGCGGTGCGGAGTTGTCTCGATGCGGGTATCCGTATCAAGGTAGTAACGGGTGATACTACGGTAACGGCTACCAGGATAGCCTCGGAGATAGGATTGTGGGAAGCCGGTGTGGACGGTCCGCCCAATATTATAACGGGTCCGGAGTTCGAGGCCGGAAGCGACGAACAGATGTTCGACCGGGTCGGAGAGCTCAAAATAATGGCCCGCGCCCGGCCGCTGGATAAACAGCGGCTTGTAAAATTGCTCCAGCAATCGGGTGAGGTGGTTGCCGTCACGGGAGACGGGACAAACGACGCACCGGCCCTCAATTTCGCCGACGTCGGTCTTGCGATGGGGACCGGAACCTCGGTCGCCAAGCAGGCCGGGGACATAATCTTGCTCGACGATTCATTTACCAGTATAGCCACGGCCGTACTTTGGGGCAGGTCGCTCTACCGGAATATTCAACGATTTGTGATGTTCCAGTTGACGGTGAATTTTTCCGCACTGGCGATTGTTTTTATCGGCTCCATATTCGGCAGCGGTATGCTGCTTACGGTGACCCAGATACTTTGGGTGAACATTATAATGGATACGTTCGCCGCCATTGCACTCGCCTCGCTGCCGCCAGACCCGGAGGTGATGAAAGATGTGCCCCGTTCCTCCAAAGAGTTTATTATCGGGCGCGGGATGATGTATAGAATTTTCGGAATAGGGACGGTTATGGTGGTGACACTGCTGGCGTTGTTGTTTTTGTGGCGAAGCAATCTGTCCGATTACCGCCTTTCGGTCTTTTTTACCGTATTCGTTATGTTACAATTCTGGAACCTATTCAACGCCCGTGGCTGGAGGGCGGGTAGCGGCATCCTCGACATTACCAAAAGTAAAGGCTTCCTGCTTATACTCGCCTTGATACTAATCGGGCAGATATTGATTGTGACCTACGGCGGTGAGGTGTTCCGCACGGTGCCTGTTTCATTACGGGACTGGGTGATAATAACGGCTTCCACTTCAGGCGTGGCATTAATCGGACTGTTCTCCAGATTATTTTTAAAAAAAATAGGGAGGGCCACATTGTATCGCCCGGAAAGTTAGGCTGAAAAAATACGGGTAACGTTACCGGATTCGGGAAATAAGAGATTGAGGCAGTTCGGGCATTCCACCGTGCCGGGTGCATACGAATGCCGAGACGTCGACTGCCAGTGCATGGGCTTCCGGTATGGTTTTTCCGCTGAGATATGCGGCGGTGAACGCCGCCGTAAAAGAATCTCCTGCACCGACCGTATCGGCAACCTCGACAGACGGCGTGGACCTATACGACTCGCTGCCGTCGGACGAAAGAATATAACTACCGTCCGTTCCTTTGGTGAGAATAAGAATTTTCAGGCCGTAGACCTCCATCAGCCTCCGGCATATATCCCCCTCGGTACCCTCCAAACGGAGTAGCGAAGCGACCGTAACAACCTCTTCCTCGTTGATTTTAAGAATATCGGCAATATGGAGAGAGGATTCTATTACTTCCCGTGTGTAGAAGTTCAGGCGAAGATTTATATCGAAAATTTTCAGGTTCACTTCCGGCATTTCTGCAAGGAATTGCCTTATGGTGTTGCTGGACTCGTCCGAACGTTGTCCGAGGGTCCCGAAGCAGACGGTTCCCGTACTGGCTGCAAGCCGGGACAGAGCAGGTGAATAAGGGATATGGTCCCACGCGGTATCGTGGGCGATTTTGTACTGCGGTACTCCGTCGCTATCGAGGGTGATGTCTATTCTTCCGGTCGGGAAGTCCACGGTTTCGACGATTGTATTTATGGGATATCCGGCAAGCTGGCCGGTGAGTTCCCGCCCTGCCAGATCGTCCCCCACGGCGCTGACCATCCAACCGTCCAGTCCGAACTGCGATATGTGAAAAGCAAAATTAGCCGGTCCGCCGCCTATTGACCTGCCTTGCGGGAATATATCCCACAACAGTTCACCGATGCCGGTAACGGCCATCGACCGAAGCAATAATTTTTCCTCCATTGCCGTTATTTGGCCGCCTTGGTGTCTTTTTTAGCTATAATCTGGCGGGCCTGCTCCAGTGTAAGCGTAGCAGGGTCCTGACTTTTGGGGACAGGGTAGTTCTTCTTTTTGTAGGATATATAGGGTCCGTATCGCCCTTTGAGGACAAGCATTTCAGGTTCCTCGGGGAAACTGACCAGCGGGGTTTTGGCCGCCTTTGTCTGTGCCTCTTTTTTGGTTATCAATTCCTGGGCACGCTCGAGCGTAACCGTATACGGGTCGTCGCTCTTGTCCAGCGAAGTGAATTTTCCGTCGTAACGAACGTAAGGACCGAAACGGCCGATACTTACCACCACCTCCTTACCGTCTATCTCCCCGAGGGTACGGGGCAGACCGAACAGGTCGAGAGCTTCTTCGATTGTGATGGATGCGATAAGCTGATCTTTGCGCAGGCTTGCGTATTTAGGCTTTCCCCCTTCGGGGTCGTCTATCTGCACGATAGGTCCGTAACGGCCTATGCGGGCCGATACTTGCCCGCCGGTTTTCGGGTCGGTCCCCAGTATGCGCACCTTGTTTATCGTCTGCGGGTCGGTGTTTTCGAGCGCCTGTTGCACTTCGGGATGGAAATGCTTATAGAACTCATCCAGCATCCCGGTCCACGGTTTGCCACCTTCGGCAATCTCGTCGAACTCCTTCTCCACGCTCGCCGTGAAGTTGTAGTCCATAATACCGGCGAACTGCGACGACAGGTAATCGTTTACGAGCATCCCGATATCGGTAGGCGAAAGGCGGTTTTTCTCCTTACCGACCGTTTCGGTCGATTTTTTACTTTTCAACCCTCCCGCATCGAGCCGCAGGGTTTCGTATTCCCTCTTTACCCCGTCGCGGTTCTGTTTAATCACATAACCGCGGTTAATTATGGTGCTGATGGTGGGAGCGTAGGTGGACGGACGTCCGATACCGAGTTCCTCGAGCCTGCGTACCAGCGAGGCTTCGCTGTAACGCGGAGGCGCCTTGGTGAAACTTTGCGTGGCTGCTATATTATCGTAGGCGAGTTTATCGCCGGGGTTCACCTGCGGTAAGATTGCCTGTTCTTCGTCCCCGTGGTCGTCGTCTGTCGATTCGGTGTAAAGTTTAAGGAAGCCATCAAACAGGATTACTTCGCCGGTAGCGGTAAAATGTTCCGCCAGTCCTCCGATGTCTATTTTGATTATGGTCCGTTCCACTTCGGCCGGTGACATTTGGGAAGCTACGGCCCGTTTCCATATCAGTTCGTAAAGCCGTTTCTCGGCCGGGGTACCCGTATCGAGGGTATGCCGGTCGAAATAGGAGGGCCGGATGGCCTCGTGTGCTTCCTGAGCTCCTTTCGTTCCGGTCTTGTAGTTCCTCGTTTTGGAATATTCCTCACCGAAGGCGTTGATTATTTCGGCCTTGGAAGCTGCCAGCGCCTGTTTGGATAGATTCACCGAGTCGGTACGCATATAGGTAATCAAACCGTGTTCGTATAGCTTTTGGGCTGTCGACATGGTTTGGGAAACAGACATTCCGAGTTTGCGGGAAGCCTCCTGCTGGAGAGTCGAGGTTGTAAACGGTGCGGCGGGATTCCTTTGTGCGGGTTTCTTCTCGACGGATTCTACCGTAAATACTGCCCCGGTGCATCCGTTCAGGAACCTTTCGGCTTCGGTACGGGTATCGAACCGTTTATTAAGCTCGGCTTTGAATATAACTTTCTTCGGGTCGGTAGGATTATAAAACAGGGCATTGACCCGGTAATATTCCACCGGTACGAAATCGAGAATTTCGCGCTCCCGTTCCACCACGAGCCGAACCGTCACACTCTGTACCCGACCGGCGCTCAACGATGGTTTTACCTTGCGCCACAGCAGCGGCGACAGCTCGAACCCGACTATACGGTCTAGTATCCTGCGTGCCTGCTGGGCGTTCACAAGGTTCATATCCACCGTCCGCGGGTTCTCCACCGCATCCAATATGGCGCCCTTGGTTATCTCATGGAAAACGATCCGTTTGGTCGATTCGACCGGAAGGTCCAGAACCTGAGTCAGATGCCATGCTATGGCCTCCCCTTCCCGGTCTTCATCGGATGCCAGCCATACAGTTTTGGCGTTCTTTGCGGCTTTGGAAAGTTCGGCAACCACCTTCTTCTTGTCGGGCGATACCTCGTAGGTAGGAGTAAACCCGTGTTGTATATCTATCCCGAGGTCTTTTTTGGCCAGGTCCCGGATATGTCCGTAACTCGATTTTACGGTAAACTCCTTACCGAGGAACCTCTCCAGTGTCTTCGCTTTTGCCGGTGACTCTACAATAACCAGATTGTCATGCATATATTTGTAGTTCTATTTTAACTTCTAATCGGGTACATCGGCCGGAAACTTCTTGCCCGTGTCAACTTTCCCTTATGCGGCAGTTCCGTTTTACTATTTAAAAGGTATACCGTAACGGTCCGGCAAAATTACTCCACAATTCCGATTATTCAAACCTGCCCAAGGCAACCTCCTGTCCAATCTGGCTTGCCGCATGCCCGGAAGGGCCGGGCGTATAAAAGAGAAAAACCTAAAGGTCGTCTCTTTAGGTTTGCTCTCTTGTCTGTTTTACCGGTCGTCGACCGCTTTTTTATGTAGTGTGTATGTGAGCTTCAACGAAATCCTTTTATGGTCGGGATTACCGCTACCGTCGTCCCGGGGGTTCAGCAACGCCACCTCCGAGGGTGTGAACATCTGTTCCGTCGTTTGAGCCGGAGCCAGCCAAACCTGTTTCTGGGTATCCTCCGTTTTGTTCGCGAGATTTCTGACGTAGGAAGTTATATCCATCTCGTAGTAACCCATAGCCCGGTTGAGGTACCCGCCGTATGATGTTTCACCGTAGTTGGATTCGTATATGTAGTTGTAATCCGGTATGTATAGCGGATAATTACCCTTATAGGTGTAATACATTCCCAGACGGGTAGGCGCCTTTTTAAGGTAGGGCACTCCGTCGTCTTCGAGCCATATATGTAACAAGGCGCGATTGATATTGAGAATCCTTTGCTCCCCGTCCACCCAGGTGAGAGCTTCGAGCTGGTCCATAAAATCGGTGCCGAAATCGAGGTACCCGGCCACACCGAGCAATCCCTGCACATAGAATACGTCGAAACTGTTTATTTGCCCGCTCTCGAAATTATCCGGGTCGATGAAGTCCGACTCGTTAAAAAGAGTAGCCGAACTGTAATCCCTGTCGAGCACGATAATATTCGTGTTCGGGAAACTAATGTAGGTATCGTCGAATGTATAATAAGTATATAACGTGTCTTTAAGGTAATAAGTTTGGCCGTCCATTATAACCGGGTCGGTCATCTCGTCGGTTGTAGGATCCTTATAGAAATTCCGGGAGTAGACCACGAAATAGGTATCGTCCGATAGAGTATAGTAATAGGTGTCGTAAGTCGTAAGCGGGGATACGATATACAATCCCGCATCGAGCGGTGCCTCGGCCGGGTCGGGACTCGGGGCGATATACCAGCCGTGGAATTTATTATGAAAAAGGCTGTCGGCGTATGTATTGTTATATATTGCCGTGTCGGTATTTATAAGTTCTTTCAGGAACTCTTCTGCACCTGATTCGAACACGAGGTCCTTCACCGAGATAGCCGTTTCCGCACCGAGAGTGAACGAGAACAAAGGGTTGTCCATATCTGCGTAATCCTCCGCCGGGAATCCGGGGAAATAGTTTATCCTCGCGTCCGCGTCGTCGTCAGTAGTGAGACTACCTACTTCGCTTTTCCAGACGGGTATCCTCTCCTTCAACCGGTATATATAGAATTTCTGCTCCTTGGTCGTATCGCCGAATACCTGAGAAAATGTGAATACGAATTTCACCGAGTCGGCGACAGGTAAATAGCCGTAAAATTCTTCCGTGTCGCTAAACCCGGAAGGAACGAACTGTATGGCAGCGCCGGAGCGGATATGGCCGTATCCGTCGGTTGTGTAATTACCGAGGATCATCATATTCTTCTGGTTGAGGGGAATTGAATCCGAAAACGCCATATAACTCTTGACCCCGTCCAGTACGGCTTCACTGAACACCATTTCCTGGTCGTCGGGCAACAGCCCCAGGCCGAGTTTGTCGTCGATATCGGTACAGCTTCCGAAAAAGGCGCCTGCGAACATAAGCAGGACGAGGGAGGGCAGCAACAATCGTCTAAAGCAGTCCTTCATAGAATTTCTGATAAGTGTCTAAATAAGCTGTATCCGACTTATCCTGGTACTCCAGAACAGGTTTTCCCGACTCTTTCAACCACGATGCAATCTCCCGTCCGGGAGCCTGCGTCTCCATAATTACGCCGTCGGACTGTGTTATAACGAATTTTATAAGGTTTTCGTATGAAGGCCGGGAAATTAATTGCAATTCCCGTGCAGGAACACCCTCGTGCTCTATCTTATAATCAAAATTCGGGTCCAGTTCCCCCGGGAAAGAATCGTCGTATACCGAGGTCACGATTTTCACGTCCCGGAATACCGGGTCGTCGTTGAAAACATATCGCAGGTATATCGGCACCACCGATGTAAACCACCCGTGGCAATGTACGATGGCCGGTTCCCACCGCAGTTTCTTAACGGTTTCCAGAACGCCCCGGGCGAAGAAAATGGCCCTCTCGTCGTTGTCGGGGAAGTAGTTACCTTCGGAGTCGGTGAGTGTGGCCTTGCGGCTGAAATAGTCGTCGTTGTCGATAAAATAGATCTGAACCCTCGCCGAAGGGATGGATGCAACCTTGATGATAAGCTGGTGGTCGTTGTCGTCGATTATGAGGTTTATGCCCGACAGGCGTATCACCTCGTGTAGCTGGTTCCTTCTTTCGTTTATATTGCCGTAACGGGGCATGAAAGTGCGTATCTCGTTCCCCCGTTCCTGCATTGCCTGAGAAAGTGTCCTGCATAGCTTAGACATGTCTGTCTCGGGCAAATAAGGAGTTATTTCCTGACAGACGTAAAGAATTTTGCAGCTGCTCATCAGTGATTTTACTTTTTTTGGACGATTCCCTACAAAGATACGAAGAATTTGCCGAAAACACCCAAAAGCACACCGTTTTTTGTCTGCAGCATGCCTCGTACGGCCGTCAGGGCCACTCACTGTGCGGATGTCGGTAAGACACCGCTTACGGTTCTTTTACGGCTCTTGCCGGTATGTTGTACATCTGGTCTGTCGGTAAGATTCAGTCATAAGCCCGATGGGCCTCATATTATGCGAAAACAGTGCCGATAGACCGGAAGAGCAGGCTTATTATACCGTTTAAATTCTGTCCGTAAAAATCGAACCGATCTAATATAATAAAACTTATCCGGCAGGGTGCTAATTCGTCTATTATTATATCCTTAATTCTCGTCCGTTACAATTATGAATCCACTGGCTGTCAGGGGGATTATTGTTTCCGGACCTACCCTTGGAGTACCCTGTCAATCTTTTCGAGTTCTTCCGCAGTAAAACCTGTATTTTGTAAGGCACCGAGGTTGTCATCCAGTTGCCCGACCGAACTGGCCCCTATCAGTACGCTGGTGGTCCGTTCGTCTCGCAGTAACCAGGCCACCGCCATCTGCGCGAGCGACTGGCCGCGTTCCCGTGCTATTTCGTTCAGGTAGCGGGCTTTGGCAACCGTTTGCGGGGTGACCTGTGACGATTGCAGGAAGCCTACTCCCTGGGCCGCACGCGAACCTTCAGGAATGCCGTTCAGGTACCTGTCGGTCAGTAACCCCTGAGCGAGCGGCGAAAATGCGATCATTCCGACACCTTCTTTCCCCAGCACGTCCATAAGACCCTCTTCCGGAGTACGGACGAACATCGAATATTTTACCTGATGAATAAGGCACAGGGTACCGTTACGCCGTAGTATTTCGATTGCGCGTCCGGTCAGCTCCGGCCCGTAATTGGATATGCCTACGTATAACGCCTTCCCTTGCCGGACTATGTCGGACAGTGCGCCCATCGACTCTTCCAGCGGGGTTTCCGGGTCCGGCCGGTGGTGGTAGAAGATATCCACATAGTCAAGTCCCATTCGGCGGAGACTCTGGTCGAGGCTGGCCATCAGGTATTTCCTGCTTCCCCAATCCCCGTAGGGGCCTTTCCACATGGTGTACCCGGCTTTCGTGGATATTATAAGTTCATCGCGGTAAGTGGCCAATCCCGAGCGAAGAATCCTTCCGAAATTCTCCTCGGCCGTACCGGGGGCCGGGCCGTAATTGTTGGCCAGGTCGAAATGGGTTATACCTCTGTCGAACGCCCGGAAGGCTATCCGGCTGTAATTTCCGTAATCGTCGATGCTGCCGAAATTGTGCCATAGCCCGAGGGAGATGGTCGGTAGCTTTATCCCGCTGGTCCCGCAACGGCGGTATTGCATCGTGCAGTAACGATTCTCTGCTGGCATGTAATCTTGTGTGGTCATAACTATTCCGATTTAATCTGATTTCAAGCGGTATTAGTTAAATGTATATTAAAATATGTCCCGGAATTTAACGGCATTCAGCCATAAACGGTCGTTCCTCTCACATCCGGTCTAGTAAAAGACACACTTCTGCGTCTGTACGTAATCTAATAACAGGCTGGTTATTGCGTTGAAATTATGCTTACGGTTATGACTGCTGTTGCCAAATGTAATAATTATATCGTGCTTCAAACCGTCATGACGGCATAAAAAACGGGCAGCACAAAGCACTGCCCGTAAATAAAGTTGTTGCCGAGACTACACTATTCCTTGTGCGAGCATCGCGTTTGCTACTTTTATAAAGCCTCCGAGATTGGCACCTTTGACGTAATTAACCGTACCGTCCGATTCGGTACCGTATTTCACGCATGTATCGTGGATATCGCTCATGATAGATCGCAGTTTGGTGTCCACCTCCTTGGGTGTCCATTTGAGCCGGATGGAATTTTGGGTCATTTCCAGTCCAGATACGGCCACGCCTCCCGCGTTCGCAGCCTTTCCCGGGCCGAAGAGAATACCTGCCTCGTGGTATTTGTCGATGGCTTCCGGTGTACTCGGCATATTGGCGCCCTCAGCTACACATATACATCCGTTGGCTACTAGCGTTGCAGCTTCATCTCCGCTTACTTCGTTTTGAGTAGCGCAAGGCAGTGCTATATCACATTTGACGCTCCACGGTCTTTCGCCCTCGAAATATTGCGCCGACGGGTAACGGTCCGCGTACTCTTTTATGCGACCGCGGAAGACGTTTTTGAGGTCCTTAACGAATTGCAGTTTTTCGGCGTCGATGCCGTCCGGGTCATAAATGTAACCGTTGGAATCGGATATGGTGACGCATTTTGCTCCCAACTGGGTAGCTTTTTCCACGGCATACTGGGCCACGTTACCAGAGCCTGATACCGCCACGGTCTTGCCTTCGAAGGTCTGGCCGCGCGTCGCGAGCATCGCCTCCGCGAAGTAGCAGGTGCCGTAACCGGTAGCCTCCGGGCGAATGAATGAGCCGCCCCAGTCGAGTCCTTTACCGGTCAGCGTGCCGGTGAACTCGTTGCGAAGGCGTTTGTACTGGCCGTAAAGAAACCCTATTTCGCGTGCGCCCACGCCTATATCGCCTGCCGGAACGTCCGTATCTTGTCCCACATGCCTCTGAAGCTCGGTCATAAAACTCTGGCAGAACTTCATGACCTCGTTGTCCGATTTTCCTTTTGGGTTGAAATCGGAACCTCCTTTGCCTCCGCCCATAGGCAGGGTTGTCAGGCTGTTCTTAAACACCTGTTCGAAAGCGAGGAATTTGAGAATGCCGAGGTTTACGCTGGCATGGAAACGAAGGCCGCCCTTATAGGGGCCGATGGCGCTGTTCATCTGAACGCGGAACCCCTTGTTTATCTCCACTTCGCCCTTGTCGTTTACCCAAGGAACCCGGAACATGATTACCCTCTCTGGCTCCGCAATCCGCTCGAGAACCTTCATTTTCATAAGTTGCGGATTCTCTACAATATAGGGTGCGAGACTCTCGACCACTTCTTCCACCGCCTGGTGGAACTCATTCTCGGCCGGGTTCTTGGCTTTGACGTTAGCCATAAACGTTTCGACATACTGCCTTACCTGTTCTTCCATAATTCTTGTTGGTGCTGTTGTTAGTTATTCGATTTCAGGATGGCAAATTTAACATATAATGTGGATTTTAACAATTTGATGTTTTTCTTCTCTTTGGTTACCAGTCGAATTGTTAAAATAATTACACGATAATTATAGCAAACCGGAACAATTTTGCCGTTGGTGGTTTTAGATTC
>JAJBVT010000070.1 GCA_020859685.1 Rikenellaceae bacterium
ATCGTATGCCGTGTGGTGGATACGCCAGTCCATCCTCCAGGCCCTTGCCGAGCAGTCGCGTATCGTGCGCCTGCCGCTGAACCAGGTAGGTTCGCTGAACAAGATAAACAAGGCGTTCGCCCGTTTCGAGCAGGAACACGAACGCACCCCCTCGCCGGAAGAGCTGGCCAAGGAGCTGGACCTGCCCAAAGAAAAGGTGACGGACACCCTGCGCGTATCGGGCCGCCACGTATCGGTAGACGCTCCGTTCGCCGACGGGGAGGACAACTCGCTGCTGGACGTGCTGGTAAATGCCGACTCGCCCAATGCCGACCGCGGGCTTATCAACGAGTCGCTCGGCACCGAAGTGGAGAGGGCGCTCGCGACCCTTACCGACCGGGAGAAGGACATTATCAAATACTTCTTCGGAATCGGCTGTTCGGAAATGACACTCGAGGAGATAGGCGAAAAATTCGGTCTCACCCGAGAAAGGGTTCGGCAGATTAAGGAGAAGGCCATCCGCCGCCTGCGCCACAGTTCTCGCAGCAAGCTGCTGAAATCGTATCTCGGTTAAGACGGAAAATACACAAAATCTAAAAGTACAGATGCCCGGGCCATGCGGCCCGGGCATCCGTTTATGGGTCGACCGGAATAGGTAATTATACTGCTGCTTATAACAATGGAATGACCATCAAATTGGATCGGATAAACAGTATGACCGGAAACCTATTTTATGTATCATCCGCCCTATCGGTTTCCGCACAATATGCTTTTATAGGATCCAGTATCTTGGTTTTAAACTCCCTTTTTAACCGCCGATTTTCTTTGCGGGGAAGGTCTTTATTAACCCGGGACCACTCACCCGGCTCCGTGTTCAGACTTACCCCGGAAAGAGCGAATGTCGTAAAGCCCTTGTCATTTATATCTCCACGTATCCATGAACTGATATAACGGTCCTCCTCGGGAAGGTAGAAGTAGATATGGTACCAATAACCTCTTACCTTGCACTGGGATTCATTCAAATATGAATCGGGAGGTAAACGATATTCCTCGTTTCTTTCGAAAAAGATATCCACCGCGGCCATGACACTATCCTCATTCGCCGGAATTTTGTATTTCTCGACAAAAGGATAACTTCCCGGGCCGAAATTAAATCCGAACCAGATGTAAATTCCTAAAATGAGAACGATTATAATTATTTTTATTACTTTTTTCACTCCGATTCAATTTAACCCGCTATAAGTCCATGAGCCAACAAAGAGCAAAGTCAGCAACTACCGAAGTTCCCAACGGGTTTTATAATCACCTCAAATTCATCCTGATATTTTTCGGGTATCGCACCTGATAGCTTATACGGTAAACTTTAGTCTCACCGGGTTGAAATTCTTCCTCCCATGTAACCACACCCACATCTTCGTTTATAGCCGTCCACGGCGTGCTCTCCGCACGGAGCAGGGTTACCGTAATGTCCTTTGTGGTCGAACGCGGGTACTGGTCCTTAAGGACCATATCGACAGCCCGGTTGGTATTGTTTCTGACCGTAAGCTGATAAGTCAGGGTTTGCTGTATATCGCTGCCGATGGTGCGGGATGTACTGTAATCCTCGAGCCTTTCCCGTTTTACCGATACCCTTTTATCGGTACCGAGGGTAAGCGTCAGATTTTCGTTGGTGGATGCGGCATCTATAAAAGTCTCCCCGAGGTAAGTACCGTCGAAAGTCAGGTTTGCCCGCGCACTCAAAAGCCCGAGTGTATGCCAGTTCCCGATTTCCGCTATCAGGTATGTCTCGGAATCGAGTTTGGGAGCACTGTAATATTTAAATTCCGCCGGTGCTTCGGTTTTCGCAAGCTCGATTATCTGCTCCCTGCCATTACCGGGAATCGTGTAGAGCATGTCTATATTATAAACCATTCCGGTAGTGTTGTCGTCCACCGTTATAAACTCTTCCAAACCCGACTTGGTAGTTATTACGACCACTCCGTTGTTGGCCTGCGAACCGTAGATGGCCGTAGCCGACCCGTCTTTCAGCACTTCCATCGAATGTATCAAATTAGGGTCGAGCGCCGATATCTCCTGCGAGCTTACAACTTCGCCGTTGAGTATGTATATTGGTTCCGCACCCCGAACGGAGCCCACACCGCGAACAACGATGGACGATTCTTCAATTTTAGCGGCAGGGGCGCAGGAATAGGTGTTTTGGGCCATATCCTGACTCATCCGTGCGGCCATAGCCGTCTGCGGTTCGAGGAACCAGGTCGTGAACAGCGGCGCCACGGCACCGTTACTCGGTACGGTGGTAGTTAAGGTAAGTCGGACCTTTTCCCAATCCAGTCCGGTAGTCTGGGCCACTTTGGATTTCATTGTAAATTCCACAGGCTCGTTGACATCTCCTACATTGATGTCGTAGTATGGCTGCCACCCCGCGTGCCCGGTAAAGTAGGTCACCGTAAACGTGGCGGCAGAACTACGAGGCGCATTGACGGTTGCCCGAATAACACCCTCTCTGCGATTCCATCTCACCACCTCGGCATTATAATTTGCAAGGAGCCTTGCATGGGTCTGCTGGAGTCTGGCCTTTCGGGCCGCCAACTCCATAGCTTCATGCTCCAACTCGACAGCCTTCGTCCTGTAAAGGTCGATACCACTCACCAACTCGGCGATATTTATTCTCTCATCAGTGGCAGAAACATTGCTGTCCACCCCGCTCCGGAGGAATTCCAGCATCTGTTCGTTTATCCTGATATCTATGTCTAG
This sequence comes from Rikenellaceae bacterium, assembly GCA_020859685.1. Taxonomy (GTDB): domain Bacteria; phylum Bacteroidota; class Bacteroidia; order Bacteroidales; family Rikenellaceae; genus WRDF01. The sequence goes on from JAJBVT010000070.1 coordinate 2,734, forward strand.
CTTTTTAATATGTTGTTCGACTACATCTATGGAATCACGCAGTATCCTGACCTCCGGCGCCGTAATTCTCTCCGCAGCCAATTGTTCGACCTTATAATCGAAAGCCGAGACAATCACCCCGTCCGACACTTTTATCTTCACAGACGACCGGTCTATAACCGGGCTGAGTCCCGATATCTCAATTATATTCTCCCCGGCAGTAAGATTCACCCGTGCCGTATGGACAAGTTCCGCGCCGGTAAAGAAGATGGTCGCTTCTTCGAGG
>JAJBVT010000108.1 GCA_020859685.1 Rikenellaceae bacterium
AATCCACCTTGCACCGCCCCCCATCCCGTCCAGCCCTGCCGGTATACAATAATCGGGCTATTCGGGGGCCGGTGGGCGGGGAGGTGTGAATTTTTTGAAAAAGTAGTATCTTCGTAGCAATAAAGTCCGATATGATGAAAAAAATATTGTTACTGGTTGCGGCTGCGGCGGCAGTCGCCGGTTGCGTACCTTCCAAAAAATACAACTCCTCGCGCGCCGAGGTGATGCGGTTGGAGAGCGAGTTGGGTTCGATGCGCCTGAGGGGCGACGAGCTGGCCGCGCGTGCCGAACGTCTCGACGCGGAGATCGAGCAGCTTAACGGCGAGAAGGCGGAGCTGGGCAGGCAGGTGGCCGAGCTAACCGAGAGGTACAACCGCCTGCTGAGCGAGGGGTCGGCCGAGGCGGCGCGGATGCTGCGCCAGCTGGAGCAGAGCCAGAGCCAGTTGGACGAGCGCTCCCGCCGGGTGGAGGAGCTGGAGCAGCTGCTGCGCGCCCGCGAGGAGGCTATCGACGAGATACGGCGCAAGGTTGCCGGGGCCCTGCTCGGCTTCGAGGGTAACGGGCTTACGATTACCACCCGCAACGGGAACGTCTACGTCTCGATGGACGATAAACTGCTCTTCCGCTCGGGTAGTTTCGAGATAGAGAGCAACGGGGCGCAGGCCGTCAGGGACCTGGCGGCGGTGCTGGCGCAGAATCCCGATATCAACATAATGGTGGAGGGCCATACGGACGACGTGCCCTACCGCGGCAGCGGCAATCTGCAGGACAATCTGGACCTTAGCGCCAAGCGCGCCACCACCGTAACGCGGCTCCTGCTGTCGGGCGGCGATATCGCCCCCGAGAGGATAATCGCGGCCGGGCGCGGCGAGTCGTTCCCCGTGGCCGAGGGCACCTCGGCGGAGGCCCGGGCGCGGAACCGCCGCACGGAGATTATTCTCAGCCCGAAGCTGGACGAGCTGTGGCAGATTATGGACCGCTAAACCCCGGAAGATGAGATACAAAAGGATACTGCTCAAACTCAGCGGCGAGTCGCTTGCCGGGGGCCGCGGGGAGGGGTTTTCGGAAGATGTGCTTTCGTCCTACGCCGCGCAGATTAAGTCGGTGGCCGACCGCGGGGTGCAGATAGGCATAGTCATAGGCGGTGGGAATATTTTCCGCGGCCTGAGCGGAGAAGGCAGGGGGTACGACAGGGTGAAGGGCGACCAGATGGGAATGCTGGCCACCGTCATCAATTCGCTGGCCATGCAGTCGGCTCTGGAGAGTGTCGGGGCCAAAGCCGTGGTACTGACCTCGGTAAGGATGGAGCCGATAGGGGAGTTCTATTCGAAGGCCCGGGCGCTCGACTACCTCGGGCGGGGATACGTGGTGATAATCGGAGGCGGCACGTCCAACCCCTATTTCACCACCGACAGCGCCTCTGCGCTGCGGGGTATCGAGATAGAGGCCGATATCCTGCTGAAGGGTACCCGGGTGGACGGTATCTACACGGCCGACCCGGAGAAGGACCCCTCGGCGGTGAAGTTCGACCGTATAACGTTCGACGAGGTCTACGCCCGCGGCCTGCGGATTATGGACCTTACGGCCTTCACCCTCTGCCGGGAGAACGGCCTGTCGATAATGGTGTTCGATATGGACACTCCGGGCAACCTCGAAAAGGTGGCGGCCGGGGAGGATATCGGCACGATAGTGGAGAATTGTCAGTAAAAAACATGAGAATATGAAGAGGATAATTACATTTGTTTTCGCGGCCCTGCTGTCGCTGCCGCTTTCGGCGCAGAACGAAACGATACTCGATACGGGCGACGCGGTGCCCGATTTCAACATAGAGATGCTCGACGGCTCCACCGTCCGCATGTCGGACCTTCGGGGCAAGGTGGTGGCGCTGAACTTCTGGGCTACGTGGTGTCCCTACTGCGTCCGTGAGCTGGACCACATCACCCGCGACAACGTTCTGGAACGGTACGAAGGCGAGGATTTCGTCTTTATAGCCGTAGACCGCGGCGAGGCGAAGCAGACGGTCAGCGAGTTCGCCGACCGCAAGGGTTACCGTTTCGGCATAGGCCTGGACGAGAGCGAGGATATCTTTAAAATCTTCGCCGAACAGGGTATCCCGCGCACCTACGTGATAGGCCGCGACGGGGTGATAACCGGATATGTCCTGGGATACACCGAGGAGCTGCTCGGCGAACTGGTAGCCAAGATTGACGAAACATTGAAAACGAACTAATAACCTCGAACCTTATGAGTGAAGAATCCAAGACCATTCTCGATGCGGCGGCGGCGCGTATGGACAAGGCCATCGTCCATTTCGAAGAGGCCCTGGTGGCTATCAGGGCGGGAAAGGCCAGCGCCAACCTACTGAACGGCGTGACGGTGGACTATTACGGGAGCCAGGTGCCGGTGTCGCAGGTAGCGAGCATCAACGTGCCGGACGCCAAGACGGTGCTTATCCAGCCGTGGGAAAAGGGGATGATAGGGCCTATCGAGAAGGCGATACTGGTGGCCAACATCGGCCTTACGCCCTCGAACAACGGCGAGCATATCCGCCTCTCCATACCGCCCCTTACCGAGGAGCGGCGCAAGGGTCTGGTGAAGCAGGTGAAGGCCGACGCGGAGACGGCGCGGGTGAGCCTTCGCAACGCCCGCCGCGACGCGGTGGAGGCCTTCAAGAAGGCGCAGAAGGACGGAATGCCCGAGGACGTGGCCAAGGACGGCGAAGGCGACGCCCAGAAACTTATCGACCGGTATACCAAGAAGGTCGATGCCATGATAGCCGAGAAGGAGAAGGAGATAATGACGGTGTAACAGCGTCACTGTCAAGTAGTATAGAGGGGGAACTTTCGGGTTCCCCCTTTTTTATTATACACGGTCCTTCCCGGTCATTCCGGGTATTTCCGGTCCTTCCCGGTCATTCCCGGGCATTTCCGGTCCTTCCCGGTCCTTCCCGGTCTTCCCGGTTATTCCCGGTCATTTCCGGTC
>JAJBVT010000037.1:0-7051 GCA_020859685.1 Rikenellaceae bacterium
CCGAGGAGCAGGCAATTACATAATTCCGAATATCATCCCGAGGAGCAGGCAATTACATAATTCCGAATATCATCCCGAGGAGCAGGCAATTATATACTTCCGAATGTCATCCTGAGCGGAGCGAAGGATCTAAATACTGTCCTCCCGGGGAAGCCGTACGACGGCCGGGACATCTTCATTGTATTTATTTTCGGTAAGCCAATGGCAGATTCTTCACTGCAATCAGAAAGAAATCCTATATTTGCGGTAGTAAAATATACAAGGCAAACAGCCTTTATATCGTTCACAAATGTGAGGCCCTCTCTTGTGAAAGGTATTTTGAAGCGGTATAAGTGTTGTTAGTCCTCGTTATGCCCCGGTTTGTACCGGGGCATAGCTTGGGCGTGGCGACGACTTCCGCTTCTGGGGTGCCTCACATCCTGTGACGAGAGTTGAACCTGTGCCCTTTCTGTTTTCCTGCGGGGCGCCCAAACTTCGCTACTATGGCCACCGACCCCCACCCCGGCAATCCGTTTTTCGGTACGTTCTTCGTAGTCGGTCTCGACATCTTCGACGGCCGGGGCCGGTGGCATCCGTCGCCCTCGCTTAGGCCCGGCAGCCGGGCGTGGCGCTTCGCCCCGGACGACCAGTGGCCCGACCGCGAGGGGAACCTCATTTACATCGGCTCCGTATTTAATTACCTCGGGGGCGGGCCGGACGACGATTATCCCTTCTGCTACGATACCGGCAGCGGCCTTCTCGGAATCGATATGGTGCCCGACACGGACGAGTGCTGGGAAGAGATAGAAACGCACGTCTACGAAGTCGGGAACTCCGGCGGAGACATACTCCTTACGGCGGTTCCGGAGGAGTGGCCGGTCGGCGGCGGCTGCCGGTGGCGGCTGCGGAAAATGTGACCGGATGGCAGAACAGATTCGGGCTCCTCCGAATAGCATTATAATTTTGCTCGTGCCGCAAACTTACGGGCGCTAACTCTTAGTCGGTTCACTGCGTTCAGAATGACATGGGTTTCCATTGCGGCCCGCACCCCGCCCCGGTGGGCCGCATGCCTGCCCGACGGCAGGCATCTTGAACTAAAATGTCATCCTGAGGAACATAGTGACGAAGGATCTCCATTTGGAATTTTCTGGAAGTTTCTTCACTTCGTTCAGAATGACATATTATTAATATGCGGCCGTAATAACGGGGACTGTTGCGCACCGTGAGGGCCGGGTTTGGGAATCATGGCGGGAAATGGTAACTTTGTATTTCGTCTAAACCTGAAAGATTACCTTATGGAACTCGACAGCATAACCGCAATCAGCCCCGTGGACGGGCGTTACCGCAAATCGGCCGAGTCGCTCGAACGCTACTTCTCCGAGTACGCGCTCATACGTTACCGGATACTGGTCGAAATCGAGTATTTTATCGCCCTGTGCGAGATACCCCTGCCGCAGCTGGAGGATGTCGACCAGGCCGTTTACGAGGAGCTGCGCGGCATCTACCGCGGCTTCACCCCCGAAGATGCCGGGCGGGTGAAGGAGATAGAGCGCACCACCAACCACGACGTGAAGGCGGTGGAGTACTATATCAAAGAGAAGATGGACGCCCTCGGCCTGGGCGGCCATAAGGAGTTCGTCCATTTCGGGCTCACCTCGCAGGATATAAACAACACGGCCACGCCCTACTCCCTGCGCGACGCGGCCAACGAGGTCTACTACCCCCTGCTGGAGTCGCTTCTGGCGCAGTTGGAAGCCCTCGCGGAGGACTGGAAAGATATCGCGCTGCTGGCCCGCACCCACGGCCAGCCCGCCTCGCCCACCAAGCTGGGCAAGGAGCTGCGGGTCTACACCGAGCGGATCGAGAAGCAGGCGGCCATGCTTCGCGCGATTCCGGCCCCGGCCAAGTTCGGCGGTGCTACGGGCAACTTCAACGCCCATATGGCCGCTTATCCCGGTATCGACTGGGTAGGGTTCTCCAACCGCTTCGTGAACGATATCCTCCGGCTGGACCGCTCGCAGACCACCACGCAGATAGAGCATTACGACAATATCGCCGCCATCTTCGACGCATTCAAGCGGATAAATACCATACTTATCGACATGTGCCGCGACGTATGGACCTACGTTTCGATGGAGTATTTCAAGCAGAAAATCAAGGCGGGCGAGGTGGGTTCGTCGGCCATGCCCCACAAGGTGAACCCCATCGATTTCGAGAACGCCGAGGGGAACCTCGGGATAGCCAACGCCATTTTCGAACACCTTGCGGCCAAGCTCCCCGTGTCGCGCCTTCAGCGCGACCTTACGGACTCCACGGTTCTCCGGAATATCGGTGTGCCCATAGCGCATACCGTCATCGCGTTCAAGTCCATTATGCGCGGGCTGGACAAGCTGATTATCAACCCGGACGCCATCGACCGCGACCTGGAGCAGAACTGGGCCGTGGTGGCCGAAGGCATCCAGACCATCCTGCGGCGCGAGAACTATCCTTCGCCCTACGAAGCGCTCAAAGCCCTGACGCGGACAAATAAACCGATAACACACGAGGATATCTCGGAATTTATCGCTAACTTGGACGTAAGCGACAGCGTAAAGGAGGAACTGGGCAGGCTCTCGCCCAAGACCTACACGGGGATTTATTAGCTACCCGTCCTGCCCCGGCGGCCACCGACCGCTGCGGGAGCGGAAAACCGCGGTAACGAACCGGAAACGAACCGGCATGATATGTGCCCGCAGGGGTGCGAAACCATAACTAAACCGAAACGATATGAAAAAGTACAAATGCGATGTATGCGGATGGATATACGACCCGGCCAAAGGCGACGAGGACGGCGGCATAGAACCGGGAACCGCGTTCGAGGATATCCCCGACGATTGGGTTTGCCCGCTGTGCGGCGTCGGTAAGGACGACTTTTCCGAAGTGGAGGAGTAGCGGCCGGATTCGCTCCGTTCCATTCAGACCGGAAATAAAATGAGGTAACCCGCCCGGAGCGGGTTACCTTTTTTCGTCCCTGATTAGTTCCCATGCCGGGCGGGCATTCCGGCCCCGGCGGGCAGTTAAGGCAGTTAAGGCAGGAATTTTGAGTGAGGTACCGTAACAAAAGATTAATTTCAACAATATGAAACGGTTACTGTTACTATTACTGTCGGTCTCCGGGATTGCGGCCGGCACCGCCGCCTACGGGCAGGCCCCACAGGACGAAACCCGCCACGAGCAGCGCGTACGCGAGCGGGAGGAGAAGACCCGCGAATACTGCATGTATATGGACTCGCTGGTGCGGTCGCACGTCTATGTGTTCAAACCCCAATCCATGCAGATGCAGCCCGCCGGGCGCCAGCAGCAGATTATCAATCCCAATTTCCGGTTGGACGTGCGGGCCGACTACATCGACCTCTACCTGCCGTTTATCGCCGGGAGGGTGCCGCCCTACCGGACCCGCGTGCTGAACTACACGCTTACCAATATACCCGAATACCGCGCCGAACAGTCCGAAGACGGGCAGGAGTGGACCATCACCTTCTCTTCGACCATCGTGGGTTCCACCCGGTTCCGGTTCACACTCACGGTCACCACCTGCACCGGCGACGCCATGCTGGAAATCAGCTCGGCAGAAAACAACACGGTGAAATACAACGGGTTTCTTACCAAAAACTTCTGACAAGGGGTATATCCATCCCAAAGAGAGTGCAGGAGGTTTTACCGAAGGTCCAAAATTGTATTAATTCCGCCTCACCCGAATTAAGAAGGTAATTATACACATGTTTCCACTAAGAAAAAAGTACGTCTGCTTTGCAGACGTGCGGCCCGCCGGGGGCGGGGTGGCGGGCCGCTAAAAAATAATTAGTGTGAAATTGTAAATTGACACCTTAAATAATACATATTATCAGCCTGCCAACCTGCCATGGCGGAGTACATGCTTGTCACAGGGCAGGCATTTCAGCACGCATTAATATGTATTACTTAATAATATCTGCCCGTGCGCCGTGGCCACTCATCAAAAATGTTATCCGGAGCGCCAGCGAACCGACTAAGGAGAGAATGCGCCCATAATCTGATGGGAAGATGCTGAACGGCTACGAGGCAACACCGAAGTTGGAAAATTATATGTCATCCTGAGGAACGAAAGTGACGAAGGACCTCTAAAATGTCATCTGAGGAGTGGATACGACGAAGGATCTATAATATGTCATCCTGAGGAACGAAAGTGACGAAGGATCTACAATATGTCATCCTGAGGAGTGGATACGACGAAGGATCTACAATATGTCATCCTGAGGAACGAATGTGACGAAGGATCTTCCTTTTGGAATTTCTCAGGAATGTATAAGGAAGATTCTTCGCTTCGCTCAGAATGATATATTATCTTACAGCATTTTTATTCGATACCGGAAGCCTTATACGTCGGCCCCCTCTGCATTCGCAACTTAGTTCACGTTGAGACCCGGCTCCCTGCCCTCCGGCGGGCCGCATGTCGCCATGTCGCAATGTTTAATCGGTAAATTATCCGGAATAGAAAACCCCTCACCCCCTCATAAGAAGCACCACGGCATGTGCGGCGGCACCCTGCTCGGCGCCGGTAAAGCCGAGCCGCTCCTCGGTGGTGGCCTTTATCGAAATCCGGTCCACCGGCACGGCGAGTACGCGGGCTATATTCCCGCGCATCCGGTCGATGTGGGGGCGCAGTTTGGGACGCTGCATCAACACGGTCATATCGGCGTTCCCGAGGGTCCACCCGCGCGAGGTTACCATTGCGTATACCTTTCCCAGAAGTTCCATCGAATCGGCACCCTTCCAATCGGCCGAGGTGTCGGGAAAATGGAGCCCTATATCGCCCAGGGCCAGCGCCCCGAGTAGGGCGTCCGACAGGGCGTGGGCCAGCACGTCGCCGTCCGAATGGGCCACGAAACCCTTTTCGTGGTCGATAGCGACCCCGCCGATAATCAGCGGAAGGCCCTCCCCGAGAGCGTGCACGTCGTATCCGTGCCCTATCCGTATATCGTCCATAGTGTGTCGTGTAAAAACCGGAATCGTAATTGCATAAGCCTCACAAATGTAAGAAACTTCGCCGCATTTTATTAAATTTACCGGAAAAGTAAAACTATCGAATCATGGACTCCATATCAAAACTCGCACCAGCAAACGTCTGGGAAATTTTCGGACAGATAACCCGTATTCCGCGCCCGTCAAAAAAAGAGGGGCGCATAATCGCCTACCTCGAGGAGTTCGCCCGGAGCCACGGCCTGCCCTACCGGAAGGACGATGCGGGGAACGTGGTCATCGAACGCCCGGCCCGCGGGGCGGCCGCGGGCAAGCCGGTGGTCGTATTGCAGAGCCATGTGGATATGGTGTGCGAGAAGAATTCGGACGTGCTGTTCGATTTCGACAACGACCCCATAGAGGCCTACGACGACGGGCAGGGATGGGTGCGCGCCCGCGGCACCACGCTCGGAGCGGACGACGGTATCGGCATGGCAGCGGCCCTCGCGCTGCTCGTTTCCGACGACGAGGAGCTGCCGCCCCTCGAGGCCCTTTTCACCGTCGACGAGGAGACGGGCCTGACGGGAGCCTTCAACCTCGGCAAGCAGATGATAACGGGCCGGTACCTGGTTAACCTCGACTCGGAGGATGAGGGGGAAATCTTTATCGGCTGCGCGGGCGGCATCGATACGGTGGCCGAGTTCCCGTACACGACCGAACCGGTGCCGGGCGAAGGTTTCGCGTTTTTCAAGGCCGAAATTACCGGACTCAAAGGCGGCCACTCGGGCGACGATATAGACAAAGGGCTGGCAAATTCCAATAAACTGATGGCGCGCCTGCTCTACGGCGGGCAGCGGGAAGCCGGGCTTCGCCTTTCGTCTGTGGACGGGGGTAACCTGCGCAATGCCATCCCGAGGGAGGCCCGGGCGGTGTTCGGAGTGCCGGTAAAGCTGGTTTCCAGGTTTTTCGAGGTGTACGAATCGTTCGCGGTGGACGTACGGGCGGAGTACGGGGCGACGGAGCCCGACGTGGAGATAATAGTGAGCGAGGAGCCCGCTCCGGCGGATTTTATAGCCCCCGCCGTGCAGGACGACCTGATCAAGGCCCTGCTCGGGCTATCGAACGGTGTCCTTGCCATGAGCCGTGCAATGGAGGGCCTTGTGGAGACCTCCACCAACCTCGCATCGGTGAAGCAGTCGGCCGACCGGATAACCGTTACCACCTCGCAGCGTTCATCGGTGGATGCGGGCCGGTATGCCGCGGCGCAGTCCGTCCGGTGCGTTTTCGAACTGGCTGGCGCGCGGGTGCGCCATTCGGACGGGTACCCGGGTTGGAATCCCGACCCGTCGTCCAAGCTGCTCGAAGTGTTCAGCGACACTTACCGCCGTCTGTTCGCCGCGAACGCCCGTGTGAAGGCCATCCACGCCGGGCTGGAATGCGGGTTATTCCTCCAGAAGTTTCCGTGGCTGGAGATGGTCTCCATAGGTCCGACCCTGCGGGGGGTGCACTCGCCGGACGAGCGGCTGGAAATCGCCTCAGTACAGAAATTCTGGGACCTATTGGTCGCCGCCCTCAAGGCGTTGTAAGAGATTTGGAGGGGGTCGGTTGAAGAGGTCCAACTCCTTCCGTGTAAGCCGAGAGGCTACGGATATAACCATGCTTTAATTAGAGTTTAATCGTCCGGGAACCGGTGGTCGTCCCCGCAGGATCAGAAGAATAATATGCGGCCCGCACCCACGCCCCCGGCGGGCCGCCACCTGCCGCCCGGCAGGCAATTTAATACAAAGATGTCATCCTGAGGAGTGGAACGACGAAGGATCTGAGGAGTGGAACGAGGAAGGATCTCAGCTACATGCCATCCCGAGGTGCCGATAGCCATCCGAGAGATCTTCCTTATATTTATAATCGCGCGGGATAGATTCTTCGCTGACGCTAAGAATGACATTGTTTATATATGCGGCCCGCACCCACGCCCCCAGCGGCCGCACGCCTGCCGCCCGGCAGGCATTTTAATACAAAGATGTCATCCTGAGGAGTGGAACGACGAAGGATCTTAGCTACACATATCCCGAGATGCCGAAGGCACCCGAGAGAT
>JAJBVT010000037.1:7151-19377 GCA_020859685.1 Rikenellaceae bacterium
AATGACATTGTTTATATATGCGGCCCGCACCCACGCCCCCAGCGGCCGCACGCCTACCGCCCAGCAGTCAATTTAATACAAAGATGTGATCCTGAGGAATGGAACGACGAAGGATCTCAGCTACATGCCATCCCGAGGTGCCGAAGGTACCCGAGAGATCTTTGCCGATTCACTTTCGTCCGGAATTACATACGACGAAGGCTCCGGGACCATAAGTAAGGCGGTACAGCTTCCGATTCCGTACCGCCTTATGGTTTACACCATTATGTTAAAAAATAACGTTCAATGTGTGGCAACATCCGTGCCAAATCTCTGATACACAGCTGCAAAAGCATCTCAAACCGTGCTCCCGTGCCCGCTATGCCCGTGCCTATTCCACCCGGCTGGAAATGCCCGGCAAGGTCAGGTCCGGTTAGTATTCCCCGCCAGAGTATGGCCCGGTGAGTAATGACCCGGTAAAACGTATGCCCGCTGACGTCGGTCCCCGGAAGTGTTGTCCCGGCCGGTAGGGGTTCGCTTAGCGTAGCCCAATGGGTCCGCTAAGAGTGGCCATATGGACTCTTGTCCGGCCGGAAAGCCTCAGGCTACGGCCGGCAAGTTATGCCACCGTCTCTATTCCGCGCCGTCGCCGAAGGGGAACTGGTTGCTCTTCACGTCGTCGAACTTGGCGTTCAGCCCCTTGCCGTAGGTGCGCATCGCGCGGCGGCTCATACCCATACTGGAGAATCCACCGTCGTGGAAGAGGTTCTGCATGGTGACCTTGCGGGTAAGGTCTGAGAAGAGCGTCAGCACGTAGTCGGCGCAGTCGAGCGCCGAGGCGTTGCCCAGCGGCGACATCCTCTCCGAGAAATCCATCAGATCGCCCAGACCGAGCACCCCGTTACCGGCCGTGGTGGGCGTCGGGGACTGGGAGACGGTGTTAATCCGTATCTTCTTCTCCCGCCCGTAGATATATCCGAAACTGCGCGCGATGGATTCCAGCAGGGCCTTGGCGTCGGCCATATCGTTGTACCCGTAGAGGGTCCTCTGCGCGGCGATGTACGACAGGGCGACGATGGAACCCCAGTCGTTCAGGGCGTCCTTCTTGCGGGCCACCTGTATCACCTTATGGAACGAAATGGCGGAAATATCGAGCGTTTTGGCCAGGTAGTCGTAGTCCAGGTCGTCATAAGTGCGCCCTTTGCGGACATTGGGCGACATGCCTATCGAGTGGAGCATAAAGTCGAATTTGCCCCCGAAATGCTCCATTGTCTTGTCTATCAGCGCTTCGAGGTCTGACACCGACGTGGCGTCGGCCGGAACAACTATCGTGTTGCATTTCTCGGCCAGCTCACCTATGGTTCCCATGCGGATGGATACCGCCGTGTTGGTAAGCACGATTTCGGCGCCCTCTTCCACGGCTCGTTCGGCAACCTTCCAGGCTATCGACTGGTCGTTGAGCGCTCCGAAAATAAGGCCCTTTTTTCCTTTCAGTAAATTGTATGACATATCTTCCTTTTTAAAACCCGGCGGCCCGCACCCCTCAAAATGCGGTGCCCCGTCCGGCGGACCGTCTCCGATCCGTAAAACGGAGCAAAGTTAATCAATATATTTTAACCGTTTTACAGTGAACTAAACGCGCCTCGCACACCGTAAATTAAAAGGAGGTTAAGAAAACACCGAAATCATGTAACATTTATTACAATATGAAGACGTCAGGCCACTGGGGAGAAGAGTCTTTTGAGGTAAGCGGACCTTTTCTTTTTGTTCTCGAACTTGCCGCGGTAGAAGGCCAGCAGGCCGAGGCTGTAATTGCGGTCCCAGCCGCGGTGCTCGGCGTATTTCTGCGAAATGAAATAGATCAGGCGCGTCTCGTCGCAGATGCGCGTTAGGTTTGCGATACACTCACGGCGCGACATCCGGCCGAACGACATACGGTTGATATCTATGAGTTGAAAATCGAACCGAAGGTCGGCGTCTATCCGGTAGACGATATTGGTGCTGTTCAGGTCCTTGTGCTTTATTCCCTTGTCATGCAGCGCGATAATGAAATCCACAAGGGCGTTGACACCCATCGCGTGGAGATATTTCTCCTCCTTAATAAGGTCCCGTATCGGTTTATAGTCGGTGTACTCCGTAACGAGGTAACTGTGGGCGACCAGCCCCCCCCGCCGGGTATCGGCATAGGCCACGGCGGCCGGGGTTCCCACTCCTTCCTGCTCCAAACGGCGGGCATTCTCATAAGCCCTTTTCGCTTTCGTGCCGCGAAAAAAGGTATACATCACCCGGTCGAAAAAGTGGGGTACGCGGAACCGTTTCACCACATACCTGCGGCCGTCGGTTTCAAACAGCTTGACCGTGTTCCTTCCGTCGTGCAGCACCGTACCGCCCTCGTCGAACCTTCCCACGGTAAGCGCCTCGACAAAATTCGACAGGTGGTCGTACCCGCTGGCGATAATCTTTTTCATAATCTTTTCCGGTTGTCGTATATAAAGTTAACGCATGGCGCCGGGCTTTATTATAGCCGTATTACGGTTTAGTTGTCCCGAATTTCCTAATCGCGGCCCCGAAGGTCAGGCGGCCGACGGGCACCGCTGCTGCGCACCGTGATATTAAGATAAGCATAATTTCCCGCAATGCAAAACCGGGAAGGGCGCATGCCCTTCCCGGTAGGTGACCAGACGTCCGCGGGCGGTTAGTTATTGGCGTCCACCGTCTTTTTAATGTAGGCGTAGTGCGAACCGTAACGTTCGAAGGCGGCCTTCTCGAGCTCTTCGCGGTGGTCGGGATGCGCGATGCCGATAATAAGGCGGGCACGCTCCTGAAGCGTTTTGCCGTAGACGTTCACTGCGCCGTACTCGGTCACGATCCAATGCAGGTGCGCACGGGTGGTTACCACCCCCGCGCCGGGCGTCAGGGTCGGCGCTATCTTGCTGACACCTTTGTTCGTAGCCGAAGGCATGGCGAGAATCGCCTTACCGCCTTCCGACCGCGAGGCCCCGTACATAAAGTCGACCTGCCCGCCGACGCCCGAGTAGAATTTCGTCCCTATCGAGTCGGCGCATACCTGGCCAGTAATATCCACCTGAAGGGCAGAGTTGATGGCCGTAACCTTCGGGTTCTTCGCGATTATAAACGGGTCGTTGGTATAGGCCACATCCATCATAGCCACGCCCGGATTGTTATCGATAAAGTCGTAGACGGCCTGCGAACCCATCAGGAAGGTCGAAACCATCTTACCCTTGTCGATGGCCTTGTTCATCCCGTTGATAACGCCCTTCTCCACGAGGGGAAGCACCCCGTCGGCGAACATTTCGGTGTGTATACCGAGGTTCTTATGGCCTCCCAACTGCGAAAGCACCGCGTTCGGAATGGCTCCTATACCCATCTGGAGACAGGCTCCGTCCTCGATAAGGGCGGCGCAGTTGCGGCCAATCGCGGCTTCGATTTCGCTCGGCTCCGAGAAGTGGCCCTCCATAAGGGGGGTGTCGTCCTCCACGAAGATATCTATCTGCGAGCAGCGCAGGAACGCGTCGCCGAACGAACGGGGAACATGTTTGTTAACTACCGCAATCACATGCTTGGCGCACTCCACGGCGGCCAGCGTGGCATCGACCGAAGTGCCTAACGACACATAGCCGTGCTTGTCGGGCGGCGAGACCTGTATCATCGCCACGTCACACGGCAGAACGCCCGCGCGGTAGAGCTTCTGGGTCTCGCTCAGGAATACCGGAATGTAATCGGCCGAACCGGCCTGCGTATCCTTGCGCACGTTGCCGCCCACGAAAAACGAGTCGAGCTGGAAGATGCCCTCGTACCGGGCGTCGGCGTATGGAGCGGGCCCTTCGGTGTGGAGGTGGTGGATATGCACGTCCTTCAGCTCGCCGTTGTCGCCGCGGCGGCACATGGCGTCGATAAGGCACTGCGGGGCGCTGGCCACACTGCTCAGGTGGACATGGTCACCGCTTTTGATAACTTTCACCGCCTGGTCGGCAGATACGAATTTGATTTGGCAAGTCATTGTCTTTATTTTAATTTCGATTCGATTATACTATTACAGGCCCTTCTCCGAATTTAGATTATCAGTTTACAGGCCCTTCTCCGAACTTAGATTCAATTACCTGTCGCAGGCCCTTCTCCGACGTCGGCAGGGAACCTCTGAAAAAATCTCCTCCGGAAACTGCCCTTGCCCCCTCGTGGGGGCCGCGGTTCCGGTACCATAAATTTAAAGAAATTATTGTTATTCGGTTAACAGGGCGTAAAAATAATAATTATATTTGATAAATTCAGGGATATGTCGGCACAGCACGGCAATTATACTCCTTCGATGAAACGCAAACCTGAAAAGTCGGGCGGTTCGTCGGGAATGACAGTATAATGGAATATTGAAAACGAAACGACAAAGGAGCTGTCCGACAACATTATCCCTGTTTCGGAGATGCACAGGATGGAACGTTATGTACGGATAGCATCACGTTATGTACGGATAGCATGAAAACGGATAAGATTAAAATAGGCCTTCTGGGCCGGGTTGCAATCGCGATAGCGGCCGGTATCCTGCTGGGACTATGGGCGCCCGGGTGGCTTGCGAGGTCGGCGGCGACGGTGGCGGGGCTGTTCGGGAATTTCCTCGGGTTTGCCATACCGCTCATAATCCTCGGGCTGGTGGCCCCCGGTATCGCCGATATCGGGAACCGGGCGGGCAGGCTGCTCGGGCTGACCGTGGCTCTCGCCTACGGCTCCACACTCTTTTCCGGGTTCTTCACCTATGGCATTTGCACCCTGACCTACCCGTTGCTGTTGGGCGGTGAGTCCGGATTCGGGGAGGTTGCCGAAGGGTCCGAAGCCGCGGCGTTTTTTACCGTGGAGATGCCGCCCGTGATGTCGGTAATGACCGCACTGCTTCTCGCCTTCGTGCTGGGGATGGCGCTGGCCGGCCGGGAAGGCGTCCTGCGCAAAGGACTGGAGGAGCTGCGCGGTGTGGTGGATTTGCTTATCGGGAAGGCGATAATCCCGGCGCTGCCTGTCTATATAGCGTGTATATTTATAGGTATAGCCTCGTCGGGGCAAGTGGCCGGGGTCATTTCGGTCTTCCTCAAGATTATCGCCGTTATTTTCGTTTTACATATCGCCCTGCTGCTCGTTTATTACTGTGCGGCGGCGGCGGTGGCGGGCGGCAACCCTCTCCGTTATCTGCGCACCATGCTGCCCGCCTATCTGACGGCGCTGGGTACGCAATCGTCCGCGGCCACGATTCCGGTAACGCTGGAACAGTCGGTCCGTAACGGGGTGGACCGCGATATCGCCGGGTTTGTAATACCGCTCTGCGCCACGATACACCTGTCGGGCAGTATGATGAAGATAACCGGGTGTGCGCTGGCGATAATGGTTGTCTCGGGAATACCGTTCACCCCGGGCGCGATGGCGGGGTTTATCTGCCTGCTGGGGATAGCGATGGTGGCCGCCCCGGGAGTGCCGGGCGGGGCTATAATGGCCGCGCTGGGCGTGCTCGCTTCGGTGCTCGGCTTCGACGAGACTTCGCTCGGGCTGATGATAGCCCTTTATATCGCAATGGACAGTTTCGGAACGGCATGCAACGTGACCGGGGACGGGGCTATCGCTCTGGTGGTGAACAAACTCGGGGCCCGGCGAAAGGAAAAGCCGTAAAAGAAGATTCCACGCTCCGCCCCGAGGTGACCTTTCTATAAATTCCCATGACAGATCCTTCACTGACGTTCAGGATGACATTTGATAAATGGGTCATCCCGAGAATCGTAACCGTCCCCGGAACAAAGCCGGAAATAAATTTATACAATCTGGGCCACCTTATGTTAAAAAATCATTACCTTTATCGGACCATATAGTTAAGGATTTTTAACTTCAAGGCCCCTGTGGCTAACGATTATCATGGATAAAGCGAATGTTGTCGAACTCGACGACGTTGTTATCAGATTCTCAGGAGATTCCGGCGACGGCATGCAGCTGACCGGCACCCTCTTCTCCGACGCCGCCGCCAACCTCGGTAACGGCATTTCAACCTTCCCGGACTATCCAGCAGAGATACGCGCCCCGCAGGGGACGGTCGTGGGCGTATCGGGCTTTCAGGTCCGGTTCGGCAGCAAGAAGGTCACCACCCCGGGCGACTACTGCGACGTGTTGGTGGCCATGAATCCCGCCGCACTGCGGGCAAACGCCCGCTGGCTGAAAAGCAGCGCGGCCGTCATCATCGACGGAGACCTATTCACCGAGCGGCAAATCGAGAAGGCCGGTTACGCCACCTCCGACCCCATCGCCGAGCTGGGCCTGGACAACCATAACGTCATGCTGCCCAATATCACCAGCATGACCCGCGAGGCGCTGGCCGGGCTGGAACTCGACACCAAGAGTGTGACCAAGTGCAAAAATATGTTCGCGCTGGGAATCTGTTTCTACATTTTCAACCGTCCGCTCGAACATACCCTCCGGTATATACACCGCAAGTTCGGGGTAAAGAAACCCCTCGTAGCCGAAGCCAACAAAAGGGCCCTGCAGGCGGGCTACAACTATGGGGCGAACACCCACGCCTTCGCCAACACCTACGAAGTGCGCGCCGCGGAGGACCTGCCGAAGGGGCGCTACCGCAGTATCAGCGGTAATCAGGCCACGGCGTGGGGTTTTATCGCCGCCTCGGAGAAGAGCGGGCGGCCGCTGTTCTGCGGCTCCTACCCCATCACCCCGGCCACGGTGATACTCGAGGAACTTGCAAAGCGCAAAGACTTGGGTGTCAAGACCCTCCAGTGCGAGGACGAGATAGCCGGTATCTGCACCACCATAGGCGCGGCGTGGGCCGGGAGCTTCGGGGTGACCACCACCTCCGGGCCGGGACTTTCGCTCAAGTCGGAGGCCATCGGGCTGGCGGTGATGACCGAACTGCCGATTGTGGTGGTGGACGTTCAGCGCGGCGGCCCGTCGACGGGCCTGCCCACCAAGACCGAGCAGGCCGACCTCTATCAGGCCCTGTGGGGCCGCAACGGGGAGTGCCCGATGATAGTGATGGCGGCCAGCACCCCGTCCGACTGCTTCCACTATGCCTTTATGGCCGGTAAGCTGGCGATGGAACACATGACGCCCGTGCTGCTGCTGAGCGACGGTTTTATCGCCAACGGCAGCGAGCCGTGGAGGATACCCTCCATGAGTGATTACCCGCGCATCAATCCCCCCATCATAGCCAAGGCTCCGGAGGAGGGGACCTTCCTGCCGTATGCCCGCGACGAGAAACGTCTTGCGCGCGCGTGGGCCATACCGGGGACAAAGGGCCTCGAACACCGTGTGGGCGGGCTGGAAAAGGAGTTTCTGCGCGGCAGCGTCTGCCACGACCCGGTGAACCACGAGAAGATGGTGGACATCCGTGCCCGCAAAGTGGCCCGGGTGCGGGACTTCATCCCCAAACAGACGGTCCACGGCCAGTGCCGCGGCAAACTGCTGGTGGTGGGCTGGGGAGGCACCAAGGGTCACCTGCTCAACGCCGTGGAGGACCTCCAGGCCGAGGGCAAAAGCGTCTCTTTATGCCACTTCAACTACATCAACCCCCTGCCCAAAGGGGTGGACGAGATATTCCGCAAATTCGAGCGTATCGTGGTCTGCGAACTGAACGACGGCCAGATGGCCAACTACCTGCGGATGAACTTCCAACAGTACGAATTTCTGCAATACAACAAGATACAGGGGTTACCGTTCACGGTGACCGAACTCAGGGAACACTTCAACACGCTACTCGGTTAAAGTCATGGCTAACAGCGAAAAATACCAGTACACGCCGCAGGATTTCCGGAGCGACCAGGAGATTAAATGGTGCCCCGGCTGCGGCAACTACGCCATCCTCAACTCGGTAATCAAGGCCATGCCGGAGGTGGCGGCGGCTCTGAAATATAAGCACCACAGGTTTACGTTCGTCTCGGGTATCGGGTGTTCCTCGCGGTTTCCGTACTATATGAACTCGTACGGGTTCCACGGGATTCACGGCCGGGCGGCGGCAATCGCCACCGGGGTGAAGGTCGCCAACCCAAAGCTCACGGTCTGGGTCACCAGCGGCGACGGGGACTCGCTGGCCATCGGCGGCAACCACTTCATCCATGCCGTGAGGCGCAATATCGACATCAATATCCTGCTCTTTAACAACGAGATATACGGCCTTACCAAGGGCCAGTACTCCCCCACCTCGGAGCTGGGCAAGGTGACAAAGACCTCGCCGTTCGGGACGGTGGAGCACCCGTTCAACCCGGGCGAGGTGGTGCTCGGCGCGCGCGGGACGTTCTTCGCCCGCTCCGTGGACGCCGACGTGAACCTCACCAAGGAGTGCTGCGTATCGGCGGCCCGGCACGACGGCACGTCGGTGGTGGAGATATTGCAGAACTGCGTGATATTCAACGACAAGACCTTCGCCGGGTTCGCAGCCGACCGTGAAACCCGGGAGGAGAACACCATCACCCTGCGCCACGGCGAGCGGATGATATTCGGCCGCGACCGCGACAAGGGCCTCGTTCAGATAGGCATGAAGCTGATGGTGGTCCGTATCGGCGAGGGCGGGGTGACCGAAGAGGACATCCTTATCCACAACGCCCACGAGCCGAACCCCGGGGTGCACATGATGCTGGTGAATATGGCTTGGCCCAACTATCCGGTGGCGCTCGGGGTGATAAGGGACGTGGCCGACTCGACCTACGACGACAATGTGTGCAAACAGGTGGAAACGGTAAAGAAAGGGCGTGAGATAAACTGCGTGGACGACCTGCTCGGCAGCGGGAATACCTGGGAAATCGGGTAGTCGGCGGCCTGCCTGGTGGGCCGCTCCCAGTCGGCGATATTTTCCGGGCCCGGCAATAGGAACGTATATGATAAAAAACCGCAGGGCTATGGGATCCCCTGCGGTTTTTTCGCAAACGAAGTTTCGGCTTACAATTCCTCTTTAGTGCGACGGGGACGGTTCCCCACCCTGCGGCTGCCGGCTGCTAAACGGCTGTGCCCCCGGACGGGACGGTGAACCTTCCCGCCCACACATAATAATTCAACTTCATAACAAACCGATACAAAGTTCGTATTTACAGTGGGTCGGCACAATCCCGTAAAATGGGTATATTAGCGGCCCGGTATGACTAAATGAGGGGGAGCGTGCAGTAACCGGTTTTTTATAACTTTGCAAAAAACTCACAATGACAGATAATACACCCCGCCGGAAGGCCCCCGGGGGAGCCGGGCTGTTCGAAGACGGCGAAATGAAGCTTGCCGACCTGATACTGGACGACTACCGGCTGATTCCGGTACTGGAGCGCACCGGAATCGGGCTGGGCTTCGGCGAGAAGCTCGTCCGGGAAGCGTGCGCGGAGCACGGCATCCCGGTGGACCTGTTCCTGCTCATCTGCTCGGTCCACAGCCGGGAAGGGTTCGTACCCGACTCGGCCAGCCTCCGGAGCACCGACGTCAGCAATATTGTGGACTACCTCCACCAGTCGCACGAATACTTCAGACTCAGGCAGATACCGTCAATGAGCGCCAAGCTGGCCGGTATCGAAGCCGGGTGCGAACCGGTATACGGCAAGATGCTCCACCGCTTTTTCGAGGGATACCGGGCCGAACTCGAAAACCATTTCGCCTACGAGGAGCAGGAGGTGTTCCCCTATATTAAAGGTCTGCTGGAGGGCCGCAAAGCCAGTGGATACTCCATAGCCCGGTTCGAGGAGAACCACACCAATATCGAGGAGAAGCTGAACGACCTTAAAAACATACTGCTCAAGTATCTGCCCGCGAACTGCTGCCCGGAACTCCGGTCGGACCTGCTCTACGACGTTTTCCGTCTCGAAGAGGATCTGGCGCGGCATACCACCATCGAGAACCTCGTGCTGATACCGCTGGTCGCGCAACTCGAAAACAGTCTCGGCGATGAAGGATAGCGGCAGGTACAGGGTCGCGCTGGTAGAGCCGTCGCCCATCGTAGCCACGGGAATCAGCGCCATACTTTCGCAGAGCGGCGGCCACGAGATAGCGGGTATCATCCCGGATAACAGCTACATGGCCGAGAGGCTGCGGATGCTGGCCCCGGACGTCGTCATTCTGAACCCCTCGCTGCTCGACCGGAGCCGTAGCCAGCCCATACGCTCTGCCTACCCCGTCCTGAACGACAGCCTGCTTATCGCGCTGGTTTACGAACTGTTCCCCGAGCCTCTGCTCAAGCAGTTCGACGGCATAATCACCGTCCACGACGAGCCGCAGCAGATAGCCCGGAAGATACGCACGGCTATGGACGAAAGGTCGGGGAATGACGAGTCCAATATAGGCAACGACCTGTCGGAAAGGGAGAAAGAGATACTCGTATCGGTAGCCAGAGGAGCCACCAACAAGGAGATAGCATCCGAGCACAATATTTCGGTGCATACCGTTATCTCGCACCGCAAGAACATCACCCGCAAGACCGGTATTAAAACCGTGTCGGGCCTTACCATCTACGCCGTAATCAACGGACTTATAGATATTTCGGAGAGCGAATAGAGCGGCCGGGCGAATCTGTTCGTAATGGTGGGACTGCCGCAGAATTAATATATGGAAGATTCTTCGCTGTCGCTCAGAATGGCATTATATAAATGTATCGGTTAATTGCTATAATAATGTCATCCTGAGGAGTAAAACGACGAAGGATCTTCTATTGGTATTTAATAATCAAAATGTAAAGGCAGATTCTTCGCTGTCGCTCAGAATGACATTATATAAATGTATCGGTTAATTGCTATAATAATGTCATCCTGAGGAGTAAAACGACGAAGGATCTTATATTGGTATTTAGTAATCCAAATGTTAAGGATACATTCTTCGCTGTCGCTCAGAATGACATTGCTTAATATTGCAGCCCTACACCCCGCCACGGCGGGCCGCATCCCTGCCGCACGGCAGGCATATAATAAGATGTCATCCCGAGGCCGTTTTAATACCACCCGCAGGCCCGGAATATGGAATTTACCGTATTGTTTTGTTTAAAAATAATCGGTAGCTTTACGTATTGTTACATATTCCGACACTTTTTACCTGTTCAGTTTAACCCCGACCCAAAAGAAACGGAACGATGTAACGGATAAAACTACCCCGTCATGCCGTACCGTTATAAATGAAAACTACCCCCGCCCTACACTATTGTACGGCCGGACCACGTTATATAAGCCGTAACCGGCGGACCGTAAACCAGATTTAAGTCCTATTATCGAACAACAACTAAAACCCTGAAAAATGGCAGGAGACCTGTTATATGTGCGCGAACACCTGTCGTGCCGCCACTATGTCTCGGACTACCGTTGCAGCTTCCGTTACCGGGAGGACGAGGCGGGAAGCTATTTCTATTTCGACGACGAGCCCTACAACCTTATGATTTTCGTCCTCGAAGGCGAGCTCACCGTAACGTGTAACGAATTTACCAACAGAGTCTTCCGGAAGGGAGAGATACTGTTTATCCCCAAAGGCTCTATCGGCGTGAGCCGCTACTCGCAGAAAAGCGCAGTAATAACGTGCCTCTTCGACGTTATAAACAACGTATGCGATAAACTCAACATTCACTCCTACTGGCCTTTATGCCGGGGGATAGATTACGATTTCCGGCCTCTGGAGATAATACCCCAGCTCTACTCGTTTCTCGACTCGTTGAAATACTATATGCAGCAGGGGATAAACTGCGAGCACTTCCACGAACTGAAACAGCGTGAGCTGTTCCTGATACTGAGGTGGTTCTACAAAAAAGAGGAGCTTGCCGAGCTGTTGTACCCGATTATCGGCAACTCGCTCGACTTCAAGGCCCTCGTTCTGGAGAACTATCTGAAGGTGAGCAGCGTGTCCGAGCTGGCGGAACTGTCGCGTATGGGCCGGAGCCACTTCGACGCGGTATTCAAGGAGGAGTTCGGGATGCCCGCCCGCCAGTGGATGCTCAAGCAGATTGCCAAGCATGTAAAGTACCACCTCTCCGAACCGGGCGTTACGATTAGCGACGTGATGATAAAATTCAATTTCAATTCGCCCACCCACTTCACCCGGTTCTGTAAACAGCAATTCGGGTGCACCCCGACGGAACTGATGACAAAACTGCACTCCGACGACGAACAACCCCCGCAGAATTAGGAAGGGAACTAAAATTTATATATCTTCGTATAAGAAAAATCTGTAAACTCTTTCAAGAAAAATGTAAATGACGGTTCGGATAAACCTTCATACATTTGCAATGTAGATACAGAGATAC
>JAJBVT010000102.1 GCA_020859685.1 Rikenellaceae bacterium
CACCCGCCCCTTCCCGGAGTAGGTCACCCTCAGCCCCTTGCTCTCCAGCAGGTACATCGCCTCGCGCAGTCCCATCCCCCGTACGGACGGAACGGTATCCGTATCATTGGCCGCGGTGAGGTAGGGCGGAACCGGTGCGTCCACTTCTTCGCCTTCAGAAGCCGCCGCGGCCGCCGTGCCGTCCTGCACATAGAGCCACTCGTCGCCCCCGCGGGCTATTTTAAACGGCAATGCCAGTTTATTGGAAATCAGCCGAAGCCCCTGCGTGAGGCCGTTCTTGACGGACTCCGGCCGGGGCGGGGTCTTCTCTCCTCCGGTGTCCACCGGGTCGTGCCACGCGGTATTGGAGGCGTACACCCGGTCGGCGATGGCGCGGAACACCGGCCCGGCCAGCGACGCGCCGTAGTAGGTGTTCCAGTTGCCGCGGCCGTAGTAGGTCTTGATGGCCACTATACAGGTGTATTTCGGTTCGTCCGCCGGAAAGTACCCGACCATCGTGGCCAGATAGTTCCTGCCGCCGCGCGAGTCGGTATACCCGCCGCTCTCCATGGCTATCTGGGCGGTACCGGTCTTTG
Organism: Rikenellaceae bacterium; assembly: GCA_020859685.1. Lineage (GTDB taxonomy): Bacteria > Bacteroidota > Bacteroidia > Bacteroidales > Rikenellaceae > WRDF01. Next base: position 576 of record JAJBVT010000102.1, read on the forward strand.
CCGCCACCTCGTAGTAGGGGTTCTTGAGCACCCGTCCCGTCCCCTCGTCCACTACGGCCTCCAGACACTCGCGCACCGACCGGAGCGTCGATTTCGAGCATATTGCGGGGTTGATGGTCTCCGTGCCGAAGCGCCGCACCGTCTCGCCGTAGTTGCGTATTTCGCGCACCAGCCGGGGCCGCACCATCCTGCCGCCGTTGGCCACGGCGTTGTAGAGGGCAAGGGTGTGCATCGGGGTGAGTTCCAGCGCGTAACCGTACGACATCATCACCAGCGACGTACCGTCCCACGAGGGCAGCCCGTCCGAGGGATGTTTGATTAAGGGCCGCTGTTCGCCCGGTATCTCGATACCCAGCGTATCGCCGAGCCCCATCCGGCCGATAAAATCCACGAAACGGGCCGGGTTCTCGCCGTAAACCTCGTCCACGGCCTTGGCGAACCCGATATTGGACGAGACTTCGAAGATGCGGCGAAGCGATATCACCCCCTCCGGATGGTCGTCCGTCACGTTGCGCCTGCCCACCCGCGCGCGGCCGTTCTCGCAGTCGAACTCCCTGTCGAGCGACATTTTGGCGTCTTCGAGCAGTGTAATAAGCGTGGCCAGCTTGAAGGTCGAGCCGGGCTCCATCCTGCGGCCGATGGCATAGTTGAAATCCTCGACGAACGAACCGGGCGCCCGGCGCGTGAGGTTGGTCATGGCGTGTATCTCGCCCGTTGCCACCTCCATCAGCACCACCGTGCCCCAGTCGGCATTGTAACGGTCCAACTGTTGTTTGAGCGCCGTTTCGGCAACGTCCTGAAGGTCGATATCTATGGTAGTCACCACGTCCAGCCCGTTCACCGGCTCCACGTTCATCGGGTCGGGCACCGGGATGCGGAAACTCCCCGACACCCTCTGCATCATGGTCGAGCCGTCTACCCCGCGCAGCTCCCCGTCGAAGGCCCCCTCGACGCCGATCCTCACCCCGGCGTCGTTCGAGGTGCCGATGGTCCTTTCGGCCAGCGACCCGTGGGGCAGCAGCCTGCGGTTGACCTTCACTTTTATGTACCCGCCCCGGTTGGGGCCGAGCCGGAATATGGGGAACTGACTTATCTCTCTCTCCTCGAGGTAGTTTACCCGCCGCGGCGAAATGAGTTTGTAACGGTTGGCCTTCCGGTCGGCCCGCGCGTCGGTAAGCAGTTTACGGTAGGCGGCCTGCGACCGGTCGCCGAAGAAGGCGGACAGCCGGTAGGCCAGCGAATCGACATGCCGGTTGAAAACCGAATCGGCGAGGCCCGCCGCGGCCAGGTCCATCCTTATCTCGTACGTGGGCACCGATGTGGCCAGAATGCGGCCGTCGCGTGCGAGGATATCGCCCCGTTCGGCCTCCACCGCCACCCGCTCGAACGTTATCCTGCGCGACTGCGCCCTCAGCTCGGCCCCCTGCGGCCCGTACTGTATCCAGAGGATACGGCCCACGATGGCAACAGCGATAAGCAGAAACAGGAAGTAGAGCCACCTCACCCTCCTGAGTATATCCTTCGCTATCTGTGACCTGCCCTGTGTAGCCATTTTTTCCTCTGTTCGGAATCTTTTATGTTGTTTGTTTTAACCCGCCGTTTCTGTTTTCCCGTTTTCTTTCGCAGTGCCGCGACTTTTTCCGGGGTGGTAATCCCGTCCGGTTTACTGCCGTGTGCCGCCGTTTCTCCCGCGCGGAAACGGGTCTATCGTTGGCTTCTCCGGGCGGTAACTTATCCCATTAATGGTTCCTCCGGGCCGAACCCCGTCCGGTTTTCCTGCCGTGGTTCTTCTCCCTGTCCGGTATCTTTATTTACGTCTGCTTTGCAGACGTGCGGCCCGCCGGGGGCGGGGTAGCGGGCCGCATATAAATAATATATGTCATTCTGAGCGTTAGCGAAGAATCTCATTTACTCTTATCCTAAACGACCCAAAGTATATAATGTCATGTCATCCTGCGCCCGCGAAGAATCTCATTTACTCTTACCCTAAACGACCCAAAGTATATAATGTCATGTCATCCTGAGCCTGCGAAGGATCTCATTAGTATCAACCTGAACGACACCAAGTATTCTAATCTAATGTCATCCTGAGCCTGCGAAGGATCTCATCCATCTATCATTCCACAACAAACACCACACACAAACAAAACGACTCACCGCCAACCTTCCTCCGCACCCTGATAAATCCATAGCGTCAGATGCCCGGTCCCGCCCGCACCGACAGTCCATTCATCCTACCGGTCCCGCCGACGCTGCCAGTCTCTTCGTCCCACCGGTCCATCATACCGCCCGCACTTCGAACCGATCACTCCGGCCCGTCACCGCACCGGTCACATCTGTATCGTCCTGTCCGGGTCGCCGACAGCCGCGGTA
>JAJBVT010000109.1 GCA_020859685.1 Rikenellaceae bacterium
CTCCCCACCCGCTCCCGCCCCCCCGGACCTCGGGTCCTCCGCCCCCAGTCCTTGTCATCCCGCCGTCCGCGCCCCCTGCGCGCCCACTCCGAGCCCCCTCCGGGTCCTTCCGGGCCTCCGAGCCCCTCCGAGCCCATCCAAGCCCCTCCGGTCCCTCCAGCCCCTTCCGGTCCCTCCAGCCTCTCCAAGCCCTTCCGGCCCTTCCGGCCCCTTCCGGCCTTCCGGTCCCTCCAGCCTCTCCAAGCCCCTCCAAGCTCTCCGAAAACCTCTTTTCCGCTTCCTGATTTACGCCCGCCGTCTCAGTACTGCGGCGATTTCATCGCAGTGCCGGTCGATATCCCCGGCCCCGAAGGTGGCCACCACGTCCGTGGTGCGCTCCGCAAGGGCGGCCGCAATGCGCTCCTTCTCCACCAGCTTCCACGGCACGGTCAGCTCCCGGCCAATCATCTCCGAGCATACCCCCTCCACGGGCAGTTCGCGGGCGGGGTAAATGGGCGCGAGAATTACCTCGTCGGTCAGCGACAGCGCGCGCGCGAAAGCCTGGTAATGGTCCGCGGTGCGGCTGTAGAGGTGGGGCTGAAAAACGGCGGTGAGCTTCCTACCGGGGAACATCGCCCGCAGGGAGGTTATCGCCGCTGTGAGTTCGGTGGGGTGGTGGGCGTAATCGTCCATGTAGACCTGCCGCGGGGTGTTGACGTAGAACTCGAAACGCCGCTTGACCCCCTCGAACGTCGCCAGCCCTTCGCGAAGCCGGTCGCAGTCGAACCCGGCCGTCCACATCAGCGCCGTCGCCGCCACGGCGTTCTCCACGTTTACCAAACCCGGCACCCCGAGCGTACACCCCTCCAGCCGCCCGCCGGGATAGACCAGATCGAACCGGTATTTCCCTCCGCCCGCGGGAGCGGTCCCGGCGGCATGGAAGCCCCCCCCGTCGTCGAGCGAGTAGTCGTAAACCTTTGCCCGTATGCTTTCCAGACCTTGCAGGGCGCCTTTTTTTACTATCAGATGGCCGCTTACCTGCGATGCGAACGTACGGAAGGCGTCGAGCATCCCCTCGTGGTCGCCGTAAATATCGAGGTGGTCGGCGTCGGTGGAGGTGATAACGGCCGAGTCGGGGTGCAGACGCAGGAACGAGCGGTCGTACTCGTCGGCCTCCACCGCCAGCCGGTTGCCCGTCCCCAGCACGAGGTTCGAGCCGAAGTTTCGCGAGATACCGCCCAGAAATGCGCTCCCGGTGCCCGGTGCGGCTTCTCCGAGTCCGCATGTGACGGCCCTTCCGGCGCAGTGGTCGAGCCACGCGGCCAGGGTCGATACGGTGGTCTTGCCGTGGGTCCCGGCCACCGCCATCACGTATTTGCCCTCCGCGAGGTGGCCCAGCATTTCGGACCTCTTCCGCACGGTGAATCCCTGCCCGCGGAACCAGCCGAGCTCCGCGTGGTCGGCCGGTACTGCCGGGGTGTAGACCACCAGCGTCGAGGCCGGGTCGCGGAACGGCGCGGGTACCAGCTCCGGCGAGTCGTCGTAATGCACCGCGGCGCCCTCCCGTTCCAGTTGCTGGGTCAGCTCCGACGGGGTGCGGTCATACCCCGCCACGGCCCTCCCCTCATGCAGGAAATAGCGCGCCAGAGCGCTCATCCCGATGCCGCCTATACCAATAAAATATATGTTCTTCACCTCCATTTTCAATATGTTGCACCCGAGGGTATCATCTTATCCCGACAGTGACCCGGTATATTTTCTATCCCCACCGCCCGGGCGGTATGGAAATTCTTTTACCCCGCTCGCCTTTCTCTTCCGGGCCACCGCGGATATTGCGGTGCAAATTTACGGTTTATTAACAACGGTGCAATAACGAGTTCCCTCGTGCAAAAAACAACTCTTTTTTCCGTCGGTACCCCCGTTTTTAAGGGGATGGCGCATGTAATTACTCTTTTTTCAAACCCCGCCACCTGAATCCGAAGGGTGGACGGTAATTGAGTTTAATTTTATTATACGTCTGAATGCTGGACGTGCGGCCCGCCGGTGGCGGGGTTGCGAGCCGCTTCACGCGATAATACGCACACCTGCTTCAGCGAAGTTCTTTTTTCCGTCGGCGCTTCCTTCCGCCGATGGGTAGGGTGGACCACATTATATCTTAACACCTCTTTAGTACTTAATGATAAATACGTCTGCTTTGCAGACGTGCGGCCCGCCGGTGGCGGGTTGCGAGACGCTGAACAGACGGTAAATCATGCGCCTGTTAGGTCCGGAATCTCAATTCGGCCGCACTGCTGTCCCGACACACCCAAATCGATATTTATAATGAGTGCCCCGCAGACTCACGGACTCTACTCGGTGGGAATATGGTTTTGTTTCGTCAATTCACTCTCTTATATGGGGGTATAGTACGCCAATCACCATTTTTCAAAGCCCGCTACCTTGGTTCTTTATAATTATTACACGTCTCCTCTTGCAGACGTGCGGCCCGCCGGGGGCGGGTTGTGGGCGCTGAAAAAAGGTATCGCGAAATTGTAAAAATTACCCCTGTTGCCGCCGCATTCCCAGCACCCCGAATCACCTTTTCAATTTTGGCGCCCGCAAATGCTTATCCGGCCCAATTCGGTTTATTCCGATAATACCCCCTCTCCTTTTGGGGGGAGGTAGAACGCAAATGATAATTTTCTCTAACCCTGCCTTATTCCGGGAGGGTAATTGCATTTAATTTTATCATACGTCTGCTTTGCAGACGTGCGGCCGGCCTATGGCGGGTTGTGAGCCGCTTCACGCGATAATACGCACACCTGCTTCAGCGAAGTTCTTTTTTCCGT
>JAJBVT010000085.1 GCA_020859685.1 Rikenellaceae bacterium
CGGGGATACCGTATCACGAACGGCCCCCCGTGGGCCGCGGCGGTATGCATCAGCGAGCGCAGCTCCGCCTCGTTCATCGGCGAGCTCACCACCAGCCCCGGCACGGGCATCAGGTAGGCGATGTCGAACACCCCCTGGTGCGTGGCGCCGTCCTCCCCGACGATACCCGCCCGGTCGAGACACATCACCACCGGAAGCCGCTGAAGCGCCACGTCGTGGATTACGTTGTCGTACGCCCTCTGCATAAACGAGGAGTAGACGTTGCAGAACGGCACCATACCCTCCGCCGCCAGACCGGCCGAGAAGGTCACCGCGTGGCCCTCGGCAATCCCCACGTCGAAACAGCGCCCGGGCATCTCGGCCATCATAATATTCATCGAACAGCCCTTGGGCATCGCGGGGGTAACACCCACGATATGCGGGTCCTTGCGCGCCAGCTCCAGCAGGGTGCGGCCGAACACGTCCTGATACCGCGGGGGCAGGCCCGGCTCTTCGCGCAGCCTCTCACCGCTCTCGGGGTCGAACCGCCCGGGGGCGTGCCAGTTCGGCTGGTCGTTTTCCGCGGGGCTGTAACCCTTGCCCTTGAGGGTGAGTACGTGCAGGAGCTTGGGGCCGGGAATCTCCCGGAGCTGCCGCAGGGTCTTTACGAGCAGGGGCAGGTCGTGGCCGTCCACGGGTCCGAAGTAGCGGAAATTGAAGCTCTCGAACATGTTGCTCCGCCTCAGCAGGCCGGTCTTCAGGGCGTCGGACGCCTTCTGCACGGCGCGGCGCAGCCGGGGCACACGGCGCAGGAAATTCCACGTCCGGTCCTTCAGCCGGTTGTACCTTTTCGATGCGGTGATACTGAGCAGGTACTCCTTCATCGCCCCCACGTTGGGGTCGATGGACATATCGTTGTCGTTGAGTATCACGAGCATATCGGTCTCCGCGGCCCCGGCGTTGTTCATCCCCTCGAAAGCCAGCCCTCCGGTCAGCGCGCCGTCGCCGATTATGGCCACCACGTCGCGCTTCTCGCCCCGAAGCCGCGCGGCCGAGACGATGCCGAACGCCGCCGATATGGAGACCGACGAGTGGCCGCCCCCGAACGCGTCATACGGGCTCTCGTCCATCTTCGGGAAGCCGCTGATGCCGCCCAGCCTGCGGTTGGTATGGAACCGGTCCCGCCGCCCGGTGATTATCTTGTGGGCGTAGGCCTGATGGCCGACGTCCCAGATGAGTTTGTCGTGGGGAGTGTCGAACACATAGTGCAGGGCGACGCTCAGCTCCACCACCCCGAGGCTCGACCCTAAGTGGCCCGGGTTGTCCGAGAGCTGCTCGATTATGAACTGCCGCAGTTCGCCGCAATAGGCCGCAAGCTCGTCCCTGCCGAGTTTTTTCAGGTCGTCCGGCGAGTCCACCGTCGGGAGGTATTTATAGTGCTGCGGGGTCGTCATCTGTCGTCTACGGTAAAATTATGTAAGATGCAAAGTTATTATTTTAGCCTGAGTTTTACCAATCGTGGCCGGGTGGGGCGGCACTATAAATTTGTGCGGACCCTCTTCCGTTCGTCTAAATAACATGGTATGTAGGCGGCCCGCCACCGGCCACGCGGCAGGTGGATATACTTTATCTAATGATGTCATCCTGAACGCAGTGAAGGATCTATCATCGGAATTTCTAAGTCGTAGATTACACATTCATTCGTTCGGAATGACATTAGTTTCTATTGCGGCCCGCCATCCCGCCCACGGTCCCGTCCCCGCAGCAGGAGCAGAGGCTGCTTGGAGTCTATGCTCTGCCAGTAGGAAAACAAGCAAAAAACGATACTTTTTGTCTTGATACGCCCGCCGCCCGCCACTCATTAAAAATATGTCATCCTGAACGAAGTGAAGGATCTCCCTTTGGAATTTCCCTTGAATATATAACGAAGATTCTTCGCTGTCGCTCAGAATGACATAGGTTTCTATTGCTGCCCGCCACCCCGCCGCTCCGAATGACTGCTTTAAGGGTACAGGTATTTCAAAAAAATTGTCATCCTGAGGAGTGAAACGACGAAGGATCTACTTTATATTTATCCGTTTTCACCAACGGAAAGTTCTTTATACATTCCCTCACAATGGCATAGGTTTTATATGCTGCCCGCCACCCCGCCTCCGGCGGGCCGCACGTCTGCTGAGCAGACGTATTTAATCACCGTGAACCGACCTAAACCCGGAAGGCGATTCCTCATGCCCGGCCTGTACAACCCGAGGCCAATCCACCCGACCCGTCCGGAACATGTTCGCCCGGGCCGCCCCGGCATCCTGTCTATCCGCCACCGTCCCGCCACCATCTCCACTCGGGCCGTCCGTCCGCGTCCTGTCCTGCCGTCCTGTCCCACCGACCCGGCCTCAATCCTTTCCGGCGTCCGGTCTGACCCCCGTCCGGAACATGTTCGCCCCGGCCGCCCCGGCATCCTGTCTATCCGCCGCCCTCAACTGTCCCGGCTCTAATCTTACCTCGGCCCGTCCACCTGTCCCCCGTCCGGCCACTCCGGAACTGTCCGCCCTGACCCCGTCCCGTTCCCAATCCACCCGGGCCGTCCGTCCCGTCCGTCCCTGTTCCTATCATGGCCGGACC
>JAJBVT010000031.1 GCA_020859685.1 Rikenellaceae bacterium
CTCCAGTCACCTACAACCGCCCCCTCGCCCCCTCCAACCTGAACCGACATGAGACAATCCGGCCCAAACTATTCATACATGTTCTAATCCTGCTCCAACTATTTCCAACCGCTCTCTCGCCCGCTCCAACCTGCACCAATCAGGCCCTAACTATTCTTACCTATTCATACCTGTTCTAATCCCGCTCCAACCACTTCCAACCGCTACCTCGCCCGCTCCAATCTGTTCCGACCTGTTACAACACCGCTTCCGACCCGCTTCCCCTCCCGTACACCACCCCGTTACATCCACATTTGTCGCCCATTGCCTCCGGCATCCGGCCCGTGTATTGACCATTATCCGCTTCCCCCGTACCATAACTGCATGGATTTTGCATCAGTACGGCGATATGAACCGTACAAAGAGTCCTCTCCGCCCGGCGGGAGGGCCGCTTCCACCGGAAATCATCAGTTATTAATTATAAAAGCAGGTTATGAAAACAGCAAGATTATCGATTGTGGCGGTCGCCATCGCGGCTATGCTTATGGCAGGTTGTTCGTCAATGAGTAAAACCGGTAAGGGCGCCCTTTACGGAACCGGCGGCGGTGCCGCCGTAGGTGCGGGCCTCGGCGCTATCGTGGGCGGCGGCAAAGGTGCCGGTATCGGTGCGGCCGTGGGCGCAGGCGTAGGTGCCGGTGCAGGCGCGCTTATCGGCAGCAGGATGCAGAAACGTCAGCAGGAGATTGCGCAGGCGATTCCCGACGCGGACGTGGAGACCGTAGAGGATGACAACGGTCTGACGGCCATCAAGGTGACCTTCCGCGACGGTATCCTTTTCGATACCGGTAAGTCGGACCTCAGCGCATCCTCGCGCGAGGCGCTCGACAAGTTCGCGGCCGCAGTTAAGGACGAACCGGATACCGATATCGCCATCTACGGCCATACGGACAACACCGGCTCCCGGGCCATCAACGAAAAATTGTCTCTCGAGAGGGCGCAGGCCGTGGCTAACTTCCTCAAGGGCGACGGTATCCCCTCGTCGCGCTTCCTCGATATCGAGGGGCTGGCGTACGACTCGCCGGTGGCCGACAACTCCACCGCCGCAGGCCGCGCCCAGAACCGCCGCGTGGAAATTTACATCACCGCCAACCGTGATATGATTGCCCGCGCGGAAGCAGGCAATCTGTAAACGACTGAAACGGACCTGTCCGAGTTCGGGCTTCGGCTCTGAACGAGGGTCCTGATGAAGACCTGTCTACATATATCACGTCCTTAACCTTGAAGCGGTTTGCACAGGACATTAATGATAGACCCGGACAGGCGCCCCGCTGCTTAACGCAGCGGGGTTTTTTGTTTCTCACACGCAGGCGCTGTCCCTACTATTTATATCGACGGTGTTCGCGGCCATCGCGATTCTTCCGTTGCGGCTATACGGATTTTCAGGCCGGAACGGCAGGTAAGGTGAAGGGACTGCAATTCGCCTCGCACGGATCATTCAGGATATATTGTACTACATAATCGCCTCGGCTATTTTGAATATTCTTGTGTATGGCCCCGCCGACAAGGGTGGCGGACCTATGATTCCCCTCTTTGCACGGGAATACAGTGTATTATGTATTATATAATAATATCGACATTTTCAGTGTTCCTGAGCACAGCCAATGCACCGGTATACCTGCCGGGGCCCTTCCCGGGCGGATGATAGTTTAGTTGGAAAATGAGGGGGATAAAGTATTACCTGTAATCCTGAACTTCTGTCACTCCTGACTGCGCTCCGGTTCTTCTACCACGATATGCCGCCCGGCAGGGTCGGCAGGATGTGCGGTTATAGTTATTCTCAGGGCGTCCTCCGGTATCAGCCCGGGTATCTTTTCGGGCCACTCGACAAGGCAGATATCGCCGCTGAAAAAATACTCTTCGTACCCGAGGTCGAATGCTTCGGCCGGGTCGTCGATACGGTAAAAATCGAAATGGTAGATATCGGCGCCCGTCGCCGCCGTGTAAGCGTTCACTATTGCGAAGGTAGGGCTGGTGACGGTATCCTCCACGCCCATCACTTCGGCTACGGCACGTATAAGCGTCGTCTTTCCCGCCCCCATTTCCCCGTGGAATACGGCGACCGGGTAACGCCGGAGCAGCTCCGCTATTGCCTCGGCAGGCTCCCGAAGCCCTTCGGGCGAATTTGTATCGAACTCTCTGTTTCGGGCCATCTGTTTTCGGTTGGAGGACGCGAAATTAACACTATTCGGGCATTTTCAGATACCTCGTATTATATCTTACCGTTGCGACAGTAGTGCAGCCCGCCTGGGGCAGGTTGTCGGTATTCACGCGATGATTTTTTCTATGCACTCCGCAGGAGTGCTCCCGGCGCCTTTTCGAGCGCCTTGATTTTTTTGTGATACTTTTTAACTTCGTTTTCCTCCTCCTTGCAGGGCATAGCCTGCAAGCAGTCTTTGCTCCTGCCGCGTTCGTCGGGCGTATCAAGACAAAAAGTATCGTTATTTCCCTCGGTTACCTCCGTTTTTTCGGGATGATAGTTTAATATTTCCATTCTTGCGGCTCAGTAAAACGAGTATCGTTACCCCTTCGGGTCCAGCACTATAAACGGCACTATCATCTCCTCCATCGAGATGCCCCCGTGCTGGAAGGTGTTGCGGTAGTACCTGATAAACTGGTTGGTATTGTGCGGGTAGACGAAGAAGTCGCGGTTGTAGGCGAAGACGTACGTAGATGTGAGGTTGCTCTGCGGTAGCTGAATCTCTTCGGGTTTGGTCACCACGTACATCTCCTTGGCGTTGTAGTTGAGGTTGCGCCCCGTTTTGTAACGCAGGTTTGTGGAGGTCTCGCGGTCGCCGACCACCTTCACGGGGTTGTCCACCCGGATGGTACCGTGGTCAGAGGTTATTATCACCTTGTGACCGCGCTCCGAGAGGAGTTTGAGAAGTGTGAACAGGTCCGAGTGCTCGAACCATGAGCGGGTAAGCGAGCGGAAGGCCGCCTCGTCCTCGGTAAGTTCGCGTATTATCTCGGTCTCGGTCCGGGCGTGCGACAGGATATCGAGGAAGTTGTAGACTATAACCGAGAAGTCGGCGTCGTATATCCGGTTTATATTGTCTATCAGCTTACGCCCTGCCTCGGGGCGCACCAGTTTGTCGAAGGTGGTGCGGTAGGTCTTGCCGTTGGTCTGGAGCTGGCGATGCAGGAACTCCTCCTCGTGGAGGTTTTTGCCGCCCTCCTCGTTGTCGTTGAGCCACTGGTCGGGCATCAGTTTGTCGATACCGAGGGGCATCAGCCCGGCGAAAATGGCGTTGCGGGCGTACTGGGTCGCGGTGGGCAGGATGGCGCAGTAGAAGTCCTCCACCTCGGTGTCGTACCAGCCGCGCAGGCAGCCGCTGATGGAGCGCCACTGGTCGTAGCGGAAGTTGTCGATAAGCAGGACGGTGGTCTTGCGGCTGACGTCGGCAACGGGGAAGATATTGGTCTTCATCAGCGTATGCGACATTACGGGGGTGTCCGTGTCACGTTGGTTTATCCAGCCCGAGTAGTTTTTGCGCACGAACTTGGCGTACTCGTTATTGGCCTCGTTCTTCTGGTAAGATAGTATCTCCTTGATTCCCTCGTCGTTGGAGTCGGTAAGTTCGATTTCCCAGTTTACCAGCTTGCGGTAGATATTACACCAGTCGGCGAAGGTCCTGGCGTCGCTGAACGAGGTGGATATCCGGCCGAACTCGGCCCGGTAATCGGCCGTGGTCTGCTCGGTGACGAGCTGCTGCGAGTGGACGTTCTTTTTTATCGAGAGCAATACCTGGTTGGGGTTGACCGGCTTTATCAGGTAGTCGGCAATCTTGGAGCCGACGGCCTTGTCCATGATATTCTCCTCCTCGCTCTTGGTGACCATTATTACCGGGGTGGTGGGCCGCACCTCCTTTATTAGGGGCAGGGTCTCGAGGCCGGTAATGCCGGGCATCATCTCGTCGAGTATAATCAGGTCGTAGGGCATCTGGCGCACCATGTCCACGGCGTCGTAACCGTTGTTGCACGAGTCCACCTCGTACCCTTTCTCCTTCAGGAAAAACAGGTGTGGTTTCAGCAGTTCGATCTCGTCGTCGACCCACAGGATTTTGGCTCCGTTCATAAGGGGATTATCCGTTTTAATGCAAAGTTAATCAAAAAGCAGCGCCCCGCCGCATCTTCCGGTTGCCCGTTCCGCGGAAGCGGGCCCGGCCGAAAGGGTAACGGCCACTGTGCAATAATATTGCCCCGCGGCCGCGCCGCCTTCCCGGGGCGTAAAAACGGCACTCGGGCGACCGCGGGAAATTATATAAAACGGGAATAATCCCGATGTCAGGCGGATAAAATAAAATTCTTAAAAAATCGTTAGTGGGTTGTGCTATAACAAAATAAATATGCTATATTTGCAATCCTGTTCAACCGACAAAACTTATTAAAACTCTTAAGGATATGACAAAGGCTGATCTTGTAAACGAGATTTCGAAGAGTACCGGCGTGGAGAAGACACAGGTACAGCAGATTATTGAATCTTTCATGGAAAACATCAAGGAATCCATGATAGGTGGCAATAACGTCTACCTCCGCGGTTTCGGTAGCTTTATTATTAAAAGGAGGGCGCAGAAGGTGGCCCGTAACATCTCCAAGAACACTACCATCACCATTCCCGCACACAATATTCCCGCTTTCAAACCGGCGAAGAGCTTTGCGGCGAAGGTCAAAGGTGCCAAATAGTAACCATATATAAAAACTGAAATTATGCCAAGCGGTAAAAAAAGAAAAGGGCATAAAATGGCTACCCACAAGAGGAAAAAACGCCTCAGGAAAAACAGGCACAAAAAGAAAAAATAGGTAGTCATAACATGTTCCTAACTTAAATAAACCTGAAGAGCCGCAAACGTGTTCTTTGGGTTTATTTACTTTACGGGCAGGCCCTTGCCGTATTCCCGAGACGCACACTGAAGTGCGCCGTTCGCCCGGGAGATACGGACGACCGTTTTCCATACTACGGCTCGATACGCCATGAATAAAGAATTAATAATCAATGTAACCTCCAATGAAATAACTATCGCGCTTCTCGAAGACAAGAAACTTGTCGAGCTCAACAAGGAGAAGTGCAAGACGGGTTTTTCGGTCGGCGATATATATTTGGGGAAGGTCCGGAAGATAATGCCCGGGCTGAACGCCGCTTTTGTGAACATAGGCTACGAGAGGGACGCCTTTATCCACTACCTCGACCTCGGTCCGCAGTTCAACACGCTTCACAAGCTCACGGCATCGCTGGCGGCAAACAGGAGGACCCCGAAGTTCGAGAACCTCAAGTTCGAACCCACGCTGGGCAAGTCGGGCAAGATAAGCGCGTCCATCGCCACGGGCCAGCCCATAATCGTGCAGATAGCCAAGGAGGCGATTTCGACCAAGGGACCCCGGCTTACCTCGGATATCTCGCTTGCCGGAAGGCATGTGGTGCTGATACCGTTCTCGAACAAGGTGTCGGTGTCGCAGAAGATACGGTCGACCGAGGAGCGCAAGCGCCTCAAGAGGATTGCCGACCAGACCCTGCCGCGCAACTACGGCGTGATTATACGCACCGCGGCGGCCGGGAAGGACGAGGCCGACATAGTGTCGGACATCACCTCGCTGGTCGAAAAGTGGGAAGGCGCCCTGAAGAAGGTGCGCCAGGACGAACCGCCCGCGCTCCTTCTCAACGAGATGAACCGGGCCACGACTATAATCCGTGACCTGCTGAACGGTTCGTTCAGCGCGATACACATCGACGACAAGACGATGTACGAGGAGGTCAGGGAGTATATTAAGCAGATAGCTCCCGAAAAGGAAAAGATAGTGCGTCTGTATAAGGGTACCGTACCGATATTCGATAACTACGATATATCGAAGCAGATACAGGGCCTCTTCGCCAAATACGTCTCGCTCAAGAAGGGGGCCTACCTGATAATCGAACACACCGAAGCCCTGCACGTTATAGACGTGAACAGCGGCAACCGCGCCAAGGTGGACGACGACCAGGAGCGCACGGCCATGAACGTCAACATTGCCGCCGCCGAGGAGATAGCCCGCCAGCTCCGTCTGAGGGATATGGGCGGTATTATCGTGGTGGACTTTATCGACCTGCACAAGGGCGACAACCGCCAGGCTCTCTACGAGCAGATGCAGAAACTGATGTCGGACGACCGCGCGCGGCATACAATCCTGCCCCTTTCCAAGTTCGGGCTGATGCAGATAACCCGGCAGAGGGTGCGTCCCGAGGCTATTAACGAAGTTTCGGAGCACTGTCCCACCTGCAACGGAACGGGCACCATTACCCCCACGGCGGTACTGGACGACCAGATAGAGAACCAGATAGCCTACTTTATCGCCGAGCGTAACCTGCGGTATATCAAGCTGAGGGTAAACCCGATTGTGGCCGCATATCTTACCAAGGGCTTCCTGTCGGTGCGCGGCAGATGGGCGATTAAATACAAGTGCCGAATCAAAGTGGTGGCGGACCCGACGATAGGCTTTATCGAAACCAAGTTCTTCGACAGCGAGGACAACGAACTGGTTTAGGCCGCACGGTTTACGACGGTTCCCGGTTTCAGAACCGCGGAACCGTTTTTATCGGACCCGTTTTGGTCGGACCTGTTTCAGTCGGCCCCGGTTTTAGTCGGACCCCGTGCGGGTTCGCACCCTTCCGGTTTTTTGTCACTACCGGTCGTTGTCCTTCCCGGCCATTATACTATCGGTCGTCGTACTGCCTGTCCGATTCCTTCCGGCCCGGCGTTTCGGGTACTGGTCGGTAGCTATTATCGACCGACGGCCCGACGGCCCGACGGCCCGGCAACCGGCAACCGGCAACCGGCAACCGACGGCCCGGCAATCCGGCAATCCGGACAATACGGGCTGTCCGGGTCTTATCGAAGTCCGGGATTTGTTCGTGGCCTTTCCGGTTTTCCGGGCGGTGGTTCCGGTTTATCAGGTTCTGTACGGGAACGATACGCGTGGACAATCCGGCTCTGCCCGGAGCGAATACCGGGAGAGGGCCGGGAGCGGCCGGAAGTGAACCAGGAGCGAACACCGGGAGCAAACCGGGAGAGGCCCGGAGGCGGAGAGAAAATCGTCCCGGGTCCCGACTGTCAGAAGGGGCCGTTATATGGCTGTCGAAATACATTGCAAACCACGGCAATGGCAACGCAAAAAAGCCGTGGCAAGGACGTTGCAATAAGAGTTACGCCGGTATTTGACTGCGGCATCACCGGTTCCGGCACCCTGTTTTATTCATATATCTTTTTATATCCATCCCGTAAGTCTGCTTATGCTTCCCGATAAAATAGACAAACTCATAAGGTCGCAGGACGGTTACGCGAAGCTCGTGAAAGAGTGGGCTTCGTGCGACACCGTCTACCTGTCGTCGCTCACCGGGTCGGCCTATGCCATGACGGCTTCGGTTCTGGTGCGTGAGAAGGGGGGTATCCACGTCTTCGTGGCCCCCGACCGTGACGCGGCGGCCTACCTGAGCAACGACTTCTACGCCCTTTTGGATGCCGACCGGGTGATGTTCTTCCCCACGGGCTACAAACGCTCCATCCAGTACGGGCAGGAGGACCCGTCGGGGATAATCCAGCGCACGGCCGCCCTTAACGCCATCCGCAACCACTCGGACGGGTATCTGGTAGTCTGCACCTGGCCCGAGGCTCTGCTTGAGAAGGTGACGGCGATGGACCAGCTCCGGCGCAACACCCTCGAGGTACGCCGCGGCGAGAATATCTCGATAGGGTTTATGGAACAGACCCTGCGCGAGTACGGTTTCGAGAGGGTGGATTTCGTCTACGAGCCGGGCCAGTACTCGCTCCGGGGCGGGATACTGGACGTGTTCTCGTTCTCGGAAAACATACCTTACAGGCTCGACTTCTTCGGAGACGAGGTGGACTCGATACGCACATTCGAACTGGCCTCGCAGCTCTCCGTGGACAGGCTCGACACCGTGCAGATAGTTCCCAATCTCAAGAGCGACAAGCTGGCGGGCGACAGGGTGTCGTTCGCCGAGTTCGCAGGCGGGGCGGTCTACTGGATAGACGACCTGGACCACCTGCTGAAGAAGTTCGCCGACGTGCGGACCAAAATTCTCAAGGAACTCGACGACCCGTCCCATATCGACAATATGGTCACCGGCCCGAAGAGTTTTATCGAACAGACCTCCGCCGTAAAGATGCTCCTGCGCGGCATCCCCACCAAAGAGAGAATGGCCGACTGCGAGGCTGCGTTCGACACCTCGCCGCAGCCCTCGTTTAACAAGCAGTTCGAACTTCTGGCCGGGGATATCGAGCACAACACGGGCGAGGGATACGAGGTGTTTCTCCTGTCGGAGAACAAGGCCCAGGTGGAGAGGCTTCGCAATATTTTCGATTCGATAGGTAAGAAGGACGTGGTGTTCCACCCGCTTGCCGTCACCCTGCACGAGGGTTTCGTGAGCCGCCAGATGCGGGCCTGCTTCTATACCGACCACCAGATTTTCGACCGTTACCACCGTTACCGCCTCAAGAGGGAAATCGACCGGAGCGAGGCGCTCACCGTGGCCGAACTCAACTCGCTCAAGGTGGGCGACTACGTGGTCCATATCGACCACGGGGTCGGCAGGTTCGGAGGGCTGGTGAAGACCACGGAGAACGGCCGGGTACAGGAGGCCGTGAAGCTGGTCTACCGTGACAACGACGTGCTGCTGGTGAACGTTCACGCGCTCCACCGCATCGCCCGCTACAAGGACCGCGACGCCGACCCGCCGCGCATCTACAAGCTCGGTTCCGGGGCATGGCAGCAGATGAAGGCGGCCACCAAGAAGGCCGTGAAGGATATCGCGCGGGAGCTTATTGCCCTCTACGCCCGCCGTAAGGCGGCGCCGGGCTTCGCCTTTTCGCCCGACACCTATTTGCAGGAGGAGCTCGAAGCCTCGTTTATCTACGAGGACACCCCCGACCAGCACAACGCCACAGAGGCCGTGAAGCACGATATGGAGAGCCCCCAGCCGATGGACCGGCTGGTGTGCGGCGACGTTGGTTTCGGCAAGACCGAGGTGGCCATCCGCGCCGCGTTCAAGGCGGTGAATGACTCCAAGCAGGTGGCGGTGCTGGTGCCCACGACCATCCTCTCGCTTCAGCACTACCGAACGTTCAGCGACCGGCTCCGGGACTTTCCCGTCAGGGTCGAGCACCTCAGCCGCACCAAGAGCGCCAGGGAGACCCGGCAGGTGCTCGAAGACCTTGCCGCCGGGAAGATAGACATACTTATAGGTACCCAGAAGATACTCGGCAAAGAGGTGAAATTCAAGGACCTCGGCCTGCTGGTGATAGATGAGGAGCAGAAATTCGGGGTGTCGGCCAAAGAGAAGCTGAGGCAGATGAGCATAAGCGTGGACACGCTGACCCTTACCGCCACGCCCATTCCGCGTACCCTGCAATTCTCGCTGATGGGTTCGCGCGACCTGTCGGTAATCACCACTCCGCCGCCCAACCGCCAGCCCATAGCCACCGAGTCGCACGTTTACGGCGAGCAGATAATCAAGGAGGCCATCGAGTTCGAACTGGCCCGCCACGGGCAGGTTTACTTCGTCCATAACCGCGTGGAGGATATCCACCGCATAGAGGCGATGATACAAGAGCAGGTCCCCGGAGTGCGGACCGTCGTGGGGCACGGGCAGATGAACGCGCAGGAGCTGGAGAAGCGGATAATGGATTTCATCTACGGGGAGTACGACGTACTGATTGCCACCACCATAGTGGAGAACGGCATAGATATCCCGAACGCCAATACGATAATTATAAACAATGCCCAGAATTTCGGCCTGAGCGATCTGCACCAGCTCCGGGGCAGGGTGGGGCGGTCGAACCGCAAGGCCTACTGCTACCTGCTTTCGCCGCCCGACGAACTGCTTTCGGGCGACTCGCGCCGCAGGCTCCGGGCGCTGGAGGAGTTCTCCGATCTGGGGAGCGGGTTCAACATCGCCATGCAGGACCTCGATATCCGCGGCGCGGGCAACCTGCTGGGGGCCGAGCAGAGCGGGTTTATAGCCGATATCGGCTTCGAGACCTACCAGAAGATACTCAACGAGGCGATGGAGGAACTCCACGCCGAGGGGCTCACCACCGGAGCGCCGGGCGGCACGGCACCGGCGGAGGGCACGACGTCAGGCTCCGCCGGCGGCACAGTGCCGGGCACGACATTGGTTTCCGCCGGCGGCACGGTGCCGGGCCCCCCGGGCGGCGACACCGCGGCGGCCTTCGGTGTGGGCGCTCCGAAGGAGGTGCTCTATATCCACGACGCCCATATCGACACCGACACCGAAGCCCTGATACCGGACTCGTACGTGGCCCAGAGCGCCGAGAAACTGCGGCTTTACCGCGAACTGGACAATATTACGGAGGAGTCTAAGCTCCGGGAGTTCGGCGAGCGGCTCGTAGACCGGTTCGGACCGCTGCCCGACGCGGTGCGGGAACTGTTCGACGTGGTGCGCCTGCGCCGTGTTATGGTAAGGCTCGGCTTCGAGCGGGCGAAACTCAAAAACGGAATACTGATACTCCGGTTCATATCGGACCAGCAGTCGAAGTATTACGAAAGCCCCGTTTTCCGCGGGGTGATGCAGTATATTCTGGCCCACCCCAAAAATTTTGTACTCCGGCAGAACAATAATAGACTGGGTTTGACAGTTAGAGCAATAAAGGACATCTCGTCCGCAGTCAAAGCATTGGACGAAATGGAGCGGTCGGTGAGGCTCGACGCCGGTGGCACCGGTGGCACCGGTGCCGCCGATACGGCCGGTGCGGGCGTGGAGGCCGCCGGTTGATACCGGACCCGGCGCCTAACCGGTAACACCGGACGGAACCGGCTCCTAACCGGACCCCCGGCAGTAGTCGGGCCGTAACCGAGCAGAACCGGTTCATAACCGGAAACCGGCAGGTCGGCTACTCCAGACCCGCCCGGCCCCCGGGCAGGTAAACGGGCAAACCGGAGCAGTAACCGACCACCGTCGACCCGGCCGTGACAATCGGACATAACCCGGGGCGGAACAGCCCCACCCGGCAGTAACCGGCCCGCGCAGGACCCGGCCCGGGGAGGTCACCGGGCCCCCGGGCATGTCAAAACGGGCAAACCGGAGCAGAAACCGACCCCACCCGGAGTAACCGACCACCGTCGACCCGGCCGTGACAATCGGACATAACCCGGGGCGGTAAACCGAAACCGAAGAAGAACCGGGCCCAGCCCGGCTCGCACCCGGTCCGCGATAAACACCAGAGAATGAAAAAATTAAACCTTGCAGTCGACATAGGTAACACCCTGGCCAAGGCGGCCGTATTCGAAGGCGGCCAGGCGGTTGAGACCTTCAAGGGCGAAGGGGATCCGGTGCGGTTCCTCGAAGGAATCCTTGCGGACTATCCGCAGGTCGGCTCCGCAATCATGGTCTCGTCCAGAGGGGAAGTTCCCGAGGTGGAAAGTTACCTGCGCGGCAGGGTGGACGACTATATGCAGTTCCGCCCGGGCGTTCCCGTTCCTGTCAAAAACCTCTACGATACTCCGCAGACATTGGGGTGCGACCGCCTCGCGGCGGCCGTGGGCGCACATGCCATTTACCCCGGTTCCAACATTTTCATCGCCGACCTCGGCACGGCTATTACATTCGACGTGGTGACCGCGGCGGGCGAGTTTCTGGGCGGTAACATATCGCCCGGAGCCTCCACGCGCCTCAGGGCGCTGCACGACTATACCGGAAGGCTGCCGCTGGTGGACCTCGACGGAGAGGTGGAGGAGATAGGTACGGCTTCCGAGAGGGCGGTGCGCAGCGGGGTGGTGAACGGGATAGTCTACGAGATCGAAGGATACATCGCCAGGCTCGAAGGTAAATACGACCCGCTCAGGATTATTTTTACGGGGGGCGATTCCGATTTCTTTGCCAAACGAGTAAAAAATACGATATTTACAACCTATGACCTCGTGGTTTACGGCCTAAACAGAATACTTGATTATAATGCACATTAGAAAAGCAGTAATCCTTTCACTCGCAGGCGCGTCATTGTTTACGATTACGCTCAAAGCACAGAACAGCAGTATAAATACCTTCAATCCCTACACGCTTTACGGGATAGGTGATTTCTCCACCAAAGGGCCGGCAAACCTCCGTTCGATGGGCGGCGTAGGGGTAGCTTTCAGGGATTCGCACCTCGACCCTTACATGGCCAATTACAACAATCTCAATCCCGCATCATACAGTTCGGTACCGCGCAGGGCGTTCCTTTTCAATTTCGAGCTGGAGGGGGAGAACTATTATCTGAAGGACGCAAATACCAACACCACATACAATACCTTCAATATCCGCGACGTGGGGATTAGTTTCCCGCTGGCAAAGAACTTCGGCTTCGGCTTCTCGGTCACGCCTTACAGCAGCGTGGGTTACAGGATGGAGACGGTTATCGACGACAGGGACATTATCGCCGATATCGGCGAGGCTACGGTCCGCTACACCGGCGAGGGGGACATCAACCAGTTCAAGTTCGGGCTGGGTTACCAGTTGTTCCGCAACTTCTCGCTCGGAGCGGAGCTGATATACTATCACGGCTATCTCGACCGGCAGCAGAGAATAATCGTAACCTCCATTACCGGAGGGAGCGGCATAGGTGATACGAAGGCGCACATGTCCGAGAAGGTATCGCGGGTGATGATGATGGCCGGGTTCCAGTACGATCTGATTAACAACAACCGGAGGGTTCTAACCCTCGGCGGTACGTACAATATGGGCGGGAAACTCAACGCCAAGAAGGAGCAGTACATTCCCGCCGATGTCTACGGGTCGGATACGATTTTCCACTCGTATATGTCCTCCAACGTATCGCTGGCCAACACCTATACGGCGGGTCTTTTCTACCAGACCACCAAGATAGGGGTGGGGCTGGACTACTCTTTCGCCGACTGGCGGAGCAGTAACAAAGGTATAGGTTACGCCATGTCCAACGGCGGATACGCCCGTTACAACAATACCAACAGCGTGAAGGCGGGCTTCGAGATAACCCCCAACCGGTACGACTTCCGCCGCTATATGAACAGGATAAGCTACCGTGTAGGGGTCCGTTACGAGGACTATTATATGAGTTTCAACGGGAAAAAGATAAACGAAGCGGCCGTGACGATGGGTTTCGGGATTCCGGTCAGGATGGGTGTACCGTCATTTATAAACGTCGGGTTGGAATATGGAAGGCAAGGCACGACAGGTTCGGGACTGGTGAGGGCCAACTTCTTTAAATTCTCCATCGGGCTGACGCTGTTCGGTGAGGATTACTGGTTCGTGAAACAGAAATACGATTAGGATGTTGCGGATTTTCAGGAAATTTCATAAATTTGCAACCGCATGGTCCAAAGTTTGAATGGGATTAAAAAACTGACTGAAATGAAAGATATTCTTAAAAAACTGACTCTTACGCTGGCCGTATCAGCTTGCGCCGTCCTTGCTTACGGGCAGCAAAACTACGGCGAAAAATGGGGCCCCACCCCTGCCGAACAGGAAGAAAACGTAAAGAATTACAATTTCTTCCGCGACGCCTATAACAATAAGGATTACGACGAGGCCCTCCAGTTCCTGCCGGGGCTTATCGAGAACGCCCCCACCGGAACGCAGAACCTATACATCTACGGTATCAACATATATAAGGACAAGATACTCAAAGCCACCTCGGTCGCCGAGAAGAACGCTTATGTGGACGAGCTGATGAAGATTTACGACTACCGCGTACAGTATTTCGGCGACGATGCCGAGCGCGGCACCCCCTATATCCTTATGTATAAAGCGGGCGACTTCGCGCTTTACAAACCGGTGGACAGGGATAACGTAATAAAATTCTACCAGGATGCGGTGGAGGCCTACGGCGACGCCGCTCCGACCGACCTTCTGAACCAGTATTTCAACGAGCTAACCAACGACTACAAAGCCGACCTTATCGAGTCAGACGAGTATATGACCGAGTACGACAAGCTGGACAGGATTTTCAACCTGCCGCAGAACGCTGATAAGGAGACTGACAAGACCACGTTCGAGGCGCTGTTTATCTCGAGCGGTGCGGCCAACTGCGATAATATCGAAAAAATGTTCGCTTCGAGGATAGACGACGGCGATGTAGCCACCCTTGAAAAGGCGGTCGGTCTGCTGGCCCGCGGCAAATGCGACAACGATTTCTTCGGTGTGGTGGGCGATAAGCTCTATGCCGTACAGCCGAGCGCCGCGCTGGCCATCACCCTTGCCGACTACTATGACAAGAAGGATCAGGCGGCCAAGTCGCTCCAATACCTGAACGCCGCCATCGCGGACGAGCAGGACCCCGAGAATAAAATCAACCTTGCGGTGCGTATCTCGGGTTCGGAACTTGCGGCGGGTAACGCGCGCAGTGCCGCCGACTTCGCCCGTCAGGCTATCGCGGTCGACGCCAACAGCGGTCTGGCGTACTTCTTCCTGGCGCAGGCCTACGCGGTGGGTGCCAACCAGTGTTCCGGCTTCGACAGGCAGTCGGCCTTCTGGCTGGTTTACGACACGTTGTCGAAAGCTAAGAGCCTGATGTCGGCCAGCGACCCCTACGCGAGCGATATAGATTCGCAGCTCGCCTCTTACAGGAACAGTTTCCCGACACAGGAGGAGTGCTTCTTCCGCGGTCTGCAGAACGGGCAGGGTTACACCGTGCGCTGCGGATGGGTGAGCGGTTCCACTACCGTAAGGCAAAGGTAATACGGCCTTTAGCAAAGCAACCGGGTTTCCCCGATGGGAATAAAAACAATCATATCGAATATACGGACGGCACTCCTTCTTGCAGGGAGTGCCTTCTGCATTTATTCATGCACTGGCCGCGCTGAGGCCGTGGAGGATGACCTGGAGGGGCTTATGACCCAGAAGGCGGAGAACCTGAAGATAATAGAGAGCGAGAACGGCAAATTGTCGTACAGGGTGCAGACCCCGCTGATGGAGACGTACGAATACGACCGGGAGCCGTTCCGGGAGTTTCGAAAGGGGATAATGGTGCAGACATTCTCGGATACGACCAACACGGTGGAGACAACCCTCGTGGGCGATTACGCCATCTACTATATCAACCGAAAGCTGTGGGAAGTTAAGGGCAACGTGGTTTCGACCAACGCCAACGGGCAGAAACTCGAGACTCAGCAGTTGTTCTGGAACCAGCTCACGGGAAGGATCTACTCCAACGTCGATTCGAAGCTGACGCAGGGCAACGACGTGATTATAGGCGTCGGGTTCGAATCGGACGAGCAGTTCGTGGAGTGGGAGTTCCGCCGTCCGCGGGGCACCGTGGAGGTGGACGTGGAGTCGACCCGTACGCCCGGAGAGGGCGGGGAGGACGACGGGGAGTTTACGGTTACCGTGCGGGACGAGGACGGTAACGAGATAACCCGGGAGGAAGAGCGGGAGCCGGTATCGGATACCGGGCCGGCCGGTTCACCGGAGGCAGGCGGGGCGGATACAGAACCGGTCGCCGCTGCGGAACCCACCGCCACCGGGAACGGCTCGGGAACATCCGCCCCGGCGGCCGGTCTCCGGAGCGGCGGCGGGGCGACCCGGACGACGTTTCCCGAACGGCGGGCGATGTGCAGCCGTCCCGGTGTGGCCGCCACCGAAAGGTCCAACCTACCCGAAAGGCGCGAGGCGCCCGTGGAGCAGGTCGAGGCCGAATCGGCGGAGAATCCGGCAGTGGAGCCCTGAATGCGGGATTGACCTACCCGGAACCGTTTCCGAGGCCCTCCGCTTTGCAGGATGGCCCCGCGTTCCAATCCGAGGAGAACTTCGGCAGTGGAGCCCTGAATGCGGGATTGACCTGACCCGGAACCAGTTTCCGAGGTCCTTCGCTTTGCAGGACGGCCCGTGTTCCAATCCGAGGAGAACTTCGGCAGTGGGACCTTAATGCTGGAAAAGCACGAGACCCGGAACCGTGCTTCGCAGAAAATAGCCGAAAAAAATAATATATCGAATGCTGTCTGTTGTAATTATAATTATCACTACGCTTATCTTCTCGGCCTTCTTTTCGGGGATGGAGATAGCCTTCGTATCGTCCAACAAACTGAAACTGGAGATTGAGAAGAAACAGGGCCGCACGTATAATTATATTATCGACGTATTCCTCAGGGACCCCGGACAGTATATAACCACCATCCTGGTAGGTAACAATATCGCGCTGGTCGTCTATTCGATGTCGATGTCGGTACTGCTGAACGGCATCGCGTCCCGTTACGGTATAAGGACCGGAGACGGCTCGGTGATAGTCGAGACGCTTATCTCCACGCTCGTTATTATTTTCACGGCCGAGTTTATCCCGAAGGCCATGTTCCGCAACAATCCCAATTTCTTTATGCGGATACTGGCCGTGCCAGTCTATTTCTTCTACCTGCTGCTGTATCCCGTCGCGCGGTTTTCGACCTGGCTGTCGATGCTGATACTCCGGATGGTGGGGCTGCAAGTCAGCCGCGACAAGTCGATGAGGGGCTTCGACCGGGTAGACCTTGCCCACCTCCTGGAACAGACGCAGGAGAACGAAGACAGCCAGACGGAGGAGAACGAGATAAAGCTGTTCCGCAACGCGCTCGACTTTTCCGGCCTGCTTGTGCGGGACTGTATGGTCCCCCGGGTGGATATCGAAGCGGTGGATATACTTTGCGATATAAGGGAGCTGACGCGAAAATTTATCGAGACCAATTACTCGCGCATCTTCGTCTATGACGGTTCCATCGACAACATTATCGGGTACGTGAATACCAAGAGCCTGTTCACCGACCCCACGTCGATACAGGAGATACTGATGGATGTGGACTACGTGCCGGAGAGCCTTTCGGCGCAGAAACTGCTGTCAAAGCTTATTAAGAACAAACGCGCGATAGCGGTGGTGATAGACGAGTACGGCGGTACGGCCGGTATAGTCTCAATGGAGGACGTACTGGAGGAGATCTTCGGCGAAATCGAGGACGAGCACGACTCGCAGGACCTGGTGGAGAAGGTGACCCCGAAGGGCGAATACATTCTGTCGTGCCGTCTGGAGGTGGACTATCTCAATGAGAAGTACAACCTCGGAATCCCCGAGTCGGACGAATACGACACCCTCGCCGGGTATATAATATTTTTCTACGAGGGTATCCCGGCCGAGGGAGAGCTGATATCGCGCGACGGTCTTGAAATCCGCGTCCTCAGGATAAACGGCTCCAAACTGGAACTGGCACGGGTCCGGAAGCAATAGCGCATCGAGGTCCGCTCCGGAGCGGCCGCCTTGATGGTTTTTGAACAAAAGAAGCAGGCATAATGTTATTCCAACGTCCTTCAGGATGACATTATTATATCTTTCTGAGGGGCAGAGGAGAATCCTCCTTTTATTAAATCGCAATCAACTTAAGGTCCCTCGTTCGCTTACACCTTGTCGGGACGGCTCATAGAATCCATGTCTTCTGAACGCCAGCGGAGAATCTTCCTTTTATTTAAATCGCAACCAGCGGTAGGTCCCTCGTTCGCTTACACCTCCTTGGGATGGCACCTAAAATCATGTCATTCTAAACGTAGTGAAGAATCTCAATATACTCTAACAGTGGTAGATCCTTCGTCCTTTCACTCCTCAGGATGACATTTTTAGTGGAAAATCCTCCTACGGGTTCTTCCTCCTTCATCGGTTCGATGCCGCTCAGTATGACAGTGTATTATTAGTCAAAATATATTCGCCTGCCTGAGGCAGTAGTGCGGCCCGCCGGGGGCGGGGTAGCGGGCCGTATATAATCCATGTCATTCCGAAGAATATGATGAGACTATCGGGATAATACATAACAATTTGTCATTCTGAACGTAGTGAAGAATCTTTTATATATTCTACCAGTGTAGATCCTTCGTCCTTTCACTCCTCAGGATGACATGTATATATATGTCATTCTGAGCGTAGCGAAGAATCTTCTATCTCGTCGCAGGTGTTGGTTTATGATTTAATAATGGTAATTATTACCATTTCACACATCTTGTTTATAGCGGCCCGCCACCCCGCCCCCGGCGGGCCGCACGTCTGCAAAGCA
>JAJBVT010000082.1 GCA_020859685.1 Rikenellaceae bacterium
CCTCTTTTAGGTATGGCGGATATACCCGCTCTTAACGGCAATCGACGGCGTTCCGAGCTAAACGGTAAGATGATGATGCATGTGGGATATCCACGGGAAAGTGGACGTCCGGAAATGTCATGCAGCGGTGCGCGGCGGCCATTGCGGCGGATACCTACCTGAAAAGTGTGGCCCCGGAGTTGGTCGCCGGGCCGGTGGTCCGCAGAATTAAGAGTTTCCGGTCAGCCTGAAGATATTACCGAAACATCCTCGCGGGGTCGGCACCGAGGCAATCTCTGCACGGCCCACCGATAATGGGAACTGCGTAAATAAATACGGCCAATACTGCGGCGGAACTTCTCTTTAGCCGTTACGCACCGGTTCTCCGGTAAATCAATTCAATATCCAATTACCGGCCCGGAATCGGGTCGGCCTTCAAGCGGTCCGTAAGACAACCTACTTCTTGTTATGGATATTCATAGTCCGCTCGAGACCTATCGTGGCGAAGGATTTGATGGCTTCCCCGGCGGCTTCGAGCCGCTCCGGGAGCGCCTTTTTCTCCTCCGGGTCCCACCGGCCCAGAACGTAGTCCACCTGAAAACCCTGCGGGAAGTCCCCTCCGATACCGAAACGCAAACGCGGATAGTCGTTCCGGCCGAGCACCGCGTTTATATCTTTAAGCCCGTTATGGCCCCCGTCGCTGCCCTTCCCCCGGATACGGATACTGCCGAACGGCAGGGCTATATCATCCACGACCACCATCAGGTTCTCCAGCGGTATCTTCTCCTGCCGCAGCCAGTAGGCGACCGCCTTGCCGCTGAGGTTCATAAATGTCGACGGTTTGAGCAGGATGAGGGTCCTGCCTTTGAATTTCATCCGCACCACCGAGCCGTATCGCAACGGTTCGAAAACAGCATTGGACGCCCCTGCGAGAGCGTCCAATACTTCAAATCCTATGTTATGCCTTGTCCCGGCGTATTCGTTGCCGATATTTCCGAGTCCGGCGATAAGGTATTTCACTTCTTCCGTCCGTTCGTTTTCCGGTTCAGCACGGCAATAAAGTCTCCTGAAAAAACCTGCCATGTGATATCGTCTTTAACCGCACGCCAGCAATTTCCGTGCGGAAAACCAGGCGTGAGAACAAACTATTTCCCTTCCGCGGCAGCGGCGGCGGCTGCGGCGCCACGGGCTGCACGGGTCATCTTAACGGCAGCCACGGCTGTCTGGGCCGGGGTGAGCAGTTCGAGACCGTCGTAGCTCAGGTCGCCCACGAATATCGATTTGCCCAGCTCGAGGTCGGTCACGTCCACGACCAGCTCGTCCGGAAGTTTTTCCAACTGACCTTTGACGTGGATTTTGCGCTTGCTAAGGGTCAGCTTACCACCGAGCTTCACACCGATGGAGTTACCCGTAAGGCGCACCGGTATGTCGATGGCTACCTCCTTACCCGGCACGGCACGGTAAAAGTCGATATGCAGCACCTGGTCCTTCACCGGGTGGAACTGCACCTCCCTCATTACGGCGATCTCCTTGCGGCCCTCGATATCGAAGTTAACAATGTAGGAGTTGGGTGTGTAAATAAGGTCCCTTACCGATTTGACGTCCACGGCGAAATGGATAGTCTCCCCGTTGCTGTAAAGCCCGCACGGAACAAGCCCTTCGCGGTGGAGCCTTTTGCTCTCTTTTTTGCCGAACGTCTCGCGTTTAACGGCTTTGATTTCAATGTTCTTCATTGTCTTGATTTTTACCTCGGCACTTTCGCACCGCACATTAAGTTACTCGGGCGCCACTCAACCTTACCTCCTGGGCGGTCACTCTGCCCGGCCGGACCAACTTCACGGCATAACCGTTCTGCCGCCTGGCCTGCCATTGTCCACCCCGCTCCCGGGTAAGGTCCCATAGGCGCTTGCGGATGCAAAAGTAGGCGAAAATGGGGTAAAAACCAAGGCTTTGCACGATAAAAGGTGGATTTATCGTGGTGACGGTATTTTGTTGCTGTAAAATTCGGGATTGAAATATTTTGAATTATGAAAAAATGGTTATCTTTGCTGTCCGTAATAAAGCCCAGGTGGTGGAATTGGTAGACACGCTACTTTGAGGGGGTAGTGGCCGTTAGGCCGTGTGAGTTCGAGTCTCGTCCTGGGCACAGTAAAAATGGCTTACAGTTATCTGAAAGCCATTTTTAATTTCTGCCGTGTCCGCACGGTGTCCGCATTTTTTAAATTATCCGATAAAAATACTCTATAGGATTACTTCCGGTAATTGTATTTCATGGAGGGTATATAACGATTCTTTTCCTTTTTTTCTGCCTCCCGCGCTATATGGGAGTTGATATGTGAGATTCTTAAAATCAGAATAAAGTTCATTGATAAAATCATGAGAGTCATACGTAATAATCCAATTTATATTATTACGATTTTTTATGGCCTCTGCGAGATTTTTATGGTCATCATCATTATAAAAATTGATATATACCACTCTACCTATAACGTAGTAAGGGGGGTAAAGTTATATTAAATTTTTTTGGTATATATATATATATTTTTTTAATAGTTCAAGACGTTGCTCTTATAATAATTCAGCATCGGGACAAA
>JAJBVT010000094.1 GCA_020859685.1 Rikenellaceae bacterium
CGTCCGGCCCATACCCCGTTGATTACAGTGCCCGGTAACGGTCCAGCCCTTCCCGCAGGAACGCAATGAAATTCTCCACATTCAGGTCATACCCCCGCGGCCCGGCCAGCACCCGCCCTCCGCGGCCCTGAATGATGTAGAGCGGCTGGGCATTGGTGCCGTAAAGCTGCATGGCGCGGTAGGCGTTAATCTTTCCGAGGCTCTTGAGCGTCCGGCCGTTAGGGGTGGTAACCCATTTGTCCTCGGGGACGTTTTTCTTATCGTCCACATAGAGCGCCACGATAACGAACTCTTCCCGCAGTAGTTCCAGCACCCTCGCATCCGACCAGACCCGGGCCTCCATTTCGCGGCAGTTCACGCATCCGTGACCCGTGACGTCCACGAACAGCGGCTTGCCCACCCGGTCGGCGTATGCCTGCGCCTGGTCGAGGTCGAAAAAGCCTTCCAGCCCGTGGGGCAGGTGGAGAAAATCGCCGTAGAGCGGTGCTTCAGCCCTTATCTGCTGCCCGTCCGCGGAACGCACCGCGGTACCCCCGGCCACGAAATCCTGCGTGTGCATCGGGGGCAGGTACCCGGAAATCCCCTTTAGCGGGGCCCCGAACATACCCGGAATCAGGTAGACTACGAAGGTGAACGTGGCGATAACGAGAGCCAGCCTGCCCACCCCGATATATTTGACGTCGCTGTCGTGTTTGAATTTGATTTTTCCCAGCAGATAGGCTCCCATAAGGCTGAAAACCGCTATCCATATCGCGAGGTAAATCTCCCTGTCGAGGATTCCCCAGTGGTAGGTCTGGTCGGCCACGCTCAGGAACTTCAGCCCGAGGGCGACCTCCACGAACCCGAGTACCACCTTCACCGAATTGAGCCACCCGCCGCTGCGTGGCAGTTTCTCCATCCACGAGGGGAAGAAGGCGAATAGGGTGAAAGGCATGGCGAACACCACCGAGTAGGAGAGTATGGCGATTATCGGCCGCAGCCAGTTACCGCCCGAGGTGGCCTCCGTCAGCGCGCTGCCCACTATGGGGACCGTGCACGAGAACGATACCAGCACCAGCGTCAGGGCCATAAAAAACACCCCTGCGAGGCCGCCTTTTTCGGACTTGCTATCGGATTTGGTCACCAGCCAGCTCGGCAGGTTCAGTTCGAACGCGCCGAAGAACGAGGCGGCGAAGAACATGAATATCAGGAAGAAAAGTATGTTCGGCAACCAGTGGGTGGAGAGCCAGTTGAAAATATCCGAGGTTACGGTCTCCCCGCCGAGGAACCGGGTTATGAGTATTATGGTCGCTATCGGTACCGTATAGATGGCCACTATAAAGAAGCCGTACATCAGCGCCCGGAAGCGGCTTCCGGCCTTGGAGGTCCCCTCTTTCATAAAGAATGAGACGGTCATCGGTATCATAGGGAATACGCAGGGGGTGAGTATCGCGGCCAGCGCCCACTTCATCGCGGCGAGGATTATCCGCCACAGGGAGCCGCCCAGCGGGTCTGCCGCCTGTCGGAACTCCGCGGTCTCCAGCCCACCGGCTCCCTGCTCCGCGTCGGGAAATGCCGCCAGCCAACTATCCTCTACAAGCCCGTCAAACCCCGCGCCGACGCCGTCCGCCGTTCCCGCTCCGGCCTCCCCGGCCCCGGAAGGGCCGGAAGCCGCCCCGGACCCGTCCGCCGTGCCGTTACCGCCGGTACTCCCCGATACGGCCGCCGCGCCGCCCGAAGCCCCGTTCCCGGCCGCCGGATTGGCGGGCACCGTTACGGTCAGCTCCACGGACTGCGGAGCGAGACACGTCCTGTCGTCACAGGCCATCCACTCGATTTCCACCTCCAGCGTTCCGGCCGCCCCGGCCACGCGCACACGCTGCTCCAGCACGGCCCGCCCTTCGTGGTAACCAATCTCGGTGTCGAACAGCTCGTCGAACTTCCTAGTGGGCCGGGTCACCTCCGTAACACGGCCTACCGGCTCCAGCCCCGCGGCCGAGAGTACGGTCACCGAGGTGGAGGTCGGCCCGAGGTCGTACTCCTGCATATCGTAAATATGCCAGCCCGCCTCGATATCGGCAGTAAACCTTACCGAAACCGTCCCGTCGGGGTTGTTTTCCGTGGCCGCCGACCATTTCACCACATCCGTCTGCCCATGGGCCATCGCGGCCATCAGGCACAACGACAGTATTATAAATATGTTCCTTAACCGCTGCATCAATGTACCAGTTAAATAATTTCGCGTAAAGGTAGTAAATTGTAAAATTATTATGGAGCACCACATTAAAAACAGCCGACCCCCGTCCAGAAATCGCCCGTATGCCCGAGACTAAAGAGTTCCCCGATTCCGAACCGAAATCTCCCGCAGGCCGAGACCCCGCAGTCCCCGAGGCCGAAACGAATTAGCCCGCAGGCCGGAGAATCCACCGCTCCCCGAGGCCGAAACGAATTAGCCCGCAGGCCGGAACCCCCGACCTCCCCAAGGCCGCGACGAAATCGCCGGCACGCCCCCCCCCCCCCACCCCCCCCGAGCGA
>JAJBVT010000042.1 GCA_020859685.1 Rikenellaceae bacterium
CCGTCCGTAGCCGCCCCGTCCGCCGCCGCCCCGTCCGTAGCCGCTCCCGATTCCGACCCGGGTGCCGACCCGGGTGCCGACCCGCTCCCGGCCCCCCGGCCGAATCCCGCGCTGTGGGCGGCGGCCGCCTCGGCCGCAACCTCTTCGAGTCCCGCGCCTCCGATAGGGCTTGCCGTACCCTCGAAATAGCGGCCGACCAGCTCCCTGGACAGTCCCACGGCGTCGAACAGCTTCGACCCGCGGTAACTCCTGATGGTGGAAATCCCCATCTTGGACATTATTTTGAGCATCCCTTTGTTCACCGCCTTTACGTAGTTCTTTTCGGCCGTCTCGTAGTCGAGGTATATCTCGTGCTTCTCAACAAGGCTACCCAGAACGGCGAACGCCATATAGGGATTCACAGCGCTGGCTCCGTAACCGAACAGCAGGGCTATGTGCATAATTTCGCGGGCCTCACCGGTCTCCACAATCAGGGCAATCTGCGAACGCTTGCGCTTCTTTGTCAGGTGGTGGTGAACGGCCGATAGGGCCATAAGCGACGGTATGGGCGCTTTTCGGGCGCACACACCGCGGTCGGTCAGGATAACGTAGTTGCATCCGTCGTCGACGGCCGCTTCGGCTTCGAGACACATTTTCATTACGCCTTCCTCCAGCGCCCGGCCGCCTCCGTCGGGGCTATATGTCATCTGTACGTCGTGGGTACGGAATCCTTTATAACGCAGGTTGCGCAGTATGTCGATCGCCCGGTTGGTGAGCACCGGGCTGGTGAGTTTCACCACTTTGCACATCTTCGGCGAGGGCTGGAGCGCGTTGCCGTCCACCGCGCCGATATAGCTGGCAATCGACATCACGAGGTCCTCCCTCAGCGGGTCGATGGGCGGGTTGGTGACCTGTGCGAATTTCTGGCGGAAATAGTTGAACAGCCTTTGGGGTTCGCGCGAGAGGATTGCCAGCGGAGTGTCGTTGCCCATCGAGTAGAGCGGCTCGGCCCCTTCGGCCCCCATCGGCTTCAGGATACGGTCGACGTCCTCCTTCGTGTAGCCGAAGGTGCGCAGCAGGGTCAGGTAATTGTCCACCTTCCAGGGCACCTTGCGGCCCGAGGTAACGTCGTCGATAACTATACGGTTCTTCTCCAGCCACTCGCGGTACGGATGGCCCCCTTCGAGCGACCGTTTTATCTCCTCGTCGAACAGTATGCGGCCCTCCTGAGTATCGACCATCAGCATCTTGCCGGGCCGCAGGCGTCCCTTCTCGCGAATCTCGGACGCGGGAATATCGGTCACCCCGGTCTCCGAGGCGATAATCATGGTGCCGCGGTCGGTTATCAGGTAACGCGCGGGACGCAGGCCGTTGCGGTCCAGCATACCGCCCGCGTATCGGCCGTCGGAGAACAGTATCGCCGCCGGGCCGTCCCACGGTTCCATCCATATACTGTGGTATTCGTAGAATCCTTTCAGGTTTTCCGATATGGGGTTCCGGTCGTTGTAACTCTCCGGCACGAGCATCGCCAGTGCGTGGGGGAGGCTCATGCCGCTCATTACGAAAAACTCTATGACGTTGTCGAGCGATGCGCTGTCGCTCATTCCGGCCTGTACGATGGGGCTGATATCGGCCATACGGCCGAGTCCGTCGGGATGGAGCACGCTTTCGCGCGTCTCCATCCACGACCGATTGCCCTGTATGGTGTTTATTTCGCCGTTGTGCCCTATCAGGCGGAACGGCTGGGCGAGGTCCCAGGTGGGGAAAGTGTTGGTACTGAACCGCGAGTGGACCAGTGCGATACCGCTGGTGAAGTAGGGATTCAGCAGGTCGGTATAGTAGTAGCGGAGCTGCTGCGACGAGAGCATCCCCTTGTAAACGAGGTTGCTTCCCGACAGGCTCACTATGTAACAGCACCGCGGCTCGTCCGGATAGGCCCGGGCCACGGCCGACTCGGTTTTTTTGCGAATCATATAGAGCCTCCTCTGGAGGTCGCCCACACCGTGCGGGTCGGTGATAAACACCTGTTTAATGACCGGCTCGGTCTCCCGGGCCGTCTCGCCGAGGATATCGCTGTTAACCGGCACGTCGCGTACATGCATCAGCGACAGCCCTTCGGCCGCCACCATGCTCCGGATAATATTCAGGCAGGCCGTACTGCGCACCTCGTCTCTCGGCAGGAATACCAGCCCGGTACCGTAACGCCCCTTCTCCGGCACGGGAATACCTTGCAGGAGGATAAATTCGTGCGGTATCTGCACCATCATCCCGGCCCCGTCTCCCGTCTTGTTGTCGGCACCCTCCGCTCCGCGGTGGCGCATGTTCTCGAGAACCCGCAGGCCGGTTTCTATTATGTCGTGGCTTTTTGTTCCCTCTATATTTATCACAAGGCCCACTCCGCAGGCGTCGTGCTCGTTCTGCGGATCGTAAAGTCCCTGCTTACCGGGTTGTATACTCATTGTGACTTCGGATTTCATATTGCCGCGCGGGCGGTCTCCCTGCCCAGCCGCGGCCGGATTATATTCTTATGGATTCTCGCCTTGCCGCCGGTATAACGGACGGCGGTCCGGCTACGGTTACAAAGATAATATTTTAGTACGCTGGGTGTGTATATTTATATATTGATGTGGGATATTTAACAAATAATTAAAAATTGTTAATGGACGCTCCGGACAGCCGAGTGCGCACACACGGTAATCCATGCGTGCGCACTCGGGCGAACATATAATCCCACTCCTGGGCGGGGGATTATCTTATGAACAGCAGTTCCCGGTACTTGGGCAGCGGCCATATCTCGTTGTCCACCGAGAGTTCCAGCTTGTCGATATGGTAACGGATTTGGTCGAATAGTCCGGCCACGTTATCGTGGTAAGCGATGGCTTTCTCCTTTTCAGACTCGATGGCGTTGGCTTTCTTGCGCTCTTCGACCATCTTCTCCGTAAGGTCGTAAATCGCGTCGATATGGCCGGAGATATCGAGCACTATGGCTCTGTCATGGCGGGTGATTTTGTCCGATTCGCCTTCGGGGAACAGTTTGGCCGCCTTCTCGATTTTCGAGAGCAGGGTCTCCTGATACCGCGAGGCCACCGGTATGACGTGGTTGATGGCGAGGTCGCCCAGCACGCGGGCCTCTATTTGAATCTTCTTGGTGTAGGTCTCCCATTCCACCTCGGCGCGGGCATGCAGTTCGGTGGGCGACATCACGCCCAGTTTGCCGAACAGCTCCTCGGTCGGGCCGTCGGTAATGCGGGATATCATCTTCGGTACCGAGGTCTCGCAGTCCAGCCCGCGGCGGCCGGCTTCTTCCTTCCACTCGTCGCTGTAACCGTTGCCGTCGAAGACGATATCCTTGCACTGCTTGATATACTCGCGGACTGTACGGAATATCGCCTCGCGGGCGGCCACTCCCTGCATGATAAGGGTATCCACGTCGGCGGCGAATACGGCGAGCTGTTCGGCTACGGCCGAGTTAAGGACCGTCATGGCGTTGGCGCAGTTGGCCATCGACCCTACGGCGCGGAACTCGAAACGGTTGCCGGTAAATGCGAACGGCGAGGTGCGGTTGCGGTCGGTATTGTCGATAAACAGCTCGGGTATATGGGCTATACTGAGCTTAATACCGTGCTTGCCGTCCATGCTGATGGTATCGCCGTTCTCGCTCGATTCGATTTTCGAGAGAACCTCGCTTATCTGCGAACCGAGGAAGATGGAGATAATCGCCGGGGGCGCTTCGTTGGCTCCGAGGCGGTGGGCGTTCGTGGCGCTGGCGATGGAGGTTTTCAGCAGGCCGTTGTGTTTGCGCACGGCCTTCATCACGTTCACCAGGAAGGTTATGAACTGGAGCTTCTCGTCGTCCGACTTGCCGGGCGACAGCAGGTTGACCCCGGTGTCCGTGCCCAGCGACCAGTTGTTGTGCTTGCCGCTACCGTTGATACCTTTGAACGGTTTCTCGTGGAGCAGTACCCGGAAGCAGTGGCGCCGGGCCACGCGGCGGATTACGGACATCAGCAGTACGTTGTGGTCGTTGGCCAGGTTGGCCTCCTCGTAGACCGGAGCCAGTTCGAACTGGTTCGGAGCCACCTCGTTATGGCGCGTCTTTACGGGGATTCCCAATTTGAGGCACTCGTATTCGAGGTCCTTCATAAATGCGGCCACCCGGGTGGGGATTGCGCCGAAATAGTGGTCTTCCAACTGCTGGTTTTTGGCGCTCTCGTGGCCCATCAGGGTGCGCCCGGTGAGCATCAGGTCGGGGCGGGCGGCCCACAGCCCCTCGTCCACGAGGAAATATTCCTGCTCCCAGCCGAGGTAGGAGTAGACCTTCGACACGTTGTGGTCGAAGTAGCGGCACACTTTCACGGCAGCCTTGTTCACCGCGTCGAGCGATTTGAGCAGCGGAGCCTTGTAGTCGAGCGCCTCGCCGGTATAGGAGATGAAAATGGTCGGGATACAGAGGGTGTCGTCCACGATAAAGGCGGGCGAGGTGGGGTCCCATGCGGTGTAGCCGCGCGCCTCGAAGGTGTTGCGGATACCGCCGCTCGGGAAGCTCGAAGCGTCCGGTTCCTGCTGAATAAGCAGTTTGCCGGAGAACTCCTCTATTACTCCGCCCTTGCCGTCGGGCTCGATAAAGGAGTCGTGTTTTTCGGCTGTTCCTCCCGTAAGCGGCTGGAACCAGTGGGTATAGTGTGTCGCGCCCATTTCCGACGCCCACTGCTTCATTCCCGAAGCGACGCATTCGGCCGTCTCGTAGTCGAGCGGGGTGCCGTTCCTCATCGTCTCGCTCAGGGCTTCGTAACATTTCTTGGGCAGGTACTTCAGCATCTTCTCGTTGTTGAAGACATACATGCCGAAATAATCCGCCGGCCTTTCTGCCGGGGGGGTGACGTTGCAGGCCTTGCGTTTGATGGCCTCGTCGATAACATTAAACCTTAGAAGTGACATAATACGGTATTTTGGTAGTTTGTAAGCGTTTAAAACTTTACCTGTCCGGCCGTCGTACTATTTGCGGCCGTCGATAATTCCGTCTTCGGCGGGAAATTTTTATATAAAGCAGGGCGTCCGGTCATTTTCGTTTCGGCGCAAACCGATTCCGGACCGCCCCCGAGGGGCTATTTAAGGTATATATTGTTGGCCGCGCATTCGGCTACCATCTCCTCGGGCCACAGGCTCGCCTGCACCTCGCCGATATGGGCACACCGCAGCAGGAACATGCACAGCCTCGACTGCCCTATACCGCCGCCCACGGAGAGCGGAATCTTCTCTTCGATTACCTGCCGGTGGAAAAAGAGGTGGGCCCGGTCGGGGCACCCTTCGAGGGTGAGCTGGCGCAGCATCGCGTCGCGGTCCACCCGGATACCCATGCTCGATATCTCGTAGGCGCTCTGGAGGACCGGGTTCCAGACAACGATGTCGCCGTTGAGGCCCTTGTAACCGTCCACGGTCGGGGTCGACCAGTCGTCGTAGTCCGGGGCGCGGCCGTCGTGTTTGCGGCCGTCGGCCAGAATGCTACCGATACCGATAACGAATATGGCCCCGTGTTTTTTTGCCGCCTCGGTCTCCCGCTCGCGCGGTGAGAGGTCCGGGTATTGGGCGAGCAGTTCCTCGCTGTGGATGAAAGTAATCTCTTCCGGCAGGACCGGGGTTATGTGGCTGTACATTTCGTATACGGTACGCTCGGTCTGCCGGAGGGCGCCGTATATCTTGCGGACGATTTCCTTCAGGAAGTCCAGCGTGCGCTGCTCACGGGTGATGGAGCGTTCCCAGTCCCACTGGTCTACGTACAGGGAGTGAATGTTGTCCAGTTCTTCGTCCGCCCGCACGGCGTTCATATCGGTGTAAAGCCCGAACCCGGCCGGGATGTCGTAAGCACCCAGCTTAAGCCTTTTCCATTTGGCCAGCGAATGGACGATTTCGGCCGTTCGGCCCCCCATATCGGGTACGGGGAACGACACGGGGCGTTCGGTGCCGTTCAGGTCGTCATTGATACCCGTTCCGGCAAGCACGAAAAGGGGCGCGGTGACGCGCCGCAGGTCGAGCTCCACCGCCAGCGTTTTGGGGAATTGTTGTTTCAGGAACCGGATTGCCTGTTCCATCATTTCGGGCATCAGCGTGGCCCTGTATTGCTGCGGTATATAGAGTTGCATCTGTTTTAATTTTTAGTGGTTTTGATAATCTATTGTTTGTAACATTATCCGGAAAATCAGAGATTGTCATTCTTGGCGCCAGCAAAAAACAATGTCATTCTGAGCGAAGCGAAGAATCTCACTTTTAAAGCAAACCCCGTCTGTAAAAATGCCCGGTTCCGGTGTTTCGGCCCTCGGGGCCGCAGGTCCGTGGAGAACCTGCGGCCGCCTCAGGTCGGGGCGTCCCGCCGAAGTCACTTCCGTATTTGCCCGGACGCCTTTTTGACACTGTTAAACTAAACCTAACCTGAACCTGAATAAACTAAACCGATTTAACAAACCTAATCTGAACTATGTCGTGTGAAGTGACTTCTTTTTTTTCCGTCTGTCTTAGTTGTATGCCGTCTCGCCGTGTTCGTAGATATCGAGTCCTTCCTCTTCCACCCGTCTGTCGACCCGCAGTCCGACAGTCTTCTTTATAATCCAGAACATCCCGAAGCCCATTGCCAGCGCCCATGCCATAGTAACGAAGGCACCGAGGGTCTGTATTCCCAGGAATCCCGCGCCCCCGCCGTAAAGCAGGCCGCCTTCTACGGCGAACAGTCCCGTAAGGATTGTGCCCAGAGTCCCGCATACGCCGTGCACCGCTATGGCGCCCACCGGGTCGTCCACCCTCACGGTGCGGTCGATAAACGACACCGCGTAAACCATCACTACACCGCTTACCAACCCTATCACAGCCGCTCTGGCCGGGGAAACCATGTCACATCCCGCGGTGATGCCTACCAGCCCTGCCAGCACGCCGTTGAGCGCAAGGCTCAGGGTCGGTTTGCCGTAGCGGAGCCATGCGACGGCCAGCGCGCCCAGTCCGCCCGCCGCCGCGGCGAGGTTGGTGGTAAGGAAGACGTTGGAGATTGCCAGAGCGTTCTCGGGGCCGCTCGCGGCCAGCTGGCTGCCGGGGTTGAACCCGAACCAGCCGAGCCACAGCAGGAACACACCCATGCAGGCGATGGTGAGACTGTGGCCCGGAATGGCATAAACCTGACCGTTGCGGTACTTGCCTATGCGAGGTCCCACGAGGGCTGCACCGGCGAGGGCTATCCAGCCGCCTACGGAGTGCACCACGGCGCTCCCGGCGAAGTCGTGAAAGCCCATTCCTTCGAGCCAGCCGCCGCCCCACGTCCAGTGCGCGGAGATGGGATAGACCAGTGCCGATATGATTATGCAATAGAACAGGTATGCGTGGAACTTAGTCCTCTCGGCCACGGCACCCGATACGATGGTCGCCGCCGTAGCGCAGAACATGGTCTGGAACACCAGGAACGCCGCTATCGGAATATCGCCGTCCCACGGTATCGCGTCCAGTGCGGCAGGCTTACCTATAAATCCGCCTATGTCCGTGCCGAACAGGATGCCGAAGCCCACAAGCCAGAAAAGGATGGAACCCGAGCTGATGTCGATTAGGTTCTTCATCAGGATATTCGCCGTATTCTTGCACCGTGCGAAACCCGATTCCACCATCGAGAAACCCAATTGTATAAGGAAGACCAGCATCGCGCCTAAAAGCACCCATACGGTGTCGAGCGAAGCCGCCACATCCATAATGCTTGTAATGATTTCGGTCGATGCCCCGGCCGCGCTCTCCAGCAGGCCGTCGGCCGCGGGCGTTAAGTCCGTATCTGCCAAGTATAGTAATTTCATCTCTTTCGTTTTTTGTGCGTTAAACTGTCTTTTAACTTCAAACCGCCGGTTTGTCCTCCGTATAGAGGGTCTTGTCGCCCTTTTCGCCCGTCCGGATGCTGTACGACTCTGCGACCTCGGAGACGAAAACACGTCCGTCGCCCACCTCCCCGGTGCGTGCCGAGTCGAGAATGGCTTTGATGGTCTTTTCGGCGTTTCGCGTCCGGACCACGATGGTCAGCATCAGCCGTTCGATTATATCCGTGTTGTATGTGACCCCGCGGTAAATCCTCTCCTTTCGGGCTTTGCCCACACCGCGCACGTCGGTGTACGAGAACCATTCGATATCCGCTTCGAGCAGGGCTTCCTTAACCTCTTCGAATTTGGTCCGCCTGATTATGGCTTCTATCTTTTTCATCTTTATCGGTTTTAAGAATTAGAAAGTTATACCGGCTACAAGGAACGCGTTATCGGTAGCGGGCGACGCTATGGCCTTCAGGAATACGCCCAGCGAGAACGTTGGTGTGAACCGTACCTCCCTGCGGGCTTCGAGGGCTATCTGCGAGACGCGGAATCCGTTCTTTTCGTCCAGCCACGCCGGAGCCTACCACGGTGCGAAACCTGCCGAGGCGGTGAAGTCGAACGATCCGATGCTGAAATCGTATCCCGCTTCTATATAGGAGGAGTATTTACGTTTCCCTTCGCTGTTCTTGTCCTGCTCCCCGGCAAAGAAGGTGCTCCATGCGAGGGTGAGGGGAAAGTCGTCGCCGAAATAGTATTCGACGGTACCCTCGAACAGGTGGCTGTCGGTGTAATGCTTATAGAAAGGCATCCCTTCGCCGTCCCACCAGTAGTCCGTCACGGCGAGGGTAAGCCCGCCGATACCGTACCCGACGCTGACGTCCAGCTCCTTGAAACGGTCGTTGAACGTGGTCGAACCCCACGCTTCGAGGAAGAACCCGCCCACTTCCATACCGAGTGTCGGCTGGATGCTGGCACCCGACTGGTCGACCCCGCGCCAGACGTATTTGCTCACGATGTCCGCCCCGGCTACCACTTTGAACCTGCCCGACTCGGACGTGTAGGGCTCGTAGGCGCTTGCGGTGAAGGTTGTAAAGGATAGGGCCGCCGTACCCACGGCAGCAAACAGTATATTTTTCATTACCTGACTTGTTAAGTTAAACCTGAATCGATTAGTGTTCGGGTGGCCGGTTGAAGGCCCGGCGGTTTCGGTAGTGGTGAGTCGCCTTTTCCCGTCTTTCCCCTGGCGGGCCGGTGCCCGCGGCTGGCGGTTATGATATCCGCTGTCGGACTTGCTGTCGAATCCCCGAAAGGGGATTTCCGGCGCTCGTGTAATACGATTTGTAAAATAAAGGTCTCATTTCCTGATTAACCGCTTGATTTCTCTGCAAACATATAAATTTTTACATGTACCCCCAAATATTTTGCCAATAAAATCTAAAAAATATTAGAAATCTATGTTGCACCCCCTAAAAATAGGGGGTATGTAGAGAAAAAATGTATTTTTATTCGGGGTTGTGTGTAAATTATAAAGCAGGACGGGTGATATTTCTGTAATGATGAGATAAAATCTATAAATTTTTACAGGTACCCCCCCGCTAAATGTAGGGGGTATAGAGTTGAAATTATATTTTTGGGTGTCGCAGGCAAAAAAAACAGCGGGCATTATGCCCGCTGTCGATTGGTAGGTATATCAAGTATTAACATGACTACTTATTACGAAAGAACCCTGTTGGTTTTCCAAGGCCGCCACTCCGGCCCGGTGGGCTGTAAGTCTGTAAGCAGATGTATTTCTTACGGTACCGTAAAAAATTTATAATTTAACGGAGCCCCCTCCCTTAAATAGGGGGGGTGTCCTGTTTTTTTATCCTTTGAAAGAGTCTATGGCCCGGCGCTGCTTATTGAAAAACTCGATACGGAACAATTCGCCGCTCGTGGACACGAGCGTGGAGCTGCGGATTAGGGTATTCATCCACGATTTGACGTGGCCGAACGATTCCGGGTCCTCCGACCAGGCCTGATGGAGTACGAAAGCCTGTATAATACTCGCCTTCACATTGTCGCTGTCGATAAACCCGTAATTGCAGTCGAGGCTAACGGACGAGATGTAGAACTGCACCGGGTTACCCGTCTGTTCGTAACAGCCGCGGGTCGCCAGCAGGTCCATATAGTTTATGTAGTTGTGCAGGTCCTCTTTCAGCTTCAGCACCTCGTCGTCGGTCAGCAGGTTTATCCGGTAGAAATAACTCATGTCGCTGAGGGTCGATTCGATAACCCGCTGGTCCCATATCAGCACGGTGGACTTCATACGGTGCATCCTCTTCTCCATTTCCCGTTTCGAGTCGGTCAAATCCTGCGGCAGACGTACTTCCCGGAACGGGATGTTGAGGCCGCTCTCGTTGTTGAAGTAGACCCATTTGCAGAGGCACAGCCGGAGCAGGTGGCCGAAATCGTTGATGATGGTGTGCGGAATCATATTGGTGCTGACCACGAAACGGGAATTGCCGCTCTTCGACGCACGGTCCAGCAGTTCGACGGCCTTCTCCAGCAGCAGGTTGTCCTCATGGGCGATGGAGGAGTAGTTGGTCATAAATAGGTTCATGGAGATGGTCTTGCCCTTGTTGAGGTCGAAGACGGTCTCCACCGGAATCTCCAGCGCC
The DNA here is from genome assembly GCA_020859685.1 of Rikenellaceae bacterium. Taxonomy (GTDB): domain Bacteria; phylum Bacteroidota; class Bacteroidia; order Bacteroidales; family Rikenellaceae; genus WRDF01. The sequence continues at coordinate 10,460 of JAJBVT010000042.1, forward strand.
GCGCACAGCCGAGCCACTTCGCTTACTTTGAACTGAACCATCCCGTTCAGCCTGCGATAAGCGCCCATCTTGTCCAGATCGAGGACCTTCCTCAGTATGTTGTTCTTGCTGGCCCCGGAGGGGTATTTGCGGTCTAACGCACGGTTGATGTTGTTCAATATAACTGCGTAATCCATAAAATGAATTTATATTTTATATAAAATCTTCCGGCCCCCTGCCCGGCAGCGGTAACCTTTATTGTAATAGTTAAGTTAGATATTTTTTCGCATGTGTGCAAATTTTGATTGCCCGGCCGACGAAATTTATGGTTTATGCAGGAATTTTACATCGGCAGTATATAATATAGCCACTCTCACCCCTGCGTTTCCAGGGATGCGACGGCCATATTATTATAAGGTATGGAGGGAGCAGTGAGGAGTGGGAAATTACGGCTTGCCGGAATGGAGCCGTTCGAGGGCCAGAAGGGAGCCTTTGAGGTCCAGCCCGGCGGCGAACCCGGTGAGCCTGCCGTCGGCGCCTATCACCCGGTGGCAGGGGGTGAGGATAATATGGGGGTTGCGGCTGTTGGCGCGGCCCACGGCGCGGCACGCCTTCGGGCTGCCCACGGCCGCGGCTATCTGCCCGTAGGTGCGCGTCTGGCCGTAGGGAATATCGCGTAACGCCTGCCAGACCTTAAGCTCGAACGGGGTTCCGCTCGCATGGAGGGGCAGGTCGAACTCCCGCCTTCGGCCGACGAAGTATTCCCCGAGTTGGACCGCCGCCCTTTTAATCAGGGGCGTTTCCGCGACCGTATATCCGTCCGGAACGCTGCGGCCGCTGAAAACGGCGGATACGGCGCCGCCCCGTTCGCAAATACCGAACGGACCATGCGCGGTCTCGTAAAAGAATACGTTTGCCATAATAAGCCGGGTTTCGATAGTGCCGTCACACACCGCAAGTGTGCACTCCTTATGCAAATATGCGAAAACAAGCCGGGATGTCCAATACGGCGGTTAGGGAATTTTGACCTACCTTTGCTCAAAAATAAAGCGATGAGTCCGCAGGAGAGAACGGAGTTCGTACAGGCGATAGTGGAGCTGGTCGGTCTGATACCCCCGGGGAGGGTTACCAATTACGGTATACTGGCCCGGGCGGCGGGGCGGCCGGGGTATGCCCGTATGGCGGGAAATATTCTGGCAGGCCGTTACGGTGCCGTGTCGGCCCTTCCCGCCCACCGTGTCACTGCAAGCGGCGGACGCCTCTCCGGCGCCCGGGCATTCGCCCCCGGTGAGATGGAACGCCTGCTGCGCGCGGAAGGAATAGAGGTGAGGTGCGGCAAGGTGGTCGATTACCGCAAATATCTTTGGGACCCCATTCGCGATTTTATTCAATAAAGTACAGGGTTGTTCTCTGTATTTTAAAAAACGGGCGGATTCCCGTTCTGGTGGATAGGGCTTATTATACCCGATTTCATATGTAGTTTTTAAAATAATTAAGAAGTCCGGCTCCGCATGGAGTTTTGCGGGCTTTTTATGGTTTTCTTTTTTTAAGATTAATATTCTATGTGGTCTGCAATAAAGTGATGCAAAGGTGCGGACCGCCGGTGGCGGTTTGGCGGGCCGATAAAAACGGGTAGAGTTAAATTGCAGATTGTTACCTGAAATTAATATAGCGGCCTTCCGGAAACCGGAAGGCCGCTATATTATATATAAGGTATGGGATTATTCCACGGGTGGCACCTCGGTAATACTGCCGTAGCGGTGATATTCGTAGGAGATGCTCTGTTCCTTCAGGTAATGGAGCAGTTCTACCCGGCCCTCGCATACCGGCGGGGCGGTGGCGATATACTTGTCGAGCCGTCCGGCGGCCTCGTACAGTTCCCGGGGAATCTCGTCCGAGCAGGTGCGGATACGCTCGTACTCTCCGAGCGATGCGGTGAACGCTTCGAGCGGTTCGGTTTTTACGGTAGCCGGGATGCCCTCCAGCCGGGCAGCCATGCCGTACAACGGATCGACGCTTACCGTAAGCGGAGTGCCACAGAGCCGGGCCGCTTCGGCGACCTTCAGAACCTGCTCCGGTGTATCCGCCGGGAATACCCTTAGAGCCATGCTCCGCAGGGGAAGGTAACGGAAAATGTTCTGCTCGCCGTAGAGGTTGTTGATATCACGTGGCCGGGAAAATTCGGTCTCCCATGCCCGGCGGTAGTTGTCGGTCCATTCTTCCCCGCAAGATACGGCCGGTGCGGCTTCCGGGCGGACCGACTCTCCGGATAATCCTCTCCCGGCTCCCCTTTCGGCGGCCGTTTCGCCCGGAGCATCGGGCCCGGCCACCGGCCGGTCGGCAAACCGTAAGAAGCAGGAGACGTAATTGGGGCCGCCCGCCTTGATGCCGCCGCCGAACGCCGAGAGTTTCATCCCGCCGAACGGCTGGCGGTTGACAATAGCGCCGGTGATGCCGCGGTTTATATAGAGGTTGCCCGCTTCGACCGAGTCCCTCCAGAGGGCCTGCTCCGCTTCGTCGAGACTTTGCAGACCCGACGTAAGGCCGTACTCGAGACTGTTCACCAACTCTATCCCCTCGCGCAGGTCCCTGATGCGTACCACGCTCAGCATCGGGCCGAACAGCTCGTTGCGGAACGAGAAATTTCCCGGCCGTACGCCCCATTTGATGGCCGGGGCGAGGATGTATCTCTTTTCGTCGAGAAACCGCGGCGGGACGAGCCATTCCTCGCCCGGCCCGAGCTTCGACAGGGCCTCCAGCAGTTTGTCATTGTCGTTGGTAATCATCGGGCCTACCACGTTGCCGATGTCCCATACGCTGCCCGTCTTTAGGCTGGTGGCCGCATCGGCCAGCTTCTCGCGGAACACCGGGTCGTCGTAGACCGAACCCTCCACCAGCAGCAGCGAGCAGGCCGAGCATTTCTGACCGGCGTTGCCGAACGCCGATGAGACGGCGTTGAGGATGGCGTGGTCGCGGTCGCCCGCGGCGGTGAGGATTATGGCATTTTTGCCGCCCGTCTCGGCCGACAGCGGGGTGACCGGGTTCGCGGCGATGATACTGCGGGCCGTGTCGGTGCCGCCCGTAAGGATGGTATGCTTCACGACAGGTGAGGTATTCAGGAGCCCCAGACCCTCGCGGTCGGTAATGATAACCTGTAACGCTTCTTTGGGTACCCCCGCTTCCCAGAAAGCCTGTGCGAACTGCCACGCCACGGGTGCGGCCACCGTGGCCGGTTTGAGTATCACGGTGTTGCCTCCGGCCAGCGCCGCCGAAACGCCGCCGACGGGGATGGCGCACGGGAAGTTCCACGGGGAGATAACAAGCACGGTACCCTTCGGGGAGTAGGTCACGTCCGGCAGAGAGCCGAACTCCCGCATGGAGTCGACATAGAAGCGGGTGAAGTCGATGGCCTCCGACACCTCCACATCGCCCTCGGTGACGGTCTTGCCCGTAACGGCGCACATGCACCCTATCAGGTCGCCGCGCATCCGGGCCAGATTGTCCGCCGCGCGATAGAGTATGTCGCGCCGCTCGGCGAGCGGCGTGCGCCGCCATCCCGCCGGGTCCTCTCCGGCTATGCGGAGCACCTGTCCGGTCTGCCCGGCGTCCGCCCGGCACATACGGCAGACCACTACCTCATCGTCCTGACTCCGGTCGCGGTACTCGACCCGCGAGGCCGTCTCCACCGTTTCGGCCCCTGTCTGGAGAGGGATAAGGTACGGCTCGTCGTCCGGCGACTTTTTCCATCTGGCGACTATGCTCTCGGCCCACCGCTGGTTCTGCGGCAGGTCGAAGTCGGTATCGGGTTCGTTGGCGAACGGCGCGGCGGGCGGGACGGGACTGTACGGCGCATTGCGGTCCTGCGTGCGGAAGGGTGCGGTGCCCACCCGCTCCTTCAGGGCGTAGGCCTCTTCGAACTGCGCCTCGAGAAACCGCCACGCCTCGCTGTCGGGCGTGAGGTTGAACGAGTGCGACAGGAAGTTTTCCGGGCCGGTATTCTCGTCGAGCCGCCGCACGAGATACGACACGGCGTTGAGGAAATGCTCGTCCCTGACAACCGGTGTGTAGAGAATCACATGGTTGCCCAGCGACGACTGCGCCCGCCAGATATGGTTGGCCATACCTTCGAGCATCTCGAAGGTCATATACTGCGCCGTGCCGTGCCTTTGGCCGAGCAGGTAGGCGTAGCCGATGGTGAAGAAGTTGTGCGACGCCACGCCGACGTGCACCGCCGGGGCGTTCTCCGGCAGCAGGGCGCGGTCGAGTATCCTGAGGTAGTTGGCGTCCACCTCCGTCTTGGTGGGCAGGATGGGATTTGGCCACCCGCGCAGGGACGACTGCACGCTCTCCATCTCGAGGTTCGCACCCTTTACCAGGCGCATCTTCACCGGCGCACCACCTGCGGCCGCGCGCTCCCGGGCGAACTCCAGCAGTTCGGTCTGCAAGTCCCACGCGTCGGGCAGGTAGGCCTGAATCACGATTCCTGCGGTGTAATCCTTGAATTCGGGTTTGCCGAGGGCCGCCTTGAATACCCGCATCGTAAGGCGCGTATCCTTGTACTCCTCCATGTCGAGGTTGATAAATTTGGGCCGAACGTTGCCGTACTCGTCCCGGTAGGGGTGTGCTATGGCTTTGCGGTAGAGGGCCGATATGCGCTCCACCAGCTCGGGGAAGCTCTCGCCGTAGTTGAGCGCGTGGGTCTGGGCGTAGATGCCGGAAATTTTGACCGAGATATAGTTGATGTCGGGCGCTTCGAGAGCTTCGAGATAGTGCCGGTAACGGTTGTCGGCCTCGCGGTTGCCCAGCACCACTTCGCCCAGCAGGTTGACGTTCTGCCCAATTTTCTGCCCGAACCGTTCGGCAAGGTGGCGGGTGAGCCGCGGCCGGGCCTCGTCGATAATCACGGCGGCCGTCTCCCGGCGCAGGCGCCACCTGATAATCGGGATGGCGATAAAATCGAAACGGTAACCTCCCCACATATAGAGTCGGAACAGGAAACGGTCGCGGGCGTTGAAGAATTCCGGCACGCCGTAGCGCCGGATAAGCACCCGGATGCGCCGGGCCAGCTTCCGGCGGTCGCGTATTTGGGAGGTCTCGTCGAGCATCCTGGAGAGGAACACCTTGTCCTGCCGGTGGCGGATGAGGGTGTCGTATTTGTGCTGTTCGCGCCTCTCGGCGGCGGTTATGGATTTTTCGCTCTCGGTATAAAGCTTCATCACCCACGCCTTGACGTCGGGGACCGATACGACATTTTTCATATTGTACTAAGGTATTTGTGTGTGAGAAAAAGGGAAATGTACCCGGTTCTCCAGATGGAACCGGAGGCTTCCGGCCGAAGCGGCCGGAAATTAACGGGGGGAAGTTGGGCTGAACATAACGGCCCTGTACCTGTGAAGGCTGTGCAGGGTCTGCCGCGTGTAATATTCCCTTAGCGGGTAAAGTGAACGGTTATCCATTTCGAGTGCCGCTTTTGCTCTCCCAATATAAGAAAAAAACCGATGCCCGGATACGGCTTCCGGAATTTATATTATAATACAACGGATATCCCTCCGGAGGCGTGGGCAGGCGGGCAGGGGGAGAACACATTCCGACAACTTAACGCAACTGCGAAAGGACCTCGTCGCGGTATTTGCGCGATATCTCGATGGTGCGCTCCCCGAGCCGGACCGTCCGGGAATCGAAGCCCGTAATATGCTTCCTGTTGACTATAAACGAACGGTGTACCCGGATGAAACGGCTGTCGAGAACCGTATCCCACTGCGAGATTTTCATCCTCGTCTGGTGGGAGACTCCGTCAGAGGTCCAGACGAGCACCTCCGTATCGCGAGATTCGATGTGGGTTACGGCGTTGGTATCGAGCGATATCTTTTTGCGGCCGGAAATAAAAGTGATAAATTCTTCCGCACCGCCCGATTCGCCCCCATACAACCGGGAGCGCAGCCATGACTCGATGGCCAGAAGGGAACCCAGCAGAAAACAGATGAATACGGGGTTGGTAAGTATCCCCCCGTTGTCCGGAAAGTCGAACCGGTGGAGAAACCAGTACACCAGCGCCACGGCAAGGTATTCGATAAGCAGTGCGATTAGGGTCAGGTACACCGTTGCGGTTATCCCTTTGCGGCGGTCACGGAAAGAGATTCCCCCGGAGAAGAACTTTACGAACAGGATGCCGGGCATCAGCATCACCGACAGCAGCAGTGCGGATGGGTATGAACCCATCAAGCTCATAAAAATAAGGCTCAGCACCACGACCATGCATCCCCAGTAAATCATCCCGAAATTGTTTCCCATCGCACTTCGCATTTATTGGTGCAAATTTACCATTCGGGAGCCAAAGTCTACCGTCCCGCAATCCCTAATTCGCACCCGATAACGGTAAATACGGGTTTCGACCTATATAACGGGGGATTCGACACAGCTCCCGGTGACAATACGATGCGGAGTTGGAATATCTTTGCAATGAACAAACATACCTAAAGTTATGATAAAGTTTTTTATTGAAGGAGGGCCGTTCTGGATGAGTATCCTGACCCTCGAACTGATAGGAGTGCTGCTTGCGGCATGGAAGGCGCCCGGATGGGTTAAGGAGGCCGGATTACTGGGGCCGGTAACAGGAGTTATCGCGTTCCTGTTCGGCTTTTACGGGATGGCCGAGGCGATATGGGTCGCGGGCGATATACCGCCGCGACTGGTATTCGTAGGATTGAGGGTCGCATCGCTGGCCGTTATTTACGGCTGCCTTATTTATGCCGTCTCTCTGGTCATACGCATAGTGCATAAACCGAAACTTCTTTAGACGGCTCGGAACTCCAAGTATTAATGTAACCGATGCCCCGCTCTACTTGCGGGGCATTTTATGTTATCTCGGGAACCACGGCAGCATGGCGTATTTTCCCTATCTTTGGTTTTTTAAGTAATTATATACCTATTTCCACTACGATAAAAG
>JAJBVT010000075.1 GCA_020859685.1 Rikenellaceae bacterium
CAATTCATATATTGTTAAGAAATTAAATTTTGAAACATAAAATATACTTACAATATCAAAATTTAATTATTTTTTAATATATTGGCAAATGTTAAAGTATCAATCATTTTAATTAAATCATCCCTATGAAAAGAATTTCTCTTACGATGATGGCGGCCTGTTGCTTTTTATTGGCTCATGCGACATCCCCCACTACCACCATTGAAATCCCTCTCGGTAATGAAATAACCGGGACTACAATGGCTGCTACAACTCTTAGTGTAACGTTTTATAATTTCAGTGAAGGTGACGTTAATTCAACCCTTGTAGTATCCCGCGGCACCGATCCTATTAATGACTATGTATATGATGGTGGTTTCTATGATATACCGAGAATGAAATACGCCTCGGTAAACGATATCCAACTGGACAGCTATTATACTATATATAATATTTATCTTCAGATAAGTTCTTCAACCGGTTTTTTTACCAGCCAATATATATTTGACACAACGAGCGGAGGAACAAGAATCGATGTCACACTGGAAGATAACCGGGCTATAAGTTATAGATATTATTAACGGTAGTTTTAAAAAAAAGAGAAGCGGTCTGAGACGGCCCGCTTTTGTTATAACTATAAGCCAAGTGAGCTAAATAAAAAATGAAATAGTGATTATTTTATAGAATTTTATTATCTTTTTGAAATTGTTTATGGTACCTCCTCCGGATTTATCCGACCCGGCACGCCAACTCGACCCGGCCCGGCAACCCGGTCCGCAAGGTGCGGTTAAAAGAGGACCGCAGGGCGGCCCGTTATGGGTCCAGATGGCCAAAAAGCAACGAACTAACCTGAAACTAAATATACGAAAATGTCGACAACGAAGAAAACCTTATCCCGGCGCGATTTTATCAGGACCGCGGGGATAGCCACGGCCGGCCTTATGGTGGCAGGTACCGGGGGTGTGGCCGCGATGGGCACCGCCAGCCCGCTTACGGAGGCCCAGCGCCGCAACGTTCGTGGGGCGAACTATAAAGTGAACCTTGCCGGAATCGGTATCGGTTACCGGGGGCGGGATATAATCACCGCGATGGATAACACGGGGCTGGTGAACGTCGTCGCCCTGTGTGACGTGGACCTCGATTCCGAAGAGAGTCAGAAAATTCTGTCGAAGTTCCCCAAAGCCAAGCGGTACAGGGACTTCCGCAGGATGTTCGACGAGATGGCCGGCGAAATCGACGCCGTGACCGTCGGCACGCCCGACCACTCGCACTTCCCGATTTCGATGCTCGCCATGTCCCTGGGCAAGCATGTCTACGTGGAGAAGCCGATGGCCCGCACGTTCCAGGAGGCCGAGCTTATGATGGCCGCCGCGAATAAATACCCGTCAGTGGTTACACAGGTGGGCAATCAGGGCCATTCGGAGGCCAACTATTTCCAGTTCAAGTCGTGGGTGGAAGCAGGTATTATAAAAGACGTCACCAAAGTAACGGCCCATATGAACTCGGCAAGGCGCTGGCACTCGTGGGATACCGACATCCGGAAATACCCCGAGGCGGAACCCCTCCCGCTGGGTATGGATTGGGATACCTGGCTTATGGCCGCCCGTTATCACGATTTCAACACCAAATATCATCCGGGCGACTGGCGGAGCTGGTACGACTTCGGGATGGGCGCCCTCGGCGACTGGGGGGCCCATATCATCGATACCATACACGAGTTTCTCGACCTGGGCCTGCCGTATGAGGTGGACCCGCTGCTGCTCGAGGGCCATAACGACTATTTCTTCCCGAAATCGTCCACCATCCTGTTCCGCTTCCCGTCGAGGGGGACCATGCCCGCGTTGGACCTGACTTGGTATGACGGGGTGGACAATCTGCCGCCCCTGCCGCAAGGTTACGGCGTGTCGGAGCTCGACCCCAACATCCCGCCTTCGGGGGCCAACGTGGCCCAGCCCGTGGTGCTCAACCCCGGGAAGATAATCTACGGCGGGGACCTCACTTTCAAAGGCGGCTCGCACGGCACGACCCTCTCGATAATTCCGGAGGAGAAGGCTCGGGAGATGGAGCACCTGTTGCCGGAGGTACCCGAAAGCACCTCGAACCACTACGAGAACTTTATAAAGGCGTGTCTCGGGGAGGAGCAAACCCGCTCGCCGTTCCAGATTCACGGCCCGCTGAGCCAGGTGTTCTCGCTCGGGGTTATCGCACAGCAACTGGGCGAGAAGCTGATTTTCGACCGAAGGACTATGCAAATAACCAACAACCGGTTCGCCAACGCACTGTTGGCCGGTACCCCGCCTCGCAAAGGCTGGGAAGAATTTTATAAACTTTAAACCGGACGCACAGATGAAAAGATTAGCATTGATAGGTTCGGCCCTGCTGTTGCTGCTCGGTGCATGTACCGAGAAAAAAGAGCCTCCCAAGTGGGAATACCTGTTCGACGGGGTGAGCCTCGACGGCTGGCGCGTGGTAGGCGGCGACGCCGAGTATGTGGTGGAGGACAGTACGATAGTGGGTGTATGTAAGGTACAGACACCCAACACGTTCCTCATCACCGACAGGGAGTACGGCGATTTTATACTGGAGTTCGACTTCCTGATGGACGACAGCATCAATTCGGGTGTGCAGTTCCGAAGCCATATCCGGACGCGGGAGGACGGATTCGAACGCGTCTACGGCTACCAGTTCGAGATGGACCCGGCGCCCCGGGCATGGACCGGTGGGGTTTATGACGAGGCCCGCGGCGGATGGCTCTATCCGCTCACTTTCAACCACGACGCCCGTAGTGCCTATAAAAATCTCGAATGGAACAGCGCCCGTATCGAAGCCGTGGGCAGCAGTATCCGCATCTGGGTCAACGGGGTGGAGTGTACCAACCTGCTCGACGACCGGGAAGCCTCTGGGATTATAGGCCTTCAGGTCCACTCCATCGGAAGCGAGGAGCATGAGGGTAAAACCCAGCGGTGGCGCAATATCAGGATATGTACCGAGGATGTCGAAAACCACCTGACGCCGGACGACGCGGCCGTGCCGCAGGTCAACCGGCTTGCCAACGTAATATCCGACCGTGAGGCCGCCGAAGGGTGGAAGCTCCTGTGGGACGGCAAAACCACCGCGGGATGGCGCGGGGCCAAGTCGGACCGGTTTCCCGACCACGGCTGGGAAATCGAAGACGGCGTTCTGAAAGTGCTTAAAAGCGACGGCGGCGAATCCTCCAACGGCGGGGATATAATAACGGACCGGAAGTACCGTAACTTCAAATTGAAGGTTGATTTCCTAATAACCAAGGGCGCCAACAGCGGTATCAAATATTTCGTCGACCCGGAGCTTAACCAGGGAGCCGGTTCTGCCATCGGCTGCGAATTTCAGATTCTGGACGATGCCAACCACCCCGACGCCCTTCTGGGTGTGAACGGCAACCGCACGATGGCGTCTCTGTACGATCTGATACCCTCAGAGAGGGGCATCCTCTACATGGCCCCCGACTGGAGCTGGAACACGGCTATGGTGGTGGTCGAGGGCGACCACGTAGAGCACTGGATAAACGGCACCAAAGTGGTGGAGTACGAGCGCAACAACCAGATGTGGAACGCACTGGTAGCATACAGCAAATACCGCGACTGGCCCGATTTCGGCAACCTCACAGAGGGCCATATCCTCTTGCAGGACCACGGCGACGAGGTATCGTTCAAGAATATAAAAATACTGGAGCTGGACTGAGCCGGTATCCATCCACTTCTGTGCATCCCCGGCCCATGAGGCCGGGGATGCAGTCTTTATAAGTGGCGAACCGAAATAATGGTTATATTTACGGTGGAATATACACCGATATTACTATGAAAAAAATTGACCTGAGAGCCATTGTATTTCTATTTGCCGCACTATTTTTATCCGGATGCAAAGGTAAACTGGAAGTACACCCCGAACTGGAAAAGTATGTAGATTTTCTCGAAAAGCAGAAGACATCGGCTAAAGAATATATATTTTCTCTCTTCGAAGACCACGATATTGTCCTCCTTTGCGAAAGGTCTCACGATGAGCGGAGCCAGTACGACCTGGTGTACGATATACTGGGCGACAGGCGGTTTGCCGCAAATGGGGGCCTGCTCTTTACCGAGGTCGGTTCCACCGGTATTACCGAGCCGGTCAACGCCTTCCTGCAAGGCCCTGACCTGTCGGAGCAGGAACTCAGGGATACACTTTTATGGTTTCAGCGCCGCCTGACCTGGCAGCCGTGGGCGCGCAACGGAAGTTCGTATGACCTGATGGAGGCTATGTACGGTATCAACCGTTCCCGGACTCCGGACATGATGGTCACATGGTACCCTACTGACGTCCACCTGAATTGGTACGACGGTATAGACCGGGAGGGATACATGAAGTTTGCACGGGAAAAGATCGCCGACCGCGACAGCCTTATGGCCGCTCACATAATACAAGTGCTCGATTCGGTAGCCTCCGCGCGTAAAGGCCCTGCAAAGGCGTTGGTTATAATGAATTACCGCCATGCCTACGGCAACGATTTCGTAAGGGACCCGGGGGAGAAACCCGACAATACGGGCCGCTACCTGTTCGACCGTTACGGTGACAGGATAGCTAATGTGCTAATAAACCAGTTGTCCTTCCTCGAAGTTAAGAACGGTGATGAGATATACGGTCCCGCGCAGGAGGGCCGGTGGGATGCCGCGTTTCTCGTATCGGGGAAAACCGACATCGGTTTCAACTTTAAGGGTAGCCCTTTCGGAGCGGATGAATTCGACAACTGGATTCTTAACCGCGGGGTCCACACGTATCAGGACGTATTCGACGGATATATTTTTTACGAGCCGCTCGAAAGGTGGGTGTTCAGCGAAGGTACGGACGGATTGATGGATGAGAATTATATCGCAAGGACTACGGAATACCTTGAAGTTATTTTCGATGCGGAGAGCGGTGGAGAGTACGAGGTAACGGAAGATTTTATCCGTAGCATGCTGATGCCTTGGAACCAAAGGATTGACAAACCGTATATAGAACCATCCCAGCTTGCCGTCCGGGATAAATGGCTGGTTCCGGCAGAAGTGAATGAGTAAACGTTACCCTGGTCTATGAAAACACGATACGATATATTACCGCCCAGGCCAAATTTGACCAAAGGTAAAATTATCTACATCGTTCTATCCGTTATTGCGGCTGCTACTTTACTGATATATACCGCGTAATTATCGGTTAAAACAATCCGCTGTTCCGGTTTCGGAGAATAATCCGTAATATTGCGGCTTATCGAATACCTCGTAAAAATGAATGAGCTGGAAGAATATACCCTGCTGGCGGTGAATGCCGCCCTGCATGCGGGGCGCGATATTATGGATATCTACCGGATGGACGACGATGCGTTCGCCGTGCAGGCCAAGCAGGACGCATCGCCCCTGACTGCCGCCGATACGGCGGGCCATGCAAGAATAATGGCACACCTGGCTACCACCGGCATACCGGTCCTTAGCGAGGAAGGAGCCGATATTCCCTACCCGGAGCGGCAGGGGTGGGAGAGGCTGTGGATAGTCGATTCGTTGGACGGCACCAAGGAGTTTATAAAACGCAACGGCGAGTTTACGGTCAATCTAGCTTTGGTGGAGTCCGGACGTCCGGTGCTCGGGGTGGTATATGCCCCTGCCGTTGGTACCCTCTATTTCGGCAGCCGGGAGCGCGGTTCGTTTACCTGCCGCCCTGAGGAGGGAGACCACTTCGGGACGCCCGGTGAATTACTGGCCGTCTCCACCGCGCTGCCCATGCTTTCGGACCGGAAGGTATACACCGTAGTGGCCTCCAAATCACACCGCAACCCGGAGACGGACGCATATATTAGCGACAAAGAGCGGGAGCACGGCATTGTGGAAGTGGTAAGCCGCGGCAGTTCCCTCAAGCTGTGCCTCGTGGCCGAAGGCAGCGCTGATATATACCCGCGAATGGGGCCTACTATGGAGTGGGATACGGCGGCAGGCCATGCGGTGGCCCGTTACGCGGGGGCACGCATCTACGACCCCGCCACGGGAGAGGAACCCGTCTACAATAAGCCCGACTTGCACAATCCCTGGTTTATAGTGGAACGGCTCTGACCTCGACTCGGTACAAAATATCCCCGCCGGACCGTGAACCCCCTAAACGTCGGAACAGACCATAAAAGAGTGCACGCGGGAATCATTGGCTTCATTCCGCAGACGGTTTTCCCGTAATTCTCACTAATTAATAACCCATAACGATATACGAATCCGGACTATTTGCTTAATCCGGATTTTATATTTTTCGGTTTTACTGTTACCTTTGACGCTTAATTCCAAAACCCGCCGCCGATGGCTGAAAACATACATACCATATTCGACAGGATGCACACCCGCGCCGACAAGGAGCGGCTGCTCGGCCAGAGGGGGATAATGGTGTGGTTCACCGGCCTCTCCGGGTCGGGCAAAAGCACACTGGCCGTAGCGCTCGAACAGAGGCTCCATGCGCTGGGTTACCTTTGCCGGATATTGGACGGAGACAATATCCGCAGCGGTATCAACAACAATCTCGGGTTCGGGTACGAGGACCGGGTGGAGAACATCCGCCGTATTGCCGAGGTGGGCAAGCTGTTCGTCGGTACGGGCATAGTGACCATCGCGGCGTTTATCAGCCCGGTAAACGCCATCCGGGAGATGGCCGCCGGGATTGTGGGAGAGGACGATTTCGTGGAGGTATACGTCAGTACGCCGATTCAGGAGTGCGAACGGCGCGACGTGAAGGGCCTGTACGCCAAGGCCCGCAGGGGTGAGATTAAACAGTTCACGGGTATAGATTCCCCGTTCGAGGCCCCCCTTTCGCCGGCCCTCGAGATAGACACCACGGACGCGGGCGTGGACGAGTCGGTCGACCGGCTCCTGAAGGTTATCCTGCCGCGTATAGAAATGAATGAGAATGGAAATGAACGAATATAGACTGAGCCACCTCAGGCAGCTCGAAGCCGAGGCGATACATATTATCCGCGAAGTGGCCGCCGAGTTCGAAAACCCGGTGATGCTCTACTCCATCGGCAAAGACTCGTCGGTTATGGTGCGGCTGGCCGAAAAGGCGTTCGCGCCGGGCAAGGTACCCTTCCCGCTTATGCATATCGACTCGAAGTGGAAATTCCGGGAGATGGTGGAGTTCCGCGACCGGTATGCCCGGGAGTTCGGCTGGAACATGATTGTGGAGTATAATAAGGAGGCCTATGAGGCCGGGGTAGGGCCTTTCAGCCACGGTAGCAAAGTACATACCGACCTGATGAAGACGCAGGCCCTCCTGCAGGCCCTCGACAAACACCGCTTCGACGCCGCGTTCGGCGGTGCGCGGCGCGACGAGGAGAAGAGCCGCGCCAAGGAGCGCATCTTCTCGTTCCGGGACCGGTTCCACCAGTGGGACCCGAAGAACCAGCGCCCCGAACTGTGGGACATATACAATACCAGGGTCCACAAGGGCGAAAGTATCCGCGTGTTCCCGCTCAGCAACTGGACCGAGCTGGACGTATGGCAGTATATCCGCCTGGAGAACATACCGATTGTACCGCTTTATTATGCCAAAGAGCGGCCCATCGTCGAGATTGACGGCAACCTTATACTTGCCGACGACGAGCGGATGCCCGCGGAGCTTAGGGCGCAGGCCCGGCCCACGATGGTGCGGTTCCGGACCCTCGGCTGTTACCCGCTGACCGGGGCCGTGCGGAGCAAGGCCGACACCATCGAGAAGATTGTGGAGGAGATGATGGTTACCACCAAAAGCGAACGCACCACGCGTGTAATCGACTTCGACCAGGAGGGCAGTATGGAGCAGAAAAAACGCGAAGGGTATTTTTAACCGCGGCTACCCGCGGCTACCCGGCGAAACCGGAAGGAAGTCTGCCGACGGATGCCGTCAGGCGGACAAATGGCGTGAACCGGAAGAATGAATGAATAAAATCATGGGCAAAGAAAAAATAGATATCCGGCAGTACCTCGACAGGGACGAGAAAAAAGACCTGCTCAGGCTGCTTACGGCCGGATCGGTGGACGACGGTAAGTCCACCCTCATAGGCCGTCTGCTGTTCGACAGCAAGAAGATATACGAGGACCAGTTACAGGCTCTCGAACGCGACAGTAAACGGCTCGGCAACGCGGGCGAGAAGATCGATTACGCCCTGCTGCTGGACGGCCTGAAGGCCGAACGCGAGCAGGGTATCACCATAGACGTGGCCTACCGCTACTTCTCTACCAACAACCGTAAATTTATCATCGCCGACACCCCCGGGCACGAGCAGTATACCCGGAATATGATTACCGGCGGTTCCACGGCCAACCTCGCCATCATACTGGTGGACGCGCGGACGGGGGTTATCACGCAGACAAAACGGCACTCTTACCTCGTCTCCCTGCTGGGTATCAGGCACGTAGTGCTCGCGGTGAACAAAATGGACCTGCTCGGGTTCTCGCAGGAGGTATACGAGAGAATAAAGGCCGACTACCTCGCGTTTACAGAGCCCTTCGGGATAGAGGATATTGTGTGCATCCCCATTTCGGCCCTCGACGGCGACAATGTGGTGGAGAGGTCGGACCGTACGCCGTGGTACGACGGTCCGTCGCTGCTGGAGCATCTCGAGACGGTCCCCATCGACCGTGACTACAATTTCGACGACCTGCGCTTCCCCGTGCAGTACGTCCTGCGCCCGCACCTCGACTTCCGCGGCTTTTCGGGCAAGGTCTCCTCGGGTGTAATACGCAAGGGCGATACGGTGATGGCTCTGCCCTCCGGCAAAACTTCCCGGGTGACCTCCATCGTAACCTACGACGGCGAGCCGGACCGGGCGTTCCCGCCCCAGTCGGTGACCGTCACGCTGGAGGATGAGATAGATATCTCGCGCGGCGAAATGCTGGTGCACCCGGACAATCTTCCGGCAGTGGGGCGTCGGTTCGACGCTATGCTGGTATGGATGGACGAGCAGCCGATGGATACCCGGAAGAACTTTTTCCTGAAGCAGACCACAAATCTTACGCGGGCCTTTATCGACGGCATTGAATATAAGGTGGATGTCAACACGATGGAGACCGCCCCGGCAGACGCACTCAACCTCAACGAGATAGGTCGTGTAAGGTTTACCACGGCCAAAAACCTGCTGTTCGACCCATATAAGACCAATAAGGCCACCGGCTCCTTCGTGCTCATAGATCCGATTACCAACAATACCTCGGCCGTTGGGATGATTATCGGCTCGCTCGGCCAGACGGACGAGGGCGAGGGGCCGGGTGTCCCGGTTATCGACCTCGCCGCGCTCGGCATCGAGGAGAGCCATCGCGGAGCCCTCGAACGGGCGGCTGCCGAGCTGGCCCGACAGGGGTTTGAAATCAAAGTGAAATAGCCCGGGCATGGGACTTCTCGAATTTGACAAACTTCCCATTAATCCGCTCGTAGGGGCCGATTACAGGACGTTCCGGGCTATTACCGCAGGCCACGGCATAGACAAGGGTTACAGGGGTAAATACCGGTTGACCAAAGCTATATGCGCCCTGCTTAGCACCCTCAAACCCATACAGGACAGGCGGTATCGCCGAAGGCTCGAAGGTACTGAACTGGAACTGCCGCCCGTATTTATTCTCGGCCACTGGCGCAGCGGCACCACCTTCGTCCACAACGTGCTGGCCAAAGACCCCCATTTCGGTTACAATACCACCTACCAGACCGTCTTCCCGCACCTTATGATGTGGGGCCAGTCGCTGTTCAAGCCCACCATGAAGTGGCTTATGCCCGACCGCCGTCCGACGGACAATATGGAGCTGGCGCCGGACCTGCCGCAGGAGGAGGAGTTCGCCCTGACCAACATGATGCCCTACACGTACTACAACTTCTGGTACCTGCCCCGGGGGATGCGGGAGTACAGCGATAAATACCTGCTGTTCGACGACATTACGGAGCAGGAGCGCCGGGTGTTCAAGGACACGTTCCTCAAACTGATAAAAATATCGTTGTGGAACACGGGCGGCAGGCAGTTCCTTTCGAAAAACCCGCCCCACACGGGCAGGATATCGACCCTTCTGGAGATGTTTCCCGACGCGAAGTTCGTCTACCTGATGCGCAACCCCTACACCGTGTTCGAGAGCACACGCAGTTTTTTCACCAATACTATCCGCCCACTTAAGTTGCAGGATGCGGACGAGGCGTACCTCGAAACGAATATCCTCGATATCTACACTAAATTATACGATAAATACCGCTCCGAGCGCGCCCTTATCCCGGCCGGGAATCTTTACGAAATAAAGTTCGAGGAGTTCGAGGCAGACCCATTCCGGCGGACCGAAGAGATTTACGAACGCCTCGGAATTCCCGGTTTCGACGCCGCACGGGAAAGTATCGCCGCCTACCTCGACGGTAAGAAGGGATACAAAAAAAACAGGTACCAATACGAGCAGAGGACCCTCGACCTCGTACGGTCGAACTGGGGATACGTGTTCGAGGACTGGGGTTACGAAAAGTAACCGGTCCGGCAATGCAGATTTATCACGGGTAAATTCGTATATTCGCGGGTAAACTATACGACCCCGTGAAATGAGCCTACTCAGGAGAATCAAGGCCGAGCTGATAGACATCGTCGAATACCTCGACAACAGTCAGGACATTATAGCCCACCGTTTCGAGCGGCACGGCAACGAAATCAAGAACAACGCGCGCCTGGTGGTACGCGAGGGGCAGACGGCCGTATTCGTAAACGAGGGCCGGTTGGCGGACGTTTTTGACCCCGGTACCTACACGCTAAATACGCAGAACCTTCCGGTCCTCTCCACGCTGAAGGGTTGGAAGTACGGCTTCAAGAGTCCGTTCAAGGCCGAGGTCTATTTTATCAGTACCCGCCATTACCTCAACCAGAAATGGGGCACCAAGTCGCCCATCATACTCGAAGACCAGCGGTTCGGTATGATAGAGCTGAGGGCTTTCGGCAACTACTCGTTCCGTATCACCGACCCGCAACTGTTCCTGACCGATATTATGGCCACGAAAGGAACGTTCCGCAGCAGCGATATCGCCGAACAGCTCAGCAGTATAATTTACACCCGGTTCTCGGACGCCGCCGCGGAGCTGAACCTGCCTATCGAGCAGTATGCACAGTATCTGAACGAACTTTCGGAACTGGTGCATACCCATGTGAAAGAGGATTTCCTGCACTACGGTATCGACATAACGAAGCTGCTTATCGAGAATATCTCGATGCCGGATAACGTGAAGAAGGACATATTCGAGTTCAGCCGCGTGCAGAAGATAGATATGGACCTTTTCACCCGCTTCAAAACCGCCAAATCCATCGAGATAGCGGCCGGTAACGAGAACGGCAGCGCGGGCCGCGGGGTAGGGATTTTCGCCGGTCTGGGGATGGGTAGGAGTATAATGGATTCGATGGCGGGCAGTTCGGCAAAAAAAGGTGCGGGAACCCCTGCCACACCCGTTCCGCCGCCCCTTCCCACAACTGCCCATTACTACGCGGCTATAAACGGGGAGCCGGCCGGTCCGTTCACCATTGAGCAGTTGGCCTCCTATGCCAAAGTCAGGACCCTCGAGAAGACCACGCTTGTCTGGAAGCCGGGCCAGAGCGAATGGTGCCCGGCGGGGGAGGTTTCCGAACTCGACCCACTCTGGCAGCAGGTGCCGCCGCCGATACCCACCAGATAGCACACGGGAAGCGATGGAAACCAAACAGGAGACTAACCAGGCCCTCAAATGTTCCAATTGCGGGGCACCCGTAAAATACCAGCCCGGAACCGTTTCGGTCTATTGCGAATACTGTAAAAGTTACTCAACGGTCGCACCGGAGAAGGCCGCCGAAGCCCCGGGCGCCAACCTGTTCCATACCAAGGCCTGCTCGTGCCACAGATGCCGTGCCGTTTACGACACGGCACGCACCCCCGGGTTGAAGAATTGCCTGATATGCAACGAACCCGTTTACGGGGACGACCTGTTGGACATGACCTGCATGGCCCCGTCCTACGTAATTCCGTTCCGGGTGGAGGAGAGCCGGTTTAGAGCCGATATAAAAAAATGGCTTCCGAAAAACCGTAAAACCCCCAACCCGTTCGCCGACAACGGCAAGGTTACCGACCTCGTGATAAGCAGGGTCTATTATCCGTGCTGGATACCGGCGCTTTCGGATACGGTTATCGAGGAGTTGTCCAACCCGAGATTCGAGTACAAGACAAAGTTGTTCCCGGCGGTGGACCGTCTGTTCTCCCTGCGTACATTCGATGTTCTCGATGGTTTCGATTTGTCGGCAATCAAACCCGTACAGGAGGTCGTACCCGACGACGGGGTGCAGTTGCTGTATGGAAACCCGACAGGGAAATTCAAGGACGACGAGAAGGTATTCAAGGCGGAGATGGATCTGGGTGTCAAGCGTATCTACTCTTTCCAGACAAAAAAGGAGAACCTGCGTCTCGACCTGCTGTTGCTTCCGGTTTACGTTTGCAGTTACGTGTACGGCAAAACCCGGTACTGTATTTTCGGTAATGGCTATAACGGCAAAATCGGAAGGGACCCGGAGGTGCTGGCCGGGGAGAAGAAAGCCCGAAAGAGTAAGAGGGTGAACCGTTCGATCTTGGTAGCAGTAATAGCCATATGCCTGTTTTCGCTCTACCAGACCTTCTGGAACACGGACGATACCACGCAAAAGTATTCGGAAGAGTATATAACCGAGTTCCTTGGTAACCATACCTTTGCAGTCGCACCGGCAGGGCAGGATACAGGTTCCCGGGTAGACGAGCGGCCGTTGATTGGAGTCGCACCGGTCGGCGAGCTGACCCGCGCCACCGGATGGGTCCGTTACAACGGCGGGTGGTACGACAGTCCCAACAAAATATTGAGCACCGCTTCGGCGGGTTACAGGTCGGACTGGACACAATACAATATGGGCGATGACAATTTCCGTTCGCTCAAGCTCTTCACTATGGAATACGGCGGTAAGGATTACCTGTTGCTGATAAAGGAGAGCGAGCACGGGAACCGGTATTACTGGGTGCTGGACGATTCGGCCCGGACGGCGTTTTTATCCGTCGGGGACAAGGAGACAAATGTGGTAGCGCTGAAAGTTTATGTGAAAGGCACGCTTAATTCTTTGCAGCAGAATCCGGGCGATGTGGCCGACGATATCCTGAAAACGGCCGCCAAAACCCCGTCCTCCTACGGCCGGACCCTCGAAATGCTCGACGTTATAATCTGTCCCGATAAGGAAGCAGGCAGCGTAAAGTTCTGGACAGACCGCAGTTACTACTACGTATATATACCCCATAACAGCATCAGCCACACGGTGGGCCACGAAGGAGCGGACGAACTGCTGAGTAAATATTACGAAACCTCTTATTCGGATTTCTCCAAACTCTTCAAACTTCCTTAAAGCCTGGGTGGTTATGGCGGAACCGTAATAAACCGGTACTCACCCGTTCATATTACAATGTGCGGACAGAGCGATAATTATATTCCATACCTTAGACCGATACTTTCAGTCGGGAGAATTTTATTTTCCGGAGCCAAGATGTACGGCAATGAATAAGGGCACAGGCTCTGCGCCTGCGCCCTCTATCGATAATAGTTTAATCGGACTCCCGACCCGGTGAATGAACGGGCCGTTTACCGAGACTGGTTTACTCCTTCTTCGCCTTGGGTACGAACTCGGTAAGCGAAGCTATTTTCACCGGCTGGCCCGAGTCGCAGCTCTTGCGCGCGGCTACACCGGTCAGAATCGACATGGCGCCGTCACGCACACCGGCCCTCTGTTTCAGCGGGTCGTCGGAGTTGGTGAGTATCATATCGAGCATCTTCTTGTCGCCCCCGGCGTGGCCGCCCGTGCCGTCAATAACACGGATATACTCCCTATCGCCGAAATTGCGCATAAGCATTATCTCCTCGTAATCGGCCCTGTGGGTGGGGTGGCTCTCCTGTACCCACGCGTCGATACGACCCTTTGTGCCGTTGAAGGCGATTCGGTATCCCTCGTACGGCGAGTAGGTCGTAAGCGAATAGGAGGCCTGCACCCCGTTGGCGTATTTGATGGATGCGCACATCTTGTCGAAAATATCTATATCTTCCTTGAATACGCAGCCGTCGCGCAGGTAACCGTCGTGGTGCTCGTTCTCTATGTATAGCTTTCGGTTGTTCTCGCTTCGGGCCAGGTCGAAGTAGAAACTGCACTCACGGGTGTGGGTACAGCTGCGGCAGTTCTCCGCGCGGAAGGGACCGTTCTTTCCGTAGAATTCCAGCTCGCCGTATGCGAACACCTCTTCCGGCTCGGTATCGAGCCACCAGTTGAGCAGGTCGAAATGGTGGGTCGCCTTGTGCAGCCAGAGCGAACCGCCGAACTCGCGCCTGCGGTGCCACCTGCGGAAATAGTCCGCCCCGTGCGACGTATTGAGGTACCAGTGGAAATCCACCGACGTTATATCGCCGATTTCACCGTTTCTGAGCAGTTCCCATATCTTGGTCCGGTGGTTGGCGTAACGGTAGTTGAAAGCCACGATAACCTTTTTGCCTGTCCTCTTTTCGGCGTCTATAATCCGCTGACATTTAACCTCGTCGGTGGTCATCGGTTTTTCGGTGATAACGTTATAGCCGAGTTCGAGCGCCTGTACTATCACCTGGTCGTGCGTAGAGTCCATCGTGGTTACAAGCAGATAATCGGGCTTAGTTTCGCCCAGCATCTGTTCCAGGTCGGTATATGTGGGGCAGTTGAGGCCCACAAGCTGTTTCGAGGCTTCCACCCTTCCCGGATTTATATCGCAAAGGCCTACTATTTCGGCCTGGTCCGCATGGTCCCTGACGAGCGAGCGGCTGAAATATGTCCCGCGCGACCCGGTACCGACGATTGCTATTCGGGTTTTTCTGCCGGGATTGGCCGTTCCTTCGTTTGTAAGCCCTGCGGGCATTGCCGAACCGATGTAGGGTGTAGTAGCGGCGGCAGCCACGCCGATTCCCGCCAGGTGCAGGAATTTGCGTCTGTTAATTTTGTCCATAGGTCAGTGGTGCTTAAAAGTTAGTAATAGGTTTGTATAGAAGTTTGCTGTGCAGCGTTTTCCGGTTGCCCATAGCCCGCGCCGCACGGTTTATACTTATCCCGTCCGGCACACGGGTGCCGGTCAAGGAGGTAAAAGTAAATGTGTGCTGGTACGGGTTATATTATGCCAATTGTAAATATAATAATTTATCTTTATAATCCACCCTCGCGGGAAATTTGCCGGCAAAATTTCATATTCTGATATGCATTTAAGTTACGGTAAAACTTTGTGTACTATCCTATTTTTACCGTATCGCGATAATAGAGATACTTACGCCCGGTGTTTCACAAGCCCCGGCCGGATATTCCCAACTTGCCCGGTCCACCTGATAAACCTTTCCGTCGTACGTGCGGACCCATATTTTGCCGTATGCGTCCTCACCTATCTCGTCCACACGGGGATTGGTAACGTCGGGATTGCGCTCGGCCACAGGGCGGTAATGCCTGAACCGGTGGCCGTCGAAACTGTTAAGCCCGTTGAACGTCCCGAACCACATAACGTCCCTGCTGTCCTGGAATATTGCCGACACAGTGTGCTGTGACAGGCCGTCGTTTACCGAGTAGTGCTCGAACGTACATTCGGGCTGGCCCTGCACTCCCTGTCCGGCCGCGGCCCAAAGGCCCACACCCAGTACAATCCGGCAGCATCTCGTATAAAGACGGTCCATAGGCAGTAGTTCTTACGGGCAAAGATATAAAAAGGCCGGGTTAAAAAATCCCGACCGCTTCAGACTCCGGCTGCCGGTCACGAAAAATCCGGACGGAAAAATTACCCAATATCATTCCTAATGCAGCATACCTACAAGAAGGGCATCTTATACAGGAAGGACGATGAAAGTCTGCTCTTAGACTTTTCCGGGCGACTAATGCCCGAATTTTCTAATATGACAACGGCAAATGAAAGTGCCGGTTTTCTGCGATACACCCCGGACCCCGGTTTTTCCCGGGCCCGGGGTGTATGTCTATTTGCTGAAAATCAATACGAAAAACAGTGCATGCAGAACAATGTAACAGTAAATAAAATTCTCCTTTTTATCGCTAAATCTTCTGACTCTATATTGTCTTTCTTCTGCTCTTTAGATAACACAAAACTTCCATCTTTTTATTTACTGAAAATCAATACGAACAATAGGGCATATAAAACAAATGTAAAAACAGCGAATGATTGCTAATAAGCCGGTAGTCGTGCCCCTCTTTTCAATCCGTTAATTTTTTCAGTCCATTTGCCTATGACAAATATAGAATAATAAATGGCAAATTAAGGCTATATTTATCTCCCTTTATACAATAGTCAATAGTATTAATTATTCCGGTTTTGGCAAATGATTATCAGCGCCAGCCGCCGCACGGATATCCCGGCTTTCCATTCCGAATGGTTAATAAACCGTCTCCGCGCGGGGTTCGTTCTGGTAAATCCGCATCGCAGCAGCGGCAGGTTCCATCGTATCCCGCTCTTTCCGGACGTTGTGGATTGTATCGTTTTCCGGACCAAGAACCCCGCTCCGATGCTCGGCCGCCTCGATGCGCTCCGGGATTATAACTACATGTTTAATATAACGATGAACCCCTACGGCCGGGGAATGGAAACCGGCATACCGCCTCTGAAAGAACGGGTGGGCACTTTCAGAAGGCTCGCGGACAAAACGGGACCGCTGGGGATGGTCTGGCGCTACGACCCTGTAATGTTGAGTCCGGATTACGACCTCGGGTTCCACTGCCGTGCATTTACCTACCTGTGCCGGGAGTTGCAGGGAATGGCATACAAATGTATCGTGGGCTTCATCATACACCATCCGTTTGTGGCTAAAAAAATCGATCCGTATAGAATCGAGCATAGGTCTGTGGAGGACGTTCTCCGTATCGGGGAACTGTTCGCCGGGATTGCGGGCCGGTATGGAGTCCTTCTCGAAACATGCGCGGAGGAGGTGGATCTGGACAGGTTCGGAATCCGGCACGGAGCCTGCGTGGAACGACATCACCTCGAGAAGCTCTGCGGTTACCGTTTCGGCAGAGTTAAAGAAAAGTACCTGCGCCCGCACTGCAACTGTATGGAGTCGGTCGACATCGGCCACTATTCCACCTGCGGCAACGGTTGCCTCTATTGCTATGCGACCCCCACGTTCCCGGATATGAATACCCGTCCGGACTCCCCGTCGCTCGACCCGGACTATTCCGCTAAAAACCGAAGTATCGGGATTGTGGACCTCAAAGCGCATTCCCACCGGAACATACAGGCTGAATTGTTCTGAATATGTTTACAACGGGGTCCTGGGTTCGCCGACCTCCATCCTC
>JAJBVT010000041.1 GCA_020859685.1 Rikenellaceae bacterium
GCAGACACACTTTCGTCTTCGATAATCTACCCCCCGCAAACAAGTGTAAAATTTCCGACGGCAGTGTAAAGTTTCTTTACACCCGGGCGGTGGTATATGCAGGTGTAAATATCAGTATGTAAGATAGTTATATATTGTGGCACACCCCCTGTAACAGAGGGGGTAAAACAAGTATACCATGAAAGCAAGAACTTATATAACCGCGCTGCTGCTGATACTTCCCGCGCTGGTAACGGGGCAGGAGGCATGGACCCTCGAAGACTGTATCTCGTTCGCCGTGGAGAATAGCCCCACGGTCAATAACTATAAAGCCAGGAGCGAAATCTACGCGCAGGACTGCAAGGAGACCATCGCGTCCCTATTCCCGTCGATTTCGGCAAGCACGAGCGCCCAGTTCAGCTTCGGCCGCGGTATCGACGACAACACCAACACCTACACCAACGTCAATTCGTTCAGCAACTCCTACGGGGTGAGCGGTTCGATGACGCTGTTCGACGGGCTGGCCTCGGTCTACCGGGTGAAGATGGCCAAAGCGGCAAACCTTATGGGTACGGAGGAGTGGCGCAAATCGAAGGACGACGCGGCGTTCAACACCATGCAGCAATTTTTCCTCGTGCAGGGCTATCAGGGTATGGTGGACCTCTGCCGGGAACAGTTGGAGGAGAACACCCGTATCCTCGAGCAGACCGAGCGGATGGCCGAAGCCGGCCTGAAGGCGTACCCCGACGTGGCCGAGATGAAGGCCCAGGTGGCCGCCGCGCAGTACGAACTCACCCGAAATATCAACCTCCACCGCCTCAGCCTGATTAAACTGAAGGAGCAGATGAACTTCCCGCTCGACGGGGAGCTCGAAATCGTTCCCTTCGACGTGGACCGGCAGGTCGCCCATGCCGGCGTGACCCCGATGCAGGTTTATAACTTCGCGAGCAACCATAACCCGGTGGCCGTTTCGACGAGGCTCGACGAGGACTATTCGCTCTACAACTACAAAGCGGTAAAGGGAAGCCTGTTCCCGAACCTATACGTGCAGGGCGGTTTCAACACGGGTTACAGCCGCTATATCGGCTCCTCGGCCGAGAGATTCTGGAACCAGCTCGAAAACAAGCGCGGCCACTATGTGGGAGTGGGGCTGAGTATCCCTATCTTCAGCGGCCTGTCGCGTTCTTCCAATACGCGGAGGGCGTACCTGAACCTTCAGATAGCCCGCAACACCACCGAACTCCGGATGCGGGAGCTATACGGTGCCATAGAGCAGGCGGTGGCCGACGTGAACGGTCAGGCGGACGAGTACAACCAGCTGCTATTACAGGCCGAGGCGGAAGAGGTCTCCTACCGGCTGAGCCTCCGGAAATACGACGAGGGTCTTATAAGCGCCATAGAACTGCAAACCAGTTCCAACAGGCTGCTCGAATCGCGCGCACGGGCCAACACCTCCGTACTGCTCTATATGCTTCAGGCCCGACTGCTCGAATATTACATGGGTGTGCCGCTGTACGCCAGATAGAACGGAAAAGTAACCGGAGGGAATTTTTTTTGTCGAATAATTAAAAACAATAATATGGACAGGGTAATCGAAAAGAAAAAAGGGATAAACAAAAAACATATTCCCTACATAGCAGGCGGTATAGCGTTGGCGGCGGCGGTTTGCTGGATAGTCTTCAACAGCGGCACCTCACGGATGAACGTGGAGCAGAAACGTCTCACCGTAGCAGAGGCCGTGGCCGGGGAGTTCAACGACTATATCCGGGTAACGGGGCAGGTTCAACCCATCAGTACCATACAGCTCAGCGCCGTGGAGGGCGGAATGGTGGCCGAGAAGGTGGTCGAGGAGGGTTCGATGGTAAGGGCGGGCGAAGTTATCGTCAGGTTGACCAGTTCCCAGCTAAACCTGAGCATCCTCTCGGCCGAGGCCGACCTGGCGGAGAAGGAGAATATCCTCCGCACCACACAACTCAATATGGACCAGGACCGCCTGAACGTGATGAACCAGAGGCTGCAATACGAGATGGAGACCAGCCGCAGCAAGAGAAAGTACGAGCAGTACGAGAACCTCTACCGCGACAACCTCGTCTCCCGCGAGGATTACCTCCAGGCCAAGGAGGATTACGATTTCCAGCGTCAAGCCCTCCGTATCGTCGTGGAGCGCCAGGCGCAGGACTCGCTGATGCGGACCATACAGTTGTCGCAGCTCCGCGAGAGTCTTGCGAGCATGCAGACCCACATGGCCCTTATCCGCCAGAAGGTGGAGGACCTCAATATCAAGGCCCCCGTGGACGGGCAGCTCGGCCTGCTGGAGGTAGAACTCGGGGAAAATATCTCACCCGGTGCCAAGGTAGGGCAGATAAATGTCCTCTCGGACTACAAGGTGGAGGCAATGATAGACGAGCACTTTATCGACCGCGTGAATACCGACCTCGCGGCGACCTTCGAACGGCAGGACCGCAACTTCTCGCTCCGCGTGCGCAAGGTGTTCCCCGAGGTGAGGGAGAAACAGTTCAAGACAGAATTTGTTTTCGAGGGCGAGCGTCCCGACAATATCCGCGCCGGTCAGACCTACTACATCAACCTCCAGCTCGGCCAGCCGACCGAAGCGGTTATGATACCGCGCGGCACGTTCTACCAGACCACGGGCGGTAAATGGATATATGTGGTGTCGCCGGACGGTTCGCGGGCTACCCGCCGCAATATAACCATCGGACGGCAGAACCCGCTCTATTACGAAGTTCTCTCCGGTCTCGAGGCAGGCGAACAAGTTATAATATCCGGTTACGAGTCGTTCGGAGACACGCAGGAGCTTATCCTGAAGTAGGAAGTCTGAATCCGTATAAAAAATTCCCACCACAGGCATATTATATTTGCCCCGAAACAAACGAAAAAATCCAACGTATATGAGAACTTTAAAATTAGCCCTGAGAAACGTAGTCGGCGGCAGCCGGGGTCAGTTATGGAAAATACTCTTTCTGGGTACGGGTCTTGCCGCGGGCCTGATGCTGCTCACCAAAGTGTGGTACGAGCAAAGTTACGAAGACTTCTATCCCGACTCCGACCGGATTTACCAGCTTGCCTCGGTATGGGGCGACCCGGAGAACAGGGATGATGAAGACACCTATTACCGCACCCCGGGCGGATATGCTCCGCTGATATGGGACAACCTGCCGCAGGTGGAGCTGGGGACCCGTTTTATCCATTTCGGATACGGCGCACACCAGGTGTTTTACGTAGGCCCCGAAAGGCAGCGGCTCAGGGGTCTGGGAATTATGGCGGACGAATATTTCTATGATGTTATGCCCCGTCCCATGCTTTCGGGCGACGCCAAGGAGATCCTTACCCGCCCCATGCAGGTGATGGTATCGGAGAAGATAGCCAAAAGTATCGATGGCGACCCGGTGGGGCAGACGATGGTGTTCGACAACTATCCGGGCAAGGCGCTTACCATAGCCGGGGTGTTCGAG
Source organism: Rikenellaceae bacterium (assembly GCA_020859685.1). GTDB lineage: Bacteria > Bacteroidota > Bacteroidia > Bacteroidales > Rikenellaceae > WRDF01. The sequence goes on from JAJBVT010000041.1 coordinate 3,453, forward strand.
GATGTTCCGAAAAATACCCGCAACAGGTACGATTTCGTCATGTCGCTCGAATCCATAACGGCCTTCGAAGGGGACGGACGCAACGGCCTGATGGGTAACGACCGTTATACCAGCTTCCTCAAAATGCGTCCGGGTACGGATATGGAAGAGTTTCAGTCGCAGGTCGACCGGCTGGTCGCCTCGCAGGAGGTCGTAAAGGAGCTGGAAGATGACGGCTGGCACTTCGGGCTGAACGTTACTCCGCTCCGCGACGTCCACAAAAAAGATGCAGCCACCAAACGGACTTCGCTGGTGCTTATGATTCTTGCCGCGTCAATACTTTTCGCCACCGTGTTCAACTACCTGCTGGTGGTGCTGTCGGATACGATGGCCCGCGGCAAGGGGATAGCCGTAATGAAGAGCTACGGCGCGGGCTTCCGCGAAATCGCATCGTCGGTTATGGCCGAGACCACCGTACAGATGGTCATTCTGCTGATAACTTCGTTCCTTCTGGTACTTCTGTGCAAGGATACTGCCCGGCAGCTGCTCGGCAACCCGGTGGAGGACCTGCTGACCTGGCAGAGCGGACTGCTGCTGCTCGGAGTGGTGCTCTTTATAATCCTGCTTTCGTCCTATGTCCAGGCGCGCGTATACAATAATATTGCGGTGGCCAGCGTGTTCCGCAGTTACCGCGGTACGGGCCGGATGCTCAAACTCGGCCTGCTGTTCGTACAGGTTACTGCGGCGGCTTTCCTTGCGGTGCTGCTGCTGACGGTTATCCGGCAGTATAACACCATGATTAACGACGACCCGGGTTACGATTACGACCGCCTGGTGGTAACCTCCCTTCAGGGGGTGGATAAATCCCGGAAGCTGGCCATAGCCTCGGAAATAGGGGCGCTGGATGTGGTGGAGGCCGTTTCGCTGGGCAGTATCCTGCCGTTAGAGGGTGCCAGCGGAAATAATATTCTCCATCCCGATACCGGGCAGGAGCTCTTCAATATAGCCGACCTCGAGGAGGCCGACGAGAATTACCTGCCCCTTCTGGGTGTTGAGGTAATCGAGGGGAGGCCGTTCCGGCGCGGCGAGTCGGTGTCGGGCGACGTGATGGTCAGCCGCAGTTTCGTGGAAAAGATAACGGACTTCATGGACTGGCCGGACGGGGTGATAGGCAAGGATCTGAATATCACCCAGTACGGGCGCATTACCATTACCGGGGTCTACGAAGATTTCAAAATAGGCAACAGCGTGTTCCGGGACCATCGCCCAAGCGTACTGCTCTACACCGAGGCCGAAGCCGAATACATGCTGATTAAGATGCGGCAGCTCGGTACCGAACCGATAAGCAGGGTGAACGGGGTGTTGACCGACATGCTGCCCGACAAGGAGATTACCGTTTCGGTCTATGCGGATATGCTGGTTAACCTTTACCGCGACCACCTCAATTTCCGCAGGTCCATAACGATAGCCTCCGTTATCGTAATGATAATAGTGCTGGTAGGGCTTATCGGTTACATGAGGGACGAGACTGCCCGCCGACAGAAGGAGATTGCCGTCCGGAAGATTAACGGCGCCACGGTCCGCGATATCCTTACCATCCTCGGTACGGGTATCCTGAAAATGATGGGTCCGGCGATGCTGGCAGGCATCGTGGTCTCCTACTTCGTCGCGCAGAAGTGGACGCAGGCCTTCTCGGTGAAGGCGTCGTTCAGCGTTCCGCTGGCGCTGCTGTGCGCAGTGGTGCTGGCCGTGGTGGCGCTTACCGCCGTGAGCCTCAGCGCCCTGCGTGTAGCCCGCAGGAATCCGGCCGAAACCATAAAGACGGAGTAGACAAAATAAACGAAATAATATAAAACTTACAGCCATGATTGAAATCAAAGATCTTTACAAAGTATTCCGGACCGAAGAGGTAGAAACCACGGCCATCAACGGTATCAGTATGAACGTCAGAGAGGGGGAGTTTATCGCGATTATGGGGCCCTCGGGATGCGGTAAATCCACCCTGCTCAATATCCTCGGCCTGCTCGACAATCCCACCTCGGGAAGCTATTCGCTCGACGGCAAGGAGGTCGGTTCCCTCCGGGAGAAGGACCGGACGGCGACCCGTAAGGGAACCATCGGCTTCGTGTTCCAGAGCTTCAACCTTATCGACGAGATGACCGTTTTCGAGAACGTGGAACTACCGCTTATCTACCTTAAAATCAAACCGTCCGAAAGAAAGAGGATGGTGGAGGAGACACTGGCTAAAATGAACATCAGCCACAGGGCGAAACACTTCCCCAACCAGCTCTCCGGGGGCCAGCAGCAGAGGGTGGCCATCGCCCGCGCGGTGGTGGCCAACCCCAAGCTGATACTGGCCGACGAACCTACCGGTAACCTCGATTCGAAGAACGGCAGGGACGTGATGGACCTACTGTCGGAACTCAACAAGGAGGGAACCACCATCGTAATGGTTACCCACTCGCAGCACGACGCCTCGTTCGCCCACCGGGTGGTCAACCTGTTCGACGGTAAGATTGTCCCCGATGTGGAGAGCCAGATGTGATACCATCCCGACGACAAGGCCGCAGGGCTGCCGGAGAGCGCCGTTCTACACCTCCCCGGCATCGCTGTTTGCCGTGATAACCCATAACATAAAACCCGCTCGAAAATGAAATTATCAGCCTTAAGGACATACTTCAAATTCCTGTCGCGGCACAAGATCTATACCGTGGTTTCGGTCGTAGGCTTTGCCATATCCCTCACATTCGTTATTATCCTCGCCATTTATGCCCGCACAGAAGTTTCTGTGGATACCTTCCATGAGAAGAAGGATAGGATATTCGTTATTCATGATGGGGAGAATAGTGGGCAATTCAATACTATCCCGGACTATGTGGCCTCGCTGTGTCCCGAGGTGGAGACCTATACGCGTCTGGTAACGCTCCGGCAATCCATCGGACTTACCCGGAGCGAATTTCTGGAGGGCAGGGTGCTTCATGCCGACCCCGACTTCTTCAAGATGTTCACCTTCCCGCTGGTGGACGGCAATCCGGACAATGTGCTGGCCTCGGCCGGTTCGGTGGTGCTGACCGAGAGTACCGCCGCAAAACTTTTCGGCGGAGAATATCCCATAGGCCGTACCGTACTTGTGGACAGGGACCCGCTCACCGTCTCCGGTATAATGAAGGACTTCCCCTACAACACCCATCTCGAATCGCACGATGCCGTGGTGCATTACAGCCGTATTACCAAAAAATGGGGCGAGGATATATTGAACGCCTGGACCAACAGCGGTTTTCCCGCCTATTTCCTGGTCCGGGAGAATTCCGACTTCCCGTCCAAAAGCGGAATGCTCCTGGAGAAATTTAAGGAGGACAGTTGGCCGTATCGTGACGGATACAGCGACCGGGTGGAGATGATGCCCCTTGACCAGATATATTTCTCACAGGTGGGTACGGCAGTTCTCGACACTAAAAAAGGCAGCCTTAATACGACCCGGATATATATGGGCATAGCGCTGCTAATACTCGCCATCGCCGTACTGAACTATGTCAATATGACCGTGGCGCAGGCCGGTTTCCGAGGCAAGGAAGCGGCTGTCCGGAAGCTGATGGGCAGCGGCAGGGGGCGGATTATTACGCAGCTGCTTTTCGAGTCGTTCGTAATGACGGTGCTGGCCCTGCTGCTGGCTATTTTGCTGGCCCTGCTCGTGGAGCCCTATTTTAACAGTATACTCGGCGTAACGCTCGGTCTTAAAGAGCGGTTCAGCAGTAATTTCATATTTGTAATTGCAGCGGGAGCCGTACTGCTTTCACTCGTTTCGGGGCTCGTTCCGGCACTGGCAGTGGCATCGTTCGATCCTATCGAGATAGTTAAAGGTACCCTGACCTGCAAAGTCAAGACAGGTTACTCGAAGGTGCTTATCGTCTTCCAGTTCACGGTCTGCACTGCGCTGCTGATTTGTACTTTCCTGATGCGGGAACAAGCGTCGTTCCTGGCCAATTACGATACCGGGTTCAATAAGGAGAACATCATGATGATGAGTAATTCGATAGGAGGCGCCCCGGAGCACAGGCGCGCTGTCCGGGACAGGCTGATGCGGATACCGGGAGTGGAGGCTGTCGGTTTCTCGTCCGGTTCGCCCCTCGACGGGGGTAATAATAACTCCTACTCCATCGAGGACAGGCCCATCAGTATGCAGGTGCTTACGGGGGATTCGGTCTACTTCGAAATATTCCAATTCAGAACCACGCCCACCGATGCGGCCGCCTTCGCCGACACGAAGAAGGCCGTATTCCTTAACGAGGCGGGTTATAATGCCGTACAACCGGATCCGACCACCCTCGAGTTCAAGGGTTTCGATTACTACACCGTCGCAGGGATACTCGAAGATATCCATATACGACCCTTACACGAGGCGGAGGTGCCCACAATGTTCCAGTACCTAAAGGACGACGAATGGGGGCCGTGGCACTATGTGGTCAAATTGTCCTCGGGGAATGTTTACGAAACTGCCGAAGAGGTGCGCAAGGCATACCGCGAACTGGTCGGCGGCGCAGCCTTCGACTGGTACTTCGCCGACGAACGCATCTACGGGTGGTATGAGAATGAGCGGCGTATCTCGAGGGTTATGGGAACGTTTACCCTGCTGTCTATTGTCATCATGGTGATGGGCGTTTTTGCCATGTCGCTCTATATGATACGGCAGAAGGAGAAGGAGATAGGCGTGCGCAAGGTGAGCGGCGCCACGGTGGGCGAGGTGCTCGGGATGCTCAACCTTCAGTCGCTTGAAAGGGTGGGGATCGCTTTCGTTATAGCCTGCCCCCTTGCCTGGTACGGGATGAACCGCTGGATGCAGGATTTCGCGTACAGGATAAACATCGGCGCATGGGCATTTATAGCCGCCGGCTTTGTCGTAACCCTACTCTGCCTCGTGTCCGTCAGCTGGCAAACATTCCGGGCGGCCCGGGCCAACCCGGTGGAGTCGCTCAAAAGCGAATAGAAAACCCTGTTTGTAGTGTGGGAAGGCTCCCGTGGTAGGGAGCCGGAACAACCCGGAAGGCCGGACCGCGGATATCGAAGCGTCCCGGTCCGGATCGTCCGGTAAACAGAATATAAACGACCTGCTTTGGTCATAAATATACCATAATGAATTTATCCGGATTAAAAACTTACCTCAAATTCCTGTCGCGGCAGAAGGTCTACACCTTTGTCTCTGTGGCGGGATTCGCCGTTTCGCTCGCCTTTGTTATCATACTTTCGCTCTATGCGAAGACCCAGGTCACGATGGACTCCTTCCACGAAAACAGGGACAGGATTTACCTGTTGGCGAATGAAAACGGTGCTTACATGGCCGCTCCTGTAGGCCCGTATGTAAAAGACCTGCTTCCTGAAATAGAAACGTATGTCCGCATGAGGGGAGTACTGTTCAGAGCCGGGCCTTCGCATGCCGGGCGGAAGGATATACATGTCATGCTTGCGGATCCCAATTTTTTCGAGGTTTTCAGCTTCCCGCTGGTGGAAGGCGACCCGGCCAATCCGTTTCCGTCGTCCGACATGGTGTTGATATCCACTACTACCGCCGCCAGTTTTTTCGGTAACGACAATCCGCTCGGACGGACGGTGGTAATCGAGGAGAATGAATTCGTGGTCGGAGGCGTCTTCCGGGATTTCCCTTATAACACCCATCTCGAAAACCCGGACCTGATTCTGAATTTCAGTAATGTGGATAAGATATTCGGGTGGAATGTTCTCGACAACTGGTGGGATTCCACTTACGGGACCTACCTGCTCGCCAAAACCGGGGCGGACCTCCCCTCCAAAACCGGTTTACTGCTGGACAGGTTTAAGGAGGAGTACGGTATGTACAACCAGGGCCACGTCAAGGAACTGATGCTTCTCCCGGTGGAGGATATCTATTTTACCCCTTTGAACGCGGCGTATCAAATCCGGCACGGCAATCTCGACAATACACGAATATACCTCGGGCTGGCCATTCTTATCCTGATAGTAGCGCTACTGAACTATATTAATATGACCATCGCCCAGTCCGGGTTCCGGGGTAAGGAGGCGGCTGTCCGGAAGCTGATGGGGAGCGGCCGAGGCAGTATTGTGGTCCAGATACTTTCCGAATCTTTCCTAATGACGACCCTTGCCTTAATTCTGGCCTTGTTTATTGCGTTCCTGTTCGAGGGTTATTTCAACGGTTTGCTCGGTACCACGCTCAATCTCCGCGGGCAATTCCAGGCAGGTACGGTTTTATGGTTCATCGTTTGTCTTATCGGGCTGTCGCTGGCGGCGGGTATACTTCCGGCCCTTGCCGTCTCGACTTTCCGACCGATCGAGGTAGTTAAGGGAACCGTCGCCCGGAAGGTTAAAACGGGTTATTCCAAAGTCCTGATTATTTTCCAGTTTACGGTTTGTGCGGCATTGCTGGTATGCACCTTTATAATGAGGGGACAGGCGGGTTTTCTGGTCTCACGCGATGTGGGTTTCAACAAGGAGAACATAATACAGATACGCAATCAGGATTTCGGACCCGGGGAGATAGAGGGGGTCCAAAACAGGCTCCGGGCCGTAGCCGGCGTCGAGGCGGTGGGTCTGTCGATGTGGTCGGTTCTGGACGGCGGAGCCAATATGCCTTTTTTTATTAACGACACACGGGTCGGTCTGCATATGGTAAGGATGGACTCCACCGCGTATAATATATACGGCATACAATTACGGCCCTTCGACGACATGCAGGCAAACGATCTGCTCCGGTCGTCATATCTTAACGAGCCTGCTTACAATCTGTTAAATCCGGACGGTAACACGTTTAATTTCAAATTAGACGAAAACAGTAACACCTTTACTATCGCGGGGACGGTCGATAATTTTCACATTGTCTCACTGCATGAAGCCCCGCCGCCCACGGTTCTCCAATTCCTTCCGGAAGGTTGGCGAGTGATGAACTTCGTAGTGAAACTCAATTCCGACAACGTTTATGAAACCGCCTCCCGGGTCGCAGAAGTATACAGCGACATGACCCACGGGGATATGCCCGATATAGTCTTCGCCGACGAGAGGGTTCTGTCGTGGTACGAAAGCGAGCGACGCATAGCCCGGGTCATGGGAACGTTCACGATCCTTTCGATAGTTATTATGGTAATGGGCGTTTTCGCCATGTCGCTCTATATGATACGGCAGAAGGAGAAGGAGATAGGCGTGCGCAAAGTGAACGGCGCCACGGTGGGCGAGGTGCTGCGGATGCTGAACCTCCAATCCCTCGGCCGGGTGGCTCTGTCGCTGGTCATAGCGTGGCCGGTGGCCTATATCGTTATGGAGCGGTGGCTGCGGGGTTTCGCATACCGGCAACAGATAGGCGTGTGGCCATTCCTGCTGGCGGGGCTGGTAGTAACCGCCCTCTGTCTGGCTTCGGTCAGCTGGCAGACCTTCCGAGCCGCCCGGGCCAACCCGGTGGAGTCGCTCAAAAGCGAATAGAAAACCCTGTTTGTAGTGTGGGAAGGCTCCCGTGGTAGGGAGCCGGAACAACCCGGAAGGCCGGACCGCGGATATCGAAGCGTCCCGGTCCGGACTGTCCGGTGTTGATATCGTGTTGCGGTAAGAATCTTTGCAGGGAACCCCTGGACGTGAAAGTCCGGTGTCGGCGTTCGGGTAGTTATAATAAAAGGGAAGCCTTAAGCCGGGGGACCGTTCAGCGGGAACAGCAGGGTGAACACCGTCCACTGGTCGGCGCGGTGGTATTTCAGGTTGCCGCCGTGTAGGCGCATTATATATCGCGACAGGCTCAGCCCGATTCCCGTACCCTTATCCTTGGTGGTGAAGAAAGGAACGAAAATATGCGGTTCCACCTCCGGCGGAATAGGGCTGCCGTTGTTGCGCACCTCGACGACGAGCATTCCCGGTTCGCGGCGGGTGGCTACCCGTATCTGCGCGTCGGGCCTGCCGGAGGCCGCCTCCGAAGCGTTCTTGAGCAGGTTTACGAGCACCTGCCCGATCTGCGCCCCGTCGGCCATAATTTCGCTTCCCTCTCCGGTCAGCAGAGTCTCCGCCTTTATACCCATATCGGCGAAGGAGGCCGACTGGAGGTCCACGGTCCGGCTCACGAGCAGGTTGATATCCGTGCGGGTAAGTTCCGGTTTCGGTACACCCGTAAACCTGCGGTAGGACTCCACGAAAGAGAGCAGGCCCTTGGCCGTGGAGTTGATGGTGCGGAAGGCTTCGAGGGTATCCTCCCGAAGTTCCGGCGACGGCTGTCCGTCCTCCTCGTAGGCTTCTAACAGCGTCTCGCTCAATGAGTTGATGGGGGCGATGGAGTTCATTATCTCGTGGGTCATCACGCGGATAAGCTTTATCCACGACTCCATCTCGCGGGCTTCGAGTTCGTTGCCGATATTGGTCAGCGAGAATACCCGCAGTATCATATCCCTGATGCGTACCACCGTAACGGATACGCTGATAAGGAGTTCTTCCCGTTCGTTGGCCACGCGTAGCTGGGCGGTTTTGCCCGGAGAGAGGTTCAGCAGCAGGTCGGGATAGGAAGCGTCGACGGCGCCGATTTGTTTAATATGGGTGAAAACCGGCAGCCCGAGCATCCGCAGGGCGGATTTGTTGACCACCCGGATACTCCCGTTTTCTTCGGCTATGGCGATACCGGCCGCCGTACTCTCCACTATTATGCCGAGGAATTTCTCGTTCTCCATCACCTCCAGCCGCGCACCCGAGAGTATCTCCTTGATACGGTCGAACATCATATTGAGTTCCGACTCGCGGCGCGAGAGTTTGTTGGCGGCGAAATGGAACGAAAAGTCGCCGTTCTCGAGGGCGTTGAGCAGGAAGATGATATTGGAGTTGTACCGGCGGTAGTTCTTACGGAGCCGCCCCAGCGAATAGAGCGCCGGAACCCCGACGGCAGCGGCAATGAGCCAGACCCCGCGGGCCGCAAACCACACAGCCGCCCCGAAGAACGCCAGAAGCAGTACCAGCCACAGAATCAGCTTATATTCGATGGACTTGAACATGGCTACTCTATGCCGTATTTTTTCATCTTGCTGTAAAGCGTCGGGCGGGATACGCCCAGCTGGGCGGCAATAGCCGAGACGTTACGGCCGTAGGTTTCGAGGGCGCGGATTATCATGGCCTTTTCCATATCCTCGATGGAGACCGCCGTGCGGGAGTCCGGCTCGCGGTTGAGCACGAAGTCGAACGAGGTGAGGTAGCCGTCCTCGGAGAGGATTACGGCCTTTTCGACCGCGTGCTCCAGTTCCCGGACGTTGCCCGGCCAGCCGTAGCCGAGTATCTTTTCGGCCGCGTCGGGGCCGATGCCCGACCGGGGTTTGCCGTATTTCCCGGAGAAGCGCCGGGCGAAAAACTCCGCCAGCGCGATTATGTCCCCACCGCGCTCGCGCAGGGGCGGCACCACGAGTTCGATAGTGTTTATACGGTAGAGGAGGTCCTCCCGGAACGTCCCCTCGGCGGCCATCGCCGCAAGGTTGCGGTTGGTGGCCGAGATAAGCCGTATATCGACCCTGACCGGCCGGTTGCTCCCCACTCGGGTCACCTGCCGGCTCTGTATGGCGGTGAGCAGTTTGGCCTGAAGGGTGTAGGAGACGTTGGCAATCTCGTCGAGAAAAAGAGTCCCCCCTTCGGCGGCTTCGAACTTGCCTTCCCGGTCGGCCCGGGCGTCGGTGAAGGCGCCCTTGACGTGGCCGAACAGCTCGCTTTCGAACAGCGTTTCGGTGAGCGAACCTATGTCGACCGTCACCAGCGGACCGTCGTGCCTTTTGGACAGCTCGTGTATCTTATTGGCCACAAGCTGCTTGCCGGTGCCGTTCTCGCCGGTTATAAGTACGTTTGCGTCGGTCCGGGCCACCTTCTCAATCATCCGCAGAAGGTTCTGCATCGGCACCGACTCGCCCCACAGGATATCCTTGTCGGACTTTGCCCCCGGAACCTCCGGGCCTGCCTTCCGGCTCCGGCCTTCCGGCCCTCCCTTGCGAGCGTTCATCGCGGAGGTGAGGGTTTCGAGAAGTTTCGTATTGTCCCACGGTTTAACCACGAAGTCCGTCGCACCGCGTTTGATGGCCTCCACCGCAAGGTCGATATCAGCGTATGCCGTGAAGAGCACCACGGGCACCTCGGCGTTCTCGGCCTTCACCCTTTCGAGCCAGTAGAGGCCCTCGTTGCCGGTGTTGATGCCCGCCGAGAAGTTCATATCGAGCAGCACCACGTCCGGTCTGGTCTCCTTGAGCATCCAGATAAGGTTAGCGGGCGAGGAGAGCAGGACCACCTCTTCGAACGATTTGCCGAGGAATATCCGCAGGGCGCTCAGTACGTTGCGGTTATCGTCTACGATAAGGATTTTACCTCTTTTCATTTTGGTTACCGTTTAGCCGTCGCGCAAAGATACGTTTTCTTCCCGGAATCGGCTCCCGGTGACTACCCGCCTGACCCAAATAAAAAGAGGACGTACGATGCGCGTCCCTTGCCCGTTACGGCAGGCCCGGAATCAGGCCGTGCGTTTGCCGGCCGCCAGCATCAGCAGGAAGGTCATCGCCGAGCAGACACCGATAGCTATGGCCGTGGAGCGGAGGCCGTCCCCCAGCCCGACCAGCGGGGTGACGATGCCGCCGAAGATGAAATTCGCCGAACCCAGAACAGCGGATGCGGTACCGGCGTTCCGCTTCTCCGACCCGATGGCAACGGTCGCCGTGGACGGAAAAGTCAGCCCAGCGGCGAAAAGAGTCAGGAACAATGGCACGCACACGGCGCCGATGGGCAGTCCCAGACCCAGTAACACGGCAGTCGCCACCCCTAACGGGAACACCAGCGAGGCGCCGGTGCGCAGTGCCTTTGCAGGGTCGGAAAACCGCGAGGAGAGGATTGCGCCCAGCGTCACGGCAAAGGCGTTAACCGCAAAATAGACGCTGTATCCCAGCGTCGACAATCGGTAGTAGTCCTGAAATATAAAGGGCGAGGAGGCGATAAATGCGAACAATATGGCCATCGAGAACGACAAGAGGCAGACGTATAGCATAAACCTGCGGTTGCGCAGTACGGGGCCGAACAGCCGGAAGGTGCCCGCTATGCCGGAGTCGTTTCGGCGGTCGGGCGGCAGGGTCTCCCGGAGCCGGTAACAGAGCGCCAGTATCACGACGCCTACGACAAGGAGCGCCCAGAATACCCCCTGCCACCGGGTGAAGCTCAGGATAACACCTCCCAATACCGGCGCACCCACCGGCGCCAGACCCTGCACCGCCGCTATGACGGCGAAAAACCTGGCCAGCTCCTTTCCCGAAAAGAGGTCCGCCGAGACCGACCTCGACAGTACGATACCCCCGGACCCCGCCAAACCCTGCACCAGACGGGCGGCGACGAACGACGATATACTCCCCGAGAAGATACACCATACGGTCGAGAGAAGGAACAGCCACATGGAGGCCAACAGCGGACCCCTGCGGCCGTATCGGTCGCTTATCGGACCTATCAACAGCTGGCCCAGTGCGAGGCCCAGCATACTTGCGGTAATGCCCGTCTGGACCTTGGGTACGGTGGTTCCGAAGTATTCGGTCATGGCCGGAAGCCCCGGCAGGTACATATCGGTTACCAGCGGCCCGAAGGCGGCAAGGCAGCCGAGGGTGACTACAAGGAAGGCGGTACTGTTACGGTCGGGGTTGTTCATTTTTTCATGGTTTTACGGTGCCGTTTTCGTTGACGACACCCGCCTCAGAACTGCGGATGGCTGTCGGCACGGGAATCGCCGGTGCGAATTTACCCGCTCCGGAACGACCGGCCAAAATTATTTCCGATTCCGAACAATCAAAACGCGGTACTGAAAAACCGTGCGGTCCGTCCCGGTAATCCGTACTGTCAGTTTCGGGGTCGGGTGGGTCGTAGCCGTCTGTTGCCCGGTTCGCCCCGGCGGTAAGGGTTAGTGTCCGTTCGGGTAGGAGGCCGGACTTCACCGTACTTTACGGCCGCACCGCCATTTGGTCTCTCCGTCCGGAGACGGTGAGGTGATACACAGACTTTAGCACTCAGAGAAAAGAAGCCTGCTTTCGAAGACGCGCGGCCCTTCCCATGGCGGGATGGCGGGACGTAAAAAGTTTTTATATATAACCTGATATTATAGGCGCCGGGGGCGGAATTGACGAAACTTTTACCCGGAATAATTTTTTTGCCGCGGCAGGTTTCGTATAATTGCATGGATTAAACCATACAAGACGATGAGAAATATCTTCCGGAAGGCGGCCATTACAGCCGCGGCCATCCTGCTTGTTACCGGCGGAAAACCTGCCGCGGCCGCGCCGCCGGATTACGGCCGGCCCTACCGCTCGGAGGTGGCCCCAACCAAGAACCTGATAGTTATGATTCCCGACGGCACATCGCTCGGGGTGCTGTCGGCGGCAAGGTGGTACCGCTATTATAACGGCGGAGAGGCCCGGCTGGCAGTGGACGAATACGTCTGCGGCACGGTGCGCTCGTTCGCCTCGAACTCCCTGATAGCCGACTCGGCGCCCGGCGGTTCGGCGTTCTTTACCGGGGTCCCGCCGCGGACGAAGAACGTAGCGATCTATCCCGAGGCGGACGGCGGCAACGATATATTCGAGGTGGACCCGGCAAGGGCCTACCGGCCGCTGGCAACCCTGCTCGAGGCGGCCCGCGTGGAGCAGGCAAAGGCTACCGGCCTTGTGGTGAAGGTAGAGTTTCCCCATGCCACCCCGGCCGACGCGTCGGCACATACGGCCCACCGTAACTCTTACGATGTTATAGCCTCGCAGATGGCCCATCAGGACCTCGACGTGATGCTGGGCGGCGGGACGACCTGCCTGACACCGGAAATCGAAAGATATCTGGAGTCGAACGGTACGCGGCTGCTTACGGACGATTTGGAAGGGTTCCGGGACCACCGTTCGGGCAGGTTGTGGGCCTTGTGGTGCGACTATAATTTCCCGTACGCGCACGACCACGACGGCACCGCGATACCCCTGCTTCCCGAAATGACCCGGAAGGCGCTGGATGTGCTGTCGCAGAACGAAAACGGGTTCTTCCTTATGGTGGAGGGTAGTATGGTGGACTGGGCCGCCCACTCGAACGACGCGGTAGGAATCATTACCGAGTTTCTCGAATTCGACGACGCGGTGTGCGTAGCGATGGACTTCGCCCGGGCGGACGGCAACACCACGGTTGTGGTGGTTCCCGACCACGGCAACGCCGGGTTCACCATCGGCAACTATCGCCTCGAAGGCTACGACACCACGCCCGTGGCGAAAATCTACGACCCCGTTTCCAAATTCCGGAAGACCTCGGACGGGGTCGAAGCCGTACTTATGGAGAGCGACACTACCCGTTACGGCGAGATATTCCACGACCTTACCGGCATCCGCCTTACGGAGGAGGAGATGCGCCACCTCATACGACTCCGGGGCGTTAAGGCCGGGGATTATATGTCGGTGGGATACGGCGAGAATATGCACGGATTTATAGCCCGCAAGATGAACGAGGCCCACTATTTCGGTTATACTTCCGGGGGCCATACCGGCGAGGACGTGTTTCTGGCCGCTTACCACCCCGCTGGCGACCTGCCGCTCGGGGTGAATACCAACACGGAGCTAAACAACTACATGGCCGATGCGATGGGGCTCCGGCGTAGGCTTCCGGAGTTGTCGGCGGCCCTGTTCGCACCACATACCGAGGTGTTCGAAGGAGCAGAGTGCGAGTTGGACGGGGCTGGTCCGGAGGATGCTTTTCCGACCCTTACGGTCCGCTATGGCGGCCGGACGGCGGTGATTCCGGCCCATACGTCCGTGGCGAGGGTGGACGGG
>JAJBVT010000048.1:0-55225 GCA_020859685.1 Rikenellaceae bacterium
GTACAATATTGATTGACTTTTCTAATCTCTTACCACTGTATACCCTCAGCATTCCTTCCCAAAACCCTTATTAATGAAAATAGAATCGATAAAATTCTTTGCCCGTTTTTTGAAAAAATATATAGCACATGAAGCACTCTTACTAATATTAATGCTTCTGGGTAGCGTGGCAGCACTTGCATCTCCCTTTGTACTTAAAATAATAATCGACGATGTATTCCCTTCCGGGAGTTTCACACTCCTTCTACAAGTTTTGGCGGTATACTTTGGTATATGCATATTACGGCTAGTGATAACATACGCTACTACCTATCTCTTCGAATGGGTAAGCAATCACCTGATGAAAGATATGCGTTTGTCTCTGTTCTCACACCTTATAAGGCTTCCCCTGGGGTTTTTCGATAAAGAGAAAACAGGCGATGTTATACATAGGGTCAACAGCGAGGTCAATAGTATCCAAAACATTCTTACGGGTACCGTAATAAGGATTATAAACAGCCTGTGTACCTTGTTGGGATTGACTGTTATGCTTTGCATACTTAATCTTAAATTGTTCCTTATATCACTTACGGTTTTTCCCTTCATATATATTAACACCCGTTACTACCAACCTAAGATCCACCAAAATATTAAACGGGGTCGCCTTAAGGATTCGGAGATTCTGAGTTACCTAATGGAGCGATTCCGCAATATAAAATTGCTTAAGAGTTATATGAGCTATGGTTATGAGGAGAAAAAGCTTCACGGACTAATCGACGAGCAAATAGATATAAATATTAAGAATGTCCGGTTATCGTCAATGACACGTACCATTTCAATGTTGCTCTCACTATTGGTACCTATAGTTATACTGCTTATAGGTGGTATGGATGTTATGGCAGGAGCCATGTCTATAGGGGTGCTTGTGGCCTTTATACAATATACCAACCGGCTTTTCGAACCTATGCGCGACCTTATGGGGCTCTATTTCGATATGGTTAGGGCCGGGGTATCGATGGACCGTGTTTACGAAGTTATATTATTATCTACGGAGAAAAGTGGGAAAGTGGAGTCGGTACTTGAAAAGGTAGTAGGCGGTGACCTTGAACTTTCCGGTGTACATTTTTCTTATGATAACACACCGGTACTGAAGGATATAAATATTATTTTTAGGCAGGGAAAAAAATATGCACTTATAGGTGAAAGCGGTTGCGGTAAAAGCACCATTATAAACCTTCTCTGCAAGTTTTATGCTCCGGATAGGGGTACAATAAAACTTTCGGGGAGAGATTCCGGGACTTTCGACCTTGAAACATGGCGGAGTAATCTTAACCTTGTCACACAGGACAATCACCTATTCCATGACACCATCAAGTCCAATATCATATATGCCAAAGAAAATGCGACCAATAATGAATTAATAACAGCTTGCGCTTGGAGTAAAATCGACACCCATATTTCGAAGATGGAAAACGGATATGAATCGATCATTGGCGACCAGGGTGTAACATTGTCCGGAGGGCAGAGGCAAAGGATAGCCATTGCCCGTTCCGTACTAAAAAGCGGCGGTATCATCCTACTGGACGAGGCGACTTCGGCAATCGATTCGGAGACTGAAAAAGAGATTATAGAGAATTTATTCAGGGTCAACACTGGTAAAACTATAATTTTGGTCAGCCATCGCCTGAGTGCCATTCGGAATGTAGACGAAATAATATGTATACGGGAAGGACGTATTGCCGAGACCGGAAGTCATGACCAGCTTATGGAGAAGAAAGGGTACTACTGAAGATTATATAACGAACAGGTCCGATGAAAGAAGAACAGGTTTTGATCAGGGAAGAACCGCAGCTATTCGGGATGGTATACAGTCCGGAAGTTGCTAACGGCCGGGGCGTTCTTATGATACATCCTTTCGGGGAAGAAAGGAAAAGTTCAGTGCGCATACTTGTGATGATGGCGAAAGCCCTGTGCAGAGAAGGTTTTAGCGTAATGCTGTTTGACCTGTGCGGTCACGGAGATAGTTCCTATGATATGGAAGAAGGTGGTATATGTGCCTGGATGGAAGATATCAGGGATGCAGCGGCTTATTTATGTCGGCTAAGCGGAATGGACAGAGTATCACTGGTTGGACTTAGATTCGGTTCCTATCTTGCGTCGTTATTCGCCTCACAAAGCGAGAATATTGAAAGGCTAATATTACTCGAACCCGTTACCGAGCCTACTAAATACCTAAGAAAATCTCTTCGTAGTAAATTAGTTAAAGAGCTGATAACTGTAGGCGCGATTTCCTCTAACCGCGCCCAGTTGATTTCGGGTCTTAAAAATGATATAACAGTCGATTTTGACGGGTATGCAATAACCGGAAATTTCTATAAGGAACTGGAAAAATATGAAACTGATCATATTTTCGGAGACTTGGGGAAGAACACAAGACCTGTCTCTGTGGTTACTATGACACGGTCATCGCGTAACGCAATAATATCACTGGACCTGACCAGCCGATTTCCGGATACAGTGATCGGACATATCGAAGCACCGGCCTTCTGGGAAAAAATAGATTACACACCACTTGATGAATTGAATTCATTAATCGTAGAAATATTGAGCAATGCCTGATCTGTTTTCCATAAAGTGCGACAGTGAGTATATCCACGGTATCATAGATATCCCGGATGCAACGGCTACCGGTCATACCGGGAAAGCTTTTATTTTCCTACATGGAGCCGGTGGTCACCGGACCGGTCCACACGATATGCTATCCATGTTTTCCGCTAGACTTGCATGTGCCGGTTATTATTGCATCCGGTTTGATCACAGGGGATGGGGATACAGTGGTGAGGACAATATATACCACGACCACCGTACTATAATAGAAGAGGTCGACCTGATAAGGGAATATATAAAAAGTAAGTATGGAGTAGATTATATAGCCCTGCTGGGTATCTGTTCCGGTGCAAAGATTGCTCTTTTTTATGCTAAAACTACAGTAAAGCCCGTTAGAGGATTGGTAATGCTATCCAGTTCCGCACTAAGGAATGATGAAAAAGGTACGGAAGTAAAGATCAAAGAATTGGGAATGAATAGCCAGACTTACATTGCCAAAGTTTTCCGGCGGGAAACATGGAAAAAATTATTCTCTGGAGAAATAAATTATAGGAAAATTATATCTACCGTATTAGGGCCGCTAAAGTCCCGTAAAAGGATCAAAAAAACAGTGTATCATAATTCTAAACAACACCTCTCATTTGAAAACCTCAAAGGCCCCGTATTGGTCATTCAGGCTGAAAAAGATCCCGAAACATTAACGGCTTTGCCGCAGATAGAGAAATTGCTTTCCCGTCACAATGTAGATCATGAATCTCATATTATTAAAGGGGCTAACCATAGTTTCTATTCTATCAAATGGAAAAATGAGGTATATAATTTAATTAATGATTGGATTTATACAAAGATGATATGAACCGTATTCTTGCAGCCTGCTTATTGCTGCTTTTTTCCCCCTTTCTTATATACATCATTATTTGCATCAGGCTTGGAAGTACCGGTCCGGTTTTTTTTCGTCAGGTAAGGGTTGGCAAAGACCGTAAGCCGTTTGTTATATATAAATTTCGAACAATGTACCATGATCCACATAGTACAGGAATGGTATTGACTATTAAAAATGATAACAGGATAACTTCTTTCGGCAAAAAACTCAGAAAATACAAACTTGATGAGTTGCCCCAGCTATGGAACATAATCAAAGGTGACATGAATTGGGTGGGCATGCGCCCGGAGCAGGAATATTTTGTAGAAAGACTTATCGAGACAGACCCCCTGTATGAATCTTTATTTTCGATAAAACCCGGCTTGACGTCATTGGGAGTAATAAAGTATGGCTATGCCGTCGATATAGAAGAAATGGCCTTACGTGCCCGTTATGATTTTTTTTATATTAATCATCAATCGTTAAAAATTAAATTTTATAAATTACTGGAATCAGTTAAGATTATTTATAGACGAGTCGGACGATGAAATCAATAATAATTTGGATTTAACTTTGTACTATGCACCCTAACTAATAAAAGCTATTTAACTATCATTCTATTAATTAAGCAAATATAGTCTGCCGCAAACTCGAGTGCAGATTTGAAGAAAGTTGCCGAGTTTACGGACTAGATCGGTCTCGAATATGAGCGAACTTCTCCTACAAACATTTGAGGTTCTTACCTTGGTCAATCGAACATTCAGCATCGTGAAATGAAACCTATCTTCGCCGGGTTACTCAACAACGCCACTAGTAAATCCACACTTCGGCCGAAATCTTATTGGACGCTCATTCACAATTAAATTATAATATCCCAATACTCGAACCGCTTGGTATTAATTACCGTGCTGTTCCAAATTTTTTGACAAAATAATTATTAAGCAACTTAAACTCTTGTTCAAAAATACGATAAATTTTGACCAGCGGCAGAATCGTAAAAAAAACGCTTAAAGGCTGTTTTACAGCCAATTAAGCGTAATTCTGTGCCCAGAAAAGGACTCGAACCTTCACGTCATCACTGACACTCGCCCCTGAAACGAGCGCGTCTACCGATTTCGCCATCTGGGCATGGTGCGGTTTTGGTGTGGCAAAGATAATAAAAATTCTAATTCCCGGCGTAAGGCCCCTTTTATTTATAATTTTTTCATCCTTCAATTCCGCTTTTACCGACCCGCACCGTATTCAGCGCTCCACGGCAGGCGAAGATTATGGTCGGTTCCGTTCGGGTAAAGTCTCGGTACCGCCCCTTAAATAAAGCGCCGTTCCCGTCAGAGGAAACGGCGCCCGGCTGAAACGGCGACGGTAGCCGTTCAGAGTTTCAGGTAGGATTTCAGGTCCTCCACATATTGCGCGAAGGCCTTCCTTCCCGTGTCGGAGATGCGGCACACCGTCCGGGGCATCTTGCCCCTGAAGGTCTTTTCGATATCCACATACCCGGCTTTGGCCAGTTTGTCGAGCTGGATGCTGAGGTTGCCGGAAGTCGCCCCGGTCTGCTCTTTGATGTAAACGAAGTCGGCCTCCTCCACCCCTATCAGCAGGGACATCACGGCCAGCCGTAGTTCGGAGTGCAGTAACGGGTCCAGTCCCTTGAACATGGTCAGGAATTTTGTGCGTTGAGTTTCCTGCCCTGTGCGTTCATTATATGACCCGGGACGACCATCGTCACCGCCACTATAAGGGCGAACACCAATATCTGGTCCCAGCTCGCATTGAAGAAGGGCAGGGCGAACGAGAGGACTATTCCCACGAAACCCATTACCGCCACATATTTCAACTTTATAGCCATCCCCGTTACGGCCGTTCCGGTATTGATAAGAAGGGCTTCGATAAAGAGTATCTGGGAGACCATGCCGAAAATCGAAGCGAGGGAGACAAGAACCGCGGTGAAACCCACCCCTTTCCAGATGTAACCTACCACTTCGTCCGTATAAGTGGTGACCGTTTTTTCACTCCTGCGCCGGGCAAGAAACATCCCCGCGGCGCCGAGCGGGATTATCCCGAACCATAGGAAGTTCCAGTCCGCATTACCGGTACGGGTCACCATAAGCCATACGGCTATGGAGACGGCTACCGTGGCATAACCCCACACTATAAACGGCATCCCGGCATAACGTTCGAACCTCCGTTGTGTATTCCGTAACATGCGGGCTATAAGCTCCAGGCTCTCCTGCCCCGTAATCTGCCTCTCTTCCATTGCACTCGATTTTATCCGTTATAAATAGGTCATGGTCAGCCTTACCTCCTGCTCCCCGCCGGTAACGGTGAGGGTGGGGATTATCTCCCCGACGCCGGTAACGAACCCTTCCCGCGGCATCATATTCTCACCCAGGTCCATCCTGCGGTTACCGTTCTCGTCGTGGAACAGATAGAGGTAGAGTTTTTCGCCCTCCGGGAGACCTTCGATTTTAAATTCCGTTCCGTCGGTAGAACTCTCTTCCATAGCCGCGTACACGATTACCGAACTCCACTCGACACTCCCGGGGTCGAACCGGCTCCAGTCCCTCCGGGTCATATCTTCCCGCATCACCGCCAGCATTACATTCCCCTCGCCGGAACGCAGCCCATCCACTTTGATATCTACCGTGGCTGATTCCCGGGCGGACACCGCTGCTGCCGAACCCATAAGGAATATTCCCGTAACCGCCGCAAAAATAGTCATCTTTTTCATAGTCGTCAATTTTAAATTAGTTTATGGTTTTAATTACACTGCAAACATAAACAAGTTTATTTTATAAACCAAATATTGTGCAATCTTTTTTTACTTTTAACGAAAGGTAACTATCTACAATTTTACACTACTGATTTTAGCGGCCCGCCGCCCAGCCCCCGGCTGGCCGCACGTCTGTAAAGCAGACGCGATATAATTTACCTAATTAAAATCATCTCACCCGCGGCAAAGTCGCCACCTCGGGAAACGCCCGAAAAAACAGCCCGGCCTTCGCGAAGGCCGGGCAGAGTCAGAGAATAAGGGGTTATATACCGGCACGGAGGCCGGAAAATATCTGTCGGTTAAAAGTCTATTCGTATTGCGATACCCCGTCGGTAATGCTGTCGAGCGGGTAATCGTCGAAGTCCTCTATAACGAGCTTATCGACCCTGATATCCTTGCCGTCGACCCTCAGGTCGAGGTTTTCGAAGGTGAAGTCCGTAAGTTCGAACTGGTCCGACTTGCGGATATTGAATACGTTCCGGCACTCCACGTCGATATTGCGCATAGTGATATTGCGCGAATAGGACATCGGTATCTCATCCTGCCCCTTCAGGTCGAAGAACTGGGTCCACGGATAGGCATAGAGGAAGTTCACCACGTTGCCCGTTATCCCGTCGAACGTTATGTATTCGTACAGCTGGGGGGTGTCGGGGCGCATCTTGAGGTGGAGAAGGCGTTCGGGATTATCCACCACGCAGTTCCTCACGATAATATTGCGGTTGTGGATCGCCTCGCTGCCGCAGGTAAGCACGCTGTGGCACTTACCGAAGGTGCAATCCTCTATTATTATATTGGTATTGGCCCCGTTGTCCGGGTTCTTGTCGGCCGTCGGGCCTTTGCCGCCCTTAAGGGCGATAGCATCGTCGCAAACGGCCATAAAACAGTTCTTAATCAGAACATTATTGCAGGCGTCTATATCCATCGCGTCGGTACTCGGCGCCCTCACCGGTTCGTAGGGAGAGTAGATATAAAGGTCGATGAGTTTGAGGTTCTCGCATTTGTAATAGTGCGTGGTCCAGAACGGCGAGTTTATCAGCCTGACACCCGAAATCTGTACGTCCTTACTGTTGGAAACATAAAGCAGGCGCGGACGCATCTCGTCCATATTGGTACACTGCGGGTTGAACTTCCTGCGGAGCCAGAACGATTTCCAGTAACGCAGCCCGTTGCCGTCGAGTGTCCCTTCGCCCGAGAGTGTGAACCCGTCCACCCCGTCGGCATTCACGAGCGCGGTGAAATAGAAAAGCGTCTGGCCCTCCATACGGGTGGTCTTCAATTCGAAGTTGCTGATATCGTCGCTGCCTTTGAGCACCGCATCCTTCTTCAGATGCAGGTGGGTGCCCGGTTTGAAGAAGAGCGACCCGCTGAGGTAGGTTCCGGCCGGGATAACGATAACCCCGCCGCCTTCTTGGTGGGCCTTGTCGATTATGGCCTGAATGGTTTCGGTCTGCACGACGGTACTGTCGCTTACCGCCCCGTGGTCGGTGATGCGGTACTGGGTGCCCAGAGCGGCGATATCGGTTTTTTCGGTCTCGCCGAACCACGCCGGGATGGGTGTACCGTCGGGGAAGGTCCCCTGCCCCGACAACTGGAGGCTGAATAATAGTGCAGCGACGGCTGCGGTAATGTTGAATAGAATGCGGTCCATTATAGTAGTTTTAAGGTGGTACTTTTACCTATGCGAAAATAGTAACGATAATTCTGCCCGTCCATGTAAATTTTTCTAAAGTTATGGAATAACGTTCGCCCGCAGGCTCGCATCATAACCCCTGTACGGACCTGTGGGAGCCATTTTATGGCTCGGACAGAGCGGGTTATAAGAAGGGGCGGTTTTCGGGATACGATTTTACAGGCCGTCGGAGCGGATTTTCCATAAATAGCTCCGGCAGGAGGTGGAGCATCGAGCCGGGGACACCCTGCATTACGTTTCACCGGATTTCTATACCTTAGCGGGCGGGGGGACCGGTACCATCACAGTTACCACGAGCCGGGAGTTATTCCGCACCGAATGTGTACTACATATAATGCAAATATTAGTTATTTGGTTCATATAATTATGGAATATGTATTATATAATAATATTATGTAGTACATATTGATTTATTGACACGGAACAGCTAACTTTGGAAAAACATAAAACCGACCTTATAATGAAAAAACTTCTTGCTATCGGCTTCGCCTTTTTTTGTGCGGCCGTCCTGTACGGCCAGACATGGACGGAATGGAAGGACCCGCAGGTGAACGCGGTGGGCCGCGCACCGATGCATACCAGCTATTTCGCTTACGAATCCCCCGAAGCCGCGGCTATGGGCGACCGGACCGCATCGGCCAACTTCCTGTCGCTCAACGGGGACTGGAAGTTCAACTGGGTGCGCCACGCATGGCAGCGGCCCACGGACTTCTTCCGCACCGACTTCGACGACCTCGGCTGGGACGATATCCCTGTTCCGGGCGTATGGGAGCTCAATGGCTACGGCGACCCGATGTACCTCAATATCGGTTACCCGTGGCGGGAGCAGTTCGAGAGCGCACCGCCCGCGGTTCCCGAGGAGAACAACCATGTAGGGTCATACCGCCGCGAAATAACGATTCCCGCAGACTGGAACGGAAAGCAGGTCTTCGCCCACTTCGGCTCGGTCACCTCCAATATCTACCTGTGGGTGAACGGCCGCTTCGTAGGGTACAGCGAAGACAGCAAACTGGAGGCGGAGTTCGACTTAACCCGGTTCCTGCGGCCGGGCCGTAACCTAATCGCATTCCAGGTATTCCGCTGGTGCGACGGCACATACCTCGAGGACCAGGATTTTTTCCGCTTCTCCGGGGTGGGCCGCGATTGCTACCTCTATGCCCGCAACAAGAAATATATCGAGGATATCCGCCTTACGCCCGACCTCGACTCCGAATACCGCGACGGTACGCTCTCGGTGGATATCCGGCTGGCCGGAAGCGGGACGGTGGATCTCCAACTCACCGACGCGGCGGGTAACGCCGTGGCCGCCGGACAGGTACAGGGAAGCGGGCGGCTGTCCACCACCCTGGAAGTGCCCGACCCCGCCAAATGGACCGCCGAGACGCCCGACCTATATACCCTGACGGCAACCCTGAAGGAAGGCGGCCGGGTGCTGGAGGCAATACCGCTCAGAACGGGTTTCCGGAAGGTGGAAATGCGGGATGCGCAGATACTGGTCAACGGCAGGCCGGTGCTCTTCAAAGGCGTCAACCGCCATGAGCTGGACCCCGACGGCGGGTATGTAATTTCGCGCGAAAGGATGCTCGAGGATATCCGCATTATGAAGCAGTTCAATATCAACGCCGTCCGCACCTGCCATTATCCGGACGATCCGCTCTGGTACGAGCTGTGCGACGAGTACGGCCTGTATGTGGTGGCCGAGGCGAACATCGAGTCGCACGGTATGGGTTACGGTGAGCGGACACTTGCCAAGAACCCGCTCTACGCCGCGGCCCACATGGAGCGCAACCGGCGGAACGTGGAGCGAAACCACAACCATCCCTCTGTAATATTCTGGTCGATGGGCAACGAGGCCGGGTTCGGCCCTGCTTTCGAAGAGTGTTACCGGTGGATAAAGGCCGAGGACCCGCACCGCCCCGTGCAGTACGAGCAGGCCCACGGCAACGCCTTCACAGACGTATACTGCCCGATGTACTGGAGCCCGGCCCGGAGCGAGGATTACGTATCGGGTAATCCCCATATACCGCTGATTCAGTGCGAATACGCCCACGCGATGGGCAACTCTCTGGGGGGATTCAAAGAGTATTGGGACCTTATACGGAAATACCCCAACTATCAGGGCGGATTTATCTGGGACTTCGTCGACCAGTCGGTGCGGTGGAAGAACCGCGACGGGGTGGAGATTTACGGTTACGGGGGCGACTTCAACCCCTACGACGCTTCGGACATGAACTTCTGCGATAACGGCCTTATCAGCCCCGACCGCGTTCCGAACCCCCATATGTACGAGGCGGGATATTACCACCAGTCTATATGGACCACCCTCGCGGACCCTGCCCGCGGCGAGGTGCACGTCTATAACGAAAACTTTTTCCGCGACCTCGCAGCCTACTATATGGAGTGGGAACTGCTGGCCGACGGCGAGCCGGTGCAGGCCGGAACGGTGGCGGAGCTCGACGTGCGGCCGCAGGAGACCGGACGGGTAATGATACCATACTCCATCGAAGGATTATGCCCGTCGCAGGAGTTACTGTTGAATGTGCGTTATAAACTCCGGCAGGCAGAGGCCCTCATCCCGGCCGGGTTCACCGTGGCCCGCGACCAGATGGTAGTCCGGCCCTACAACGCGCCCGCCATGCGGTTAACCAACGTTAAGGAGCGAAACCTCGAGGCCCGACTTCCCGAAATAAAGGAGAACGACCGGAATTACCTGACAGTGGAGGGGCCGCGGTTCCGGATAGACTTCGACCGTCGGACCGGGTTTATAAGCCGCTACCGGGTGGACGGGCGCGAACTCTTCGAAGAGGGTGCCCAGTTGCGCCCCAACTTCTGGCGCGCCCCGACCGACAACGACTACGGAGCCTCCCTGCAATTGAAGTACGCCGTGTGGCGCGACCCGGCCATAGACCTCGCGGATATCGAGTACGGGGCGGACGAGGGCCTCGCCGTTATCGGAGTCAAATATAATATGCCCGGGGTGGCGGCGATACTTACTTTAAAGTACGTCATAAACAACGAGGGGGCGGTGATGATTACCCAGAAACTCGAAACGGCCGGAGGCGGGGAGATTCCCGGCCTGTTCCGGTTCGGGATGCGGGTGGCGATGCCGCGCGGGTATGACCGGATTGACTATTACGGACGAGGCCCGGGCGAAAACTATGCCGACAGGCACGGCGCGGCACCCGTCGGTCGATACCGCCAGACCGTGGCCGAACAACACTACGAATACATCCGCCCGCAGGAGACCGGCACAAAGACCGGAGTTCGCCGGTGGCGGCAGCTCGACCGGGCCGGAAACGGGCTGGAGTTTGTCTCCGAAGCCCCGTTCTCCGCTTCGGCGCTCGGCTATACCATAGAGTCTCTGGACGACGGCCCCTCCAAACGGCAGAGCCACTGGCCGGAAGCGACCCCGTCGGGAACGACCGAACTTTGTATCGACAAGGTGCAGATGGGGCTGGGCTGTATTAACAGTTGGGGCGCCCTGCCGCTCAGTGAATATATGCTCCCGTACGGCGATTATGAGTTTACTTTTATAATGACCCCCGTCCGGCATAAGGTTCACTGATATCCGCAAAAATCATTTATCGTGTGGAAGGGGCCTTTTCAAAGGCCCCTTTGTCCTACTTTTACCCTGTTTTTTCGCCGGAAAGGGCCGAATTTGGGCGGGGGGTGGCTATTTTTTTCAAAATTTGATACCTTTATGGCTATCACATCAAAACTACTACCGACATGTCCCAGAACAAAAAGACCCCCGCCGACGCAGGCCGACGGAAATTTATGAAACAGATGCTTGCGGGCGGTGTTACGATGGCCGTGGGCGGAGCATGGCTCAACGAACTGCTTGCCAATCCGGCGGAAAACGCTGACCCGGTGCCGGACCGATCCGCGCTTCCGGCCACCACGGCCACGGGGGTAACCCTTACATGGCTGGATATGCACCCGCCGAGGGTACCGGTGGGGGTAAGCTGGGGAGTGCCCTGGTCCCGCGGGACGCTCTCCAAAGGCGACGGGGTGGTTATTAAAGATAAAAACGGAAACGCGATACCGTCCCAAAGCTGGCCGCTGGCCTACTGGCCCGACGGTTCGGTGAAATGGACCGGGGTGTCGATAGCAGCCGGGCCGCAGGTTACCGATACGATTTACGCGGCAAAGGGCGATGCGGCCGCGCCCGAGGTGCCGGTTACGGTGAAGGAAGGTGCGGGAAATATAACGGTATCCACCGGGCCGATGACCTGCGTTATAGCCAACCGCGGGGCGGGAATCATCGACTCCCTCGCGGTGGACGGCCGCATCGTCGGCACCGACGGCAGGCTGGTTCTGCTGCGGGAGGACAGGTCGCGGTACGACAGCGACCGCAGTGTACGGCAGGAGGAGTTTACCGGCGATATCGAATCGGTGGCCGTGGAGCAGGACGGACCCGTAAGGGCCGTGGTACTGCTCAAAGGCAGGCATGCCCGGGAAGGGCGACGCTGGCTTCCGTTCACCCTGAGGCTCTACTTCACCGCGGGCCTGACGTCCATCAGGGCGGTGCACACCATCGAGTTCGACGGGGACGCGGGCGAGGACTTTATATCCGGTCTTGGCCTGGCCCTCTCGGTGCCTCTGCGCGAGGAGATGCAGAACCGGGTGGTACGGCTGGGCGGCGAACAGGGCGGACTCTGGTCGGAAGCGGTCCTCCTTAGCCCGAGTTTCCGCGACGGGCGGGTGAAGGGCGCTATGGATATGCGCCTGCGCCAGATGGAGGGGCTTCGGGTAGCCAACCTCTCCGAGCTGGACGAGCGGACCCGGGGCCAGTACGCGGAGCTTCCCGTATGGGACGCGTATAAACTCAGCCAGCTCTCGGCCGACTCCTATTCCGTGCGCAAGCGAACGGGGAGCCACAGCTCGTGGCTCAAGGCCCACGAGGGGGGCCGGTCCACCGGCTTCGGTTACCTCGGAGACGTCACGGGCGGGGTAGCCGTGGGAGTGAAAAAATTCTGGCAGAAACACCCCTCGGCAATCGAAATAGAGGGCGCCACCACGGACAAGGGGGTTATCACGGCGTGGTTCTGGTCGCCCGACGCACCGGCCATGGACCTGCGCCATTACGATATAAAGGCCCACGGCCTCGAAATCATGTACGAAGACGTACAGCCGGGTTTCAGCACCCCGGAGGGTATCGCCAATACCAACGAACTCACCATCTGGGCGCTTCCGGGAACCCCGGGCACCGAGGAGTCGGCGGCCATGGCGGCCACCGCCTGCGAGGGTCCGCTGCCGGTCTGCACACCCGGGTATTACCAGCAGACGAGGGTGCTCGGGGTCTGGTCGCTGCCCGACCGCTCTACGGGCGACGGGCGGCAGATAGAGGAGCAGCTCGACCGGTGCTGGAACTTCATCAGCGGCGAGGTGGAGGCCCGTCGGTGGTACGGCTTCTGGGACTACGGAGACGTGATACGCACCTACGACACCGAGCGGCACGAGTGGATGTACGACATCGGAGGCCACGCGTGGACCAATACCGAGCTGATGCCCGACACCTGGTTCTGGCTCACCTTCCTGCGCACGGGAAGGCCCGAGGCGTTCCGGCTGGCCGAGGCCATGACGCGCCACACCGGCGAGGTGGACGTCCACCATTTCGGGCGGTTCGCGGGGTTGGGTTCGCGCCACAACGTGAGCCACTGGGGATGCGGAGCCAAAGAGGCCCGCATCAGTCAGGCTTTCCTGAAACGCCAATACTACTACCTGACCACCGACGAACGGACGGGCGAGCTGATGCGCGAGGTGCTCACGGTGGACGAGACCGTCGGACGGATACAGCCCCCGCGGTTCGTGAACCCGCGGCCCGACCAGGATTACGTGCTTCGTACCGGACCCGACTGGGTGGCGCTGGCCGGTAACTGGCTCACCGAATGGGAACGCACGGGCGACACCCGTTACCGCGACTACGTGCGAACCGGGCTGGACTGTCTGGTCGCAATGCCCGAGGCATTCCTCAACCGCGCCTCGATGGGCTTCGATACCCGCACCAAGAAACTATACGACATAGGCGACCCGGCCACCAAGGCTTCGGAATTTATGATACTCTTCGGAGGCGACGAGGTGATGCAGGAGATAAACCTGCTGATGGACTACCCGGAGTTCGAACGGCTCTGGAACGAGCTTATGACCCGCTGGGCGAGCGGCGAACAGCTTCACGGCGGCTATTCCCTGCCGCGTACCACCGCCTACGCCGCCTATGTAAACAAAGACCCGGAACTGGCCCGCGCCGCCCGGCAACGGCTGGCGGACAGTTTCGAAGAGGGTGCGTTTCTGCACTTCCCGGAACGCCTGCCGCGGGTGGAGGGTGCCGCGGTACCGCGCCCGGTGACAGAGCACGGTGCGGCGGCGATAGACCTGTCCCAGCATGCCCTCAACCTGATGGTCGGGCCGCAGTACCTTAAGATGATGGACGAGTAGAGTAAGATAGTACCGGGGCTCGACCTTCGGTCCCGGTTTGACTTACCCGATGCGTCCCGGTTTGACCAACCTGATGCGTTCCGGTTTTCCGGTCTGCAGGAACGGGGAATGGTATATTATCGCGGTTCCCGAATATATTCCGGGCGGGAAGAATCGAAAAGCCTGCGTTGCAGATGTGCGAGCTGCCGTGGGCGGGGTGGCGGGCCGCTGAAAACCAGTAAGTGAAATTGAACTTTAAAATAAACTTATGCGAATGAAAATAGTTGTAACAACGATTCTCGGGTGCCTCATCCTGACTACGGCAGCCGCTCAGGAGGGGGACGGGAGAATACGCGTACTTCTGGCCGGGGACTCCACCGTGCAGGATGCCGACCACCAGCGGACCCCTGACTGGGGCTGGGGTCAGGTTCTCTCCCGGTTTTTCGACGACGGGGTGGAGGTGGTCAATATAGCCGCCGGGGGACGCAGTACCCGCACCTTTATCGAGGAGGGGCGGTGGGACAGCCTGATTAACCTTACCCGGGCGGGCGACTACGTGTTTATACAGTTTGGCCATAACGACCCGAAGGAGGGAAACAAGTACGCCTCCCCGGCCGATTACCGCCGTAATCTGGAAAGGTTCGTGGACGATGCGCGGGCCCGCGGGGCAACTCCCGTGCTGGTGACGCCCGTGACCCGGCGGAGGTTCGACGACGAGGGAAACGTGCCGTTTACGCACGGTGACTATCCGGGTGTGGTGCGCGATGTGGCCGAGGCGAAGAATGTGCCGTTAGCGGACCTGAAGACCAAGAGCCGCCGAATCCTGATGGAGCACGGCGAGGAGGGTTCCAAGCGGATCTATCTCCACCTTGCGCCGGGTGAGAATCCCATCCGTCCCGACGGGCTGGAAGACAACACCCACTTCTCGGAGTACGGGGCGATGCTGATGGCCGGAGTTATCGCAGACTTTATCCGTTCCGAAGGGCTCACTCCGCTTGCCGACCACCTCCGGGAACCAAGGCGTTAGTGCCTGTTCGAACATAACCTTAAACCGTATATCAGATGAGAGTAATACTGACACTGGCGCTCTTGATGTTCCCCGCGCACGATGCCCTTCCGCAGGATGTTTCCGCCGTATGGGTTTCCGACCTCGGGGACGGGCGGTACAAAAACCCGATAATTTATGCCGACTATTCGGACCCGGACGTCTGCCGCGTCGGGGACGACTACTATATGACAGCGTCCAGCTTCAACTGCATTCCCGGCCTGCCCATCCTTCATTCGAAAGACCTCGTGAACTGGACCATAGTCGGCCATGCTATCGAGGAACTCACTCCGGCCGACCGCTTCTCCGCACCCGTACACGGCGGCGGAGTGTGGGCACCGGCAATCCGTTACCACGACGGCGAATTTTACATATACTACGGCGACCCGGACCAGGGTATCTTTATGACCAAGACCACCGACCCGGCCGGACCGTGGGAGCCTTTGGTAATGGTGAAGGAGGGTAAAGGGCTTATCGACGCCTGTCCGCTATTCGACGACGACGGGCAGGTTTACCTTGCCCATGCCTACGCCGGAAGCCGGGCCGGAATAAAGAGCCTGCTGGCGGTGACGCGGCTTACCCCGGACGGTAAGCGGGCCGTGGGGCGGTTGCGCGTTGTTTTCGACGGTCACGACCTCGACCCTACCGTAGAGGGGCCGAAATTTTACAAGAAAGACGGCTATTACTATATACTTTGCCCGGCGGGAGGAGTAGCTACCGGCTGGCAGTTGGCCCTGAGGTCGCGGGACCCGTTCGGTCCGTACGACCGGCGGGTGGTGATGGCGCAGGGCGGTACGGATATCAACGGGCCGCATCAGGGGGCCTGGGTGGATACGGTGACCGGTGAGGACTGGTTCGTCCACTTTCAGGACGTGGGGGCCCATGGGCGCATCATCCACCTCCAACCGATGGAGTGGCGCGACGGTTGGCCGGTAATAGGGGTGGATAGCGACGGGGACGGTTGCGGCGAACCGGTTGCGGTCTACCGCAAACCGGATGTGGGGGCGGTCTGGCCGGTAGCCACACCGGCCGCCAGCGACGAGTTCGATTCCGGTAGACTGGGCCTGCAATGGCAGTGGCATGCCAATCCGCAGGACTGGTGGCACTACGCCGACGAGGCCAACGGCTGCCTGAGCCTCTACTCCGTACCCGTGCCGGAGGAGTACGTAAGCCTGTGGGACGTGCCGAACCTGCTCCTGCAAAAAACGACCGCACCGGTATTCACCGCAACCATGAAACTCACTTTCCGACCGGAGGTCCGGCTCACAGGCGAACGGACGGGGCTTGTGGTGATGGGTTACGATTACGCGCTGCTATCGTTCGAAACAACCCCCGACGGACTTATCCTGTCGCAGAACGAATGCGTGGGCGCCAACCGGGGCGCGAGCGAGACGGTAAACGAATCGGTGGAAATCGACCGTGGTACCGTGTATCTTCGCGTGAGGGTGGAGGACGGAGCGGTGTGTACCTTCTCGTACAGCCTCGACGGGCGGCGGTTCACTCCACTCGGCAAACCGTTCCAAGCCATCGAAGGACAGTGGATAGGCGCCAAAATAGGGACGTTCTGCACCCGTCCGGTATGGAACAACGACGGCGGCCGGGTGGATATCGACTGGTTCAGGATTACGGAGTAGCGAACTCCGGAACACATCCCGGCAAAAAGCGGATTTTCCAACTCCTTGTATCGAACGGCCCGGAATGGATTTACGCGTTGGACATTCCCACCGGTTTCGGAGAAAAAAGATACGGCAGGCGGTAAATATTCAGGAATTATATATTAACACTCCGCCCGGAAAATACGTATGCTCATGAAGATGTGCTGATTTCCCGCGGCAGGTAGCGGGACGCTCACAATGAGTAGTAGTTAATCCCTGTTCCGGCTGTTCCG
Source organism: Rikenellaceae bacterium (assembly GCA_020859685.1). Taxonomy (GTDB): domain Bacteria; phylum Bacteroidota; class Bacteroidia; order Bacteroidales; family Rikenellaceae; genus WRDF01. The sequence continues at coordinate 17,259 of JAJBVT010000048.1, forward strand.
GACCAAATACATGGGGAACGGGGATGGGTATAAAAGACCCCGGCCGGGAATATTTCCGGCCGGGGTCCGACTAATTAACCTGACAGTATTAATTGGTTTTATCGACCGAGACACTGAACAGGCGGAGGTAACCCAACTGGTCGTGCATGGTGTTGGCCCCGCGGTCGGCTATGGAGTTTATCACATTTTTAATTGCCTCGCTTCCGGGATACTGGGCATATCCGAGTTCGAAAAGCGAAGGCAAGTCGTCGGCCTTGCCGATACGGTCGTCCTCGCCGGTGTAGTAACCGCCTTTAATACCGGCGTCGCCCGTTACGTAGAAGTCCGCGTAAAATTCGTATGGTAGACGGAGGTTCTCGCCGGAGGGCGCAGTGTAGGCAAACATATCTATGCCGTTGTTCTGGCAGGTGCGGGCCGCCATCGCGAGCATGGTCTGCGACAGGCTCGCATACTGAAGGCCCTTCAGCGGGGCAGTGTCGTGACGGTAACGGTCGTAAATCTCACCGGTCTGAACGGCCGGGGCACCGGCCCGCTCGCGGTGGTGCGGAGTATCGCCTTCCATAAAGATGACTCCGGCTATCAGCTCGTAAAAATCGCGGGGATTGTCGGGCGAGTCTATCGCGAACTGTACCAGTGAGGCATCCTCGAGCACGTACCCTATGGTCAGCAGTCCCATCATATGGGCGACAAGGTGGTTCTGCCACTCCTGTTTATTGAAGTAGTCGTTATTGTGCCATGCGTTTATACTGGCCCGTATCTGCCTTTCGGTATTGCGGAACCACGCCACGATAACTTCGTCCTGCGCCGGGGATATGTATTCGGTGCCCTGCAGCATATCGTAGCATACGAAGAAGGGCCACATCACACGGGCGAGATACATCCCGGCGCCCGTCGATGGGTCCTCATCGGTGCCGCCTTCCGTACCTACCGGATACTCGACCGCCTTGCAGGCGTCGGCCCAGTCGTACATTATCTCGACGGCCTTGCGGGCATAGGAGTCTATAATCGCCTGGTGCTGCTCCTGAGTCTCATCGGCTCCCTTGACCCTGAGTGCGTGGGCCAGCACGAGGTTACGGGTGAGCGCAGCCGGGCCGCTCATCCTCTTATAGAGGGTCATGTTGTCGTCCGCGACACGTTTCTCGTCGTCCGTCACTGTTTTGGGATTGTACGTGAGGCCGCCGTCGGCGCGGATAAAGATGAAATCCACGGCGCGGTTCAGCGACGGGGCGGTACCGGCATAGTAGGTCGTGCTAATCTCCTCGAGCTGCTCGCGGGTGAACATCACCGACGGGTGGCGGAAGGTGATTTCGAGAATCTTGGCGTCCTGCTTCACCTGTACCGTCGCTTTGAGTGTACCCGATTCGATTTTGACAGACGCGGTTCGGGGTTCGTTGAGTTCGTTGGCTTCCACGCTCAGGGACAAGGTGCCGTTTTTGCTTCCCGAGGTGGCACTGGTGAAGGCTATCCAGTCGCGGTCTTCGCCGTCGACGGTCAGTTCGGCGGTCCAGTCGCCGGTGCAGATAAACTGTATGGTCAGGTTTTCGCTGCCCGTATAGGCAACCTGCATCAGGTCGTCCGTTACGACACTCAGTTCGGGGTCGGCGACCTTTTTTTCTTCCGAGTCGTCGCAAGAAAAGGTCAGAGCCGCGACGGCCGACATGGCCAGTGCGACAATAAAAAGTTTTCCGGTTTTCATTTTAGTTATTGTTTTGGGTTTGTATTTATATTATTTGACGTATATCCGGGACGCCACTTCAACGGCCGTGGGTGAGGGTTACGGGACCGAGCAGGTGGAGTGTCATACTCCCCCGTTCGTTGGCTCCGAGCACCCGACGGAATTTCACTTCGTCCGGGAACCGGCATGCCGCCACCTCCCAAAGGCAAAAGGTGGCAGTATCGTTGGAATTTATCCGGTCGTCTTCACCCGCGTAGAATCCGCTTTTAATCAAGGTCGTTTTTTCGATGTAAAAGTCGGCATAGTACATCAGCGGAAGGATTATGCCCTCTCCCGAGGGAGCGGTCCAGCCGTAGAGGTCGGCCCCGTTGAGGCGTCCCATTTCGCCGAGGGTGACCAGAATCGCCGAGCTGAGACCGCAGTACTGAAGGCCGCGGCCGGGAAGGGTAACATAGTCGCCGTAATGGCCGCCGAGGCTGAAATGGCGGTAACGGTCCATAATCTCCCCGTCCGCAGGCGGGATTTCGACCGGCTCGCGGTAGTAGGGACTCTGGCCCTCCATCAGGATTATCCCCTCGATAAGGTCGAGTGCGTCGCGGCTGTTGAGTTCGCAGTCCACAGCATACTGAACCAACTCCTCATCCCGCAGGATAATACCCATCGACATCAGGCCGAGCACGTCGGCGGCGATATGGTTCTGGAAGTATTGACGGTCGAACCAGTCGTTCTCCTCCCATCACCGGGCGCCTTCACGGACGTGCGGTACCAGAGTCCGAAGCCAGCCGCAGAACCGGCTCCGGGTGGTCTCCGGGACCTGTCCTGCTGCACATAGCAGGTCGAAGGCGTAGAGGAACGGAAAAGTGGCCCGGGCCACCTCCATACCGGTGTTCGGGTAGCGGACCGCCGGGTCGAACGAGGCTCCCGGGAGGGGGTCCGGAGCGAGCCAGCATTCGATAATGCGCAGCGCCATGCGGGAGTACCTCTCCTCGCCCGATATATGGTAGGCTATCGCCAGGTCGCGGGCGAGGCCGCCGTCGCGGGTGGCGGCAAGGTAGTAGTCGTGGCTGTTATCGCCCGTATAGACGGAAGCCTGCCAACCGGGCCGGAAGCACTCCTCCAGCTGCCGCTGCAACTCCTGCCAACTGCCACACCACGGCTCCCTGCCCGAGAGCGCGTTTTCCCGCATAAGGGCGATATCTTCCGCGGAGAGCACCAGTCGCGGGTGATTTTCCGGGATACTTACCGTCACCCTATCCCGGGCCGGAACGGCCGTTACAAAACACAAGAGGATAGTCGTCAAGGCAAGAGTAAGTAATTTCATAGCCGTCCGGAATTAATATATTCGACAATCTCAGCACCGGCCAGGGCGAGGGCGGCGGTACCGTATACCTCGTTTTTATCGGCGGTGATGTTCTCCGGCGCATCGCCGATTGGCTGTACCCAGCCGAGTTTACCGCCCGGGTGGACCGCCTCGACCATAGCCGTCCAGGCCTTTACGGCATGGGGCAAATAGGTCTCCCGGTCGAGCACCCCGTTGTTCAGGCCCCACCAGAGAGCATAGGTGTAGAATCCGGTGGCGCTCGTCTCGGGCGACGGGTAAGACTCCGGGTCGAGAAGGCTGGTGTGCCAGTATCCGCGGGCATCCTGAAGCGTGACGATTCGCGACATCATATCTGCGAACAGGGACAGGTACTTTTCCCGCGACGGATAATCCTCCGGAAGCAGGTCCACCAGCCGGGCTATGGCCGCTGCGACCCAGCCGTTCCCCCGGCCCCAGAAAACCTTGGCCCCGTTGGCCTCCCGCATCGCCACGAACCGGGTGTCGCGGTAGAAAAGCCTCTCCTCCGGGTCGTACAGTTCGGCGGTGGTGCGCCAGAACTCCCGGTCCATAAATTCGCGGTACTCGTCCTTACCCGTAATATTGGCGATGAGGGCATAGGTTGGTGCGGCCATGTAGAGGGCGTCGCACCAGCACCACCGCTCCTGATTCTGGGCCTGATAGAAGTCGAGCGTCTCCAGTTCGGGGTAATATTTCATCTGGTAGTCGAGCCGTTCGATAGTGGGTGTGATTATTTTCCAGCCTCCGCGCAGCTCTTCGAGCTGGCCCTGAAAGTCGGTAATTGTGTCGATTATGTACTGCGGCTGCGGATTCTCAAGATAGAGGTTGGCATATAGCATCGACACGGCGATATCATTGGCCGGGTTCAGGGTGCGGGGTGCGGGGAGGTAGTCGCAATCCGCGGCTATTGTGCGCAGACGTTCACGGAAGCCACGGCTGTCGTCGGTGAGGGTCCATTCGGCCACCGCGCTCAGGAATACGCCGTCGGCCCACCCCGTGTGGCGCGGGTTGTAAACCTCGCGGCCCTGCTCGGGCATATTGTCGAGCTGCCAGCCCACGGCGTCGTTCACCACCCGGACGACCGCCTCCACGGTCAGCCCGGCAGAATATCGTTCCGTCTTACCGCCCGTGCATGCGGGAAGCAGGGCGGCAAGTACTAATATATGTAATGTCTTCTTCATTTTTATATTCGGGTCAGGTTTACCGTAAAGCGTTTACCAGCCCGGGTTGTTGGGCAGTAACGCAGGATTGTTGATTGTCTCCTCGGAGGGAATCGGCCAAAGGTTGTTTCGGCTCGGAAAACTACGGGCCATAAGGGTCGCCCCGGTGATTTCGGTCTCCCGGCGGCCGTCGAGCAGCTCCTCGGCCTTTCCCCAGCGGCGCAGGTCGCTGAAGCGGTGGCCTTCTCCGGCCAGCTCCACGGCCCTCTCGTGCATGATGCGGCGAGCCATCTCGTCCTTAGAGTCGACCCGGAGCCATGCCGGACCGCTGTTGAGAGCGGGCATACCGGTCGACGGCCTAGCCCGCACTTTGTTCAGTTCGTAGACGGCTTTATCGAGCTGGCCGTTCTCATTATAGGCTTCGGCGAGCATCAGCAGCACGTCGGCAAAGCGGATTATCGAGAAGTTGACGGGCAGGTGGCGGCGGTCGGTCAAGAGGCCGTCCATATCGCCCTCGGGGACAAACTTGCGATAGAGATAGGTATTCCATCCGCGGCCCTGTATAAAACCGTTCGCGGCGGTAACCCCGGCGGCAATGGCATAAATCTGATTAAGCGGCTCCTCGCCGACATATCCCAGATAGTAGGAGTAAGGCACAATAAGCGACTGCATCAGGCGCGGGTCGCGGCCGCGGTAGATGCTTCCGAGCAGGGCGGTATCGGGAACGGCGGCAAAGTCCGTAAGTTCGGTGTTGAGCGTAGCCCGGAAAGCGTTCATCTTAATGTTGTCGTCCGCATTGAAGCCGGGGATGAAGTCGTCCCAGTCGAATGGACGGCCGTCCAGCATCTCGTAGCTGTCGGCCAGGTCGACCGACGGCATACAGGTCTGCCGACCGCTTCCGTAGGTTCCGCGTGTGCCGTATATCAACGGGAACTCCATCCCGTACTGTGAGCCGATACTGCTCTTGTTCTGAATTGCGAACACCTCCTCGCGGTTGCCCGGGATAGGCCCGGCCGTCTGGAACAGTGCATTGTAATCCGGGTAAAGTTCGTAGCCGTAGGCGTGGGTTTTATCGTAGACTATCTCCTCGAAGTCGGCTATGGCCGCGGTCCATTGCCGCGTATAGAGGTGGGCTTTGCCGCGAAGGGCGTAGGCCGAGCCTTTTGTGGCCCTGCCGTAATCGGAAGAGGGCCATTCGAGCGGCAAGAGGTCGATGGCTCAGGTAAGGTCCTGTTTTATAAAGTCCCAGCACTCCTCGGCCGTGTTGCGCGGAAGGAGCATCTCCATGAATTTTTCGGAGATATCCCACGACTCGTCGTAAAGCGGGACGCTGCCGAATAGGTCCGTAAGGTGAAAATAGTAGAGCGCCCGCAGGAAATACACCTCCCCGAGAATCTGTGATTTCACCGCCTCGTCTATGTCCATACCCGGGACCTTATTAAGCACGGTATTGGCCCGGTGGACACCGTCCCAAGTGTCCTGCCAGTTACTTACCAGGAAATCCTCGGTGGCGGTGTAGGTGCCGATTTCGAGCGGGCTGGCCGGGCCGTGCGCTATGTCCGAATAGGTATCCAGAAGGGGCATGTAACCGAACGCGCCCTGTTCCCTCATCTGGGCATACACGCCCATGACGGCCCGTTTTGCGTCCTGCTCGGTCTGCCAAAAGTTGCCTTCGGCCACCGAGTCGTACGGGGCGGTATCGAGGTCGAAGCAGGAGGTGAGCAGGGTGGCCGCAAGGAACATCGTTATGTATTGTCTCATTTTCATATCTGGTGCGGTCTTAAAAATTGAGGTTGATGCCGAATACGAACTGTTTAAGTGTCGGGTAGGTGGTACCGCTCACCTCCGGGTCGATACCCCGGTAACCGGTGAAGGTGAACAGGTTCTCGCCGCTGAAGTATACTCTGAGTGAGGATATCCCTATGGCTTCGGTCAATCGCCAGGGAACGGTATACCCTATCTGGATGTTTTTAAGCCTCATATAGGACTTATCCTCGACCCAGAAGTCGCTCGGCTGGTTGTTTATCTTATGGGTGGAGGTGAGCAGCCTCGGGTAGCGGGCGTCGGTCATTCCTTCGCGCCAGGCGCCTTCGGCCACCGCCCGGTTGATAACAGAGCCGTAGTCGATATAACCCATGTGGAATTTATCGTTCCAGAGGACCTTCATACCCTGTGTTCCCTGAAAGAGTACCGAAAGGTCGAAATTGCGGAACTCCCCTCCCAGTTGAATGCCGTAGGTCACAAGCGGCGTATTGCCGTTACCTACCGTGTACCGGTCGTTTTCGTCGATTATGCCGTCGCCGTTCAGGTCCTTGTAGAGGAAGTCGCCGTAAGTCGGGGTGCCGAAGGCGGCGAAGGGATTCTTCCTCATTCCGGTTTCGGGGTCGAGGGGAGCGTTCTTGATAATCTGCTGTACCAGCATCATATCGTCTTCGGTCTGGATAATCCGGTCGACGGCAAGCACATACTGCACGTTGATGGGATATCCCTCTTTAATCATATTGGTACCGCTTATATTGGCCTCATCACCCTTGAATTTCATCACCCGGTTACGGACGTGCGAGACGTTTCCACCGACGTGGTAACCGAACTCACCGACCTTGTCCTGCCACCGCATCGAAAATTCGATACCCCGGTTGCGCACCCGGGCGGAGTTCTGCGTGGGGATAGATACCGTACCTACCAGCAGCGGGGCCGGGAGTTCTATCAGGATATTGCGGGTATCTTTATTAAATATATCCACCGTACCGCTGAGCCTCGACCGGAAAAACCCGAAGTCGATACCCACGTTGGTTACATAGGTGGTCTCCCACGTAAGCGCGGAGTTGGCAAGCGCAAGACGGGCCACTCCCTCCGCCAGCGAATTGCCGAGGATGTAGTTACTTTGCGAATAGACCGACTGGTATTCGTAATTTCCGACCGAGTTATTACCCAGCGAACCCCACGACGCGCGGACCTTCAACATGTCGAGCCACACGTAGTGCCGCAGGAATTCTTCCTGTTCCATGCGCCACCCCGCCGAAAACGAGGGGAATATACCCCAGCGGCCCGACCCGGCGGCAAACCTCGAAGAACCGTCGGCCCGTACATTTGCTTCGAACAGGTATTTATCGTCCCATGCCAGATTAATGCGGCCGAAGTAGGAGCGCATCACCCAGTCGGAGGCGGTGCCGGTGGCCGCCGAGGAGCCGGTGGCCGCGTTTATGACTCCGAGCCGGTCCTCCAACAGGTCGTACCGGGTAGCTTCGAACCAGCGGGTTTTATACTTCTCCTGACTGGCCCCGGCCAGCAGGTTCATGGTAAGGCGCGGTGCGATATCGAGGTCGTATCGCGCCACAAGGTCCATCATTATCCGTTTATCGGCGGTATTGCGGTTGCGGACGTAGGTGTTGCCGCTGCGGGCGTAGACTACGGTATTGGTACGGAAGCTCCACAGATCGTCGTAGCGCGGGGTCTCCTCTTCGAGCGTATTGGCGTACCGGTAGTTCAGAGCCCCTTCCACCGAGAGGTTCTCCAGAAGGGAGACCTGCGCGGTGAACCGGCCGCTGAAATCGTTTCCCTTTATGGTTCCCACACGGTTATTAATAAGGTAAAGCGGGCTGTGGGTCTGTGCGTTCTCCTCGGGATTCTCTATACCGCCGTAGCGGCCGTCCTTCGAACGGTAGACTATACCCGGCGTACCGATGGCGTCGAACATCGAACTCATATACTTGGAGCCCATCTCCGCATTGCCGGTCTTTCCGCTGACGTTAATGCCCAGCTTCAGCCAGCCTGTGACCTGAGCGGCGATATTGACCCGCGCCGTATAGCGTTTATAGGTGGAATTTTCCACGATTCCGGGATTGTCGAGGTATCCGAGCGAACCGAAAAGCGACATTCCTTTGGACCCGGCCGAGAACGACAGGTCATGGTTGTGCGTAAGTCCGGTATCGAATATCTCCTTCGTCTAGTCGGTATTCGGGTACAGCTCCGGATTTCCGGGATTGTCACGCCACAGTTTTATCATCTCGTCGGAGTACTGCTGCTTGGCCGACCGGTCTGTATTGTAGAGGGCCTCGTTGTAGTACTCCATATAGTCCGCGTAATTGTTCACCGTTTTTATTACGTTGGACGGGCGTGTAACCGATGCGTAACCGTTGTAGCTGAGGGTGAACCGGCCTTCCCGACCCTGCCGTGTAGTTACGAGAATGACACCGTTGGCCGCCCGTGACCCGTAGATAGCAGAAGAGGAGGCATCCTTGAGTACGGTTATAGTCTCCACGTCGTGTGCGTTAACGTCGCCGAGGTTGCCCTCGACACCGTCGATTATAACGAGCGGCGAGGAATCGTTGAGCGTGCCGCGGCCGCGGACCATCAGGGTAGCCCCGTCGGAGTTCGGCCGCCCGGTATTCTGGTTTACATACAGCCCCGGGCTTAGGCCGGAGAGGGCTGAGGAGAGGTTTGTGACGGGACGGCCGCCGGTAACCTCACCCATATTCAGTGCCGAGACCGCGCCCGTAAGGTTTACCTTTTTCTGCACGGCGTAGCCCACCACCACAACATCGTCGATGGCCCGGGCTTCCTCTTCGAGAGTCACGACGGTACCGTCCAGCTCCGAAACCGGAATCTCGCGCGGCGCGTAACCCAGATAGAACACAGAAACGGTGCCGCCCGGTGCCGCCGTAAGACGGAAAAAGCCGTCGGCGCCCGTGGACGTGCCGCGTGTGGTGCCCTGCTCGGCGAGGCTGACGCCAACCAGCGGCTGGCCGCTCCGGTCGACCACGCGGCCGGATACGGTCACCAGCCCTTCCTGCGCAGTGACCGTAAGGCAGGTACCTACGGTAACCGCCAGAGCCAGCAGTAAGGAGAAAAGAGTGCCGGGTCTGAATTTGTAAAGTTTTATGTCCATAATAGAAGGTTTTTGTTCGGTCAGTAGTAAGAGGAGGTGTCTTTCCCCGTGGCGTGCGGCATAGTCGCCCTTGTCGGGTCTACCTTTATAATGGTGTCCGGGCCGCGGTTTTATCCTGTCCTGATACAAATTTATCCTTAAAACAGACGGGCCATTAGGTAATATTCGTCAGAAGTTTCGTCGAAAATGTTCACCTGCCCGCCCGACGATGCCTTTTTCACACCGTTATTTTATAGCTTTGTCTATAACCTCAACCATTACACGATGTATCTCGCACGCCTGTTCTTATCGATCGCCGCCATTTGGTTGCCGTTTGCGGGGAAGGCCGCAGGAAGCGGTCCGGACTTCCACCATCTCGGGCCGGAAGCCGGTCTGTCGCAGGTGACCATCAACGGTTTGTATCAGGATGAGAACGGCCTTCTGTGGATTGGTACCAAAGAGGGGGTAAAATATTACGACGGCAGCCGGGTGGGATCGCTCACCGTGCCGGGACTAAATACCTGGATAACCTCCGGGCTGGTGCCCACCATTTGCGGGGACGGCCGCGGGCACCTATACATAAATACCGACTTCGAGATAGTGGAATACGACCTGGTCGATAATACGGCCCGGACTGTCTTCTCGCAGACAAACACGTCGAAACCGCCCGGAATTTCTTTCCATTACGGGGAGGATGCCCTCTGGATTGGCCTCGGGGACGGTATTTATCTCTACCGCGACGGGCGGGTAACCCATTTCCATACCCTGGAAGACGGGGGCGAAATATCCTCAGTCTACGGCACCCGGGAGCGCGTTTATGCGGGTACGCGGGACCGGGGCCTTATCTCGGTGGACCGCCGGGGTACCGAGCGGCAGGTGACCGGCCCCCTGAGCGAAATAATCTCCATCTACCCCGACGACCGGGGGAACATCTGGTGCGGCACATACAGCGACGGGGCCTGCCGCATCGGCCCGTCGGGGGAGGTAACCTTCTTTCGCCGCGACGGCTCCACAGAATCCCTATCGAGCGACTACGTGAGAGCCATCTGCCAGGACAGGGCGGGCAATATGTGGATAGGAACATTCAGCGGCCTCGATATTATCGACCGGACGGACGGCTCGGTCACGGCTTACGGCTTGTCCGACCATGACCGCAAGGGTCTCAGCAACCTGTCGATATGGGCCATCCTGCGGGACAGGCAGGGAACCATGTGGCTGGGCACCTATTACGGCGGACTGGATTACTGCAACCCAGATACCGACCGGTTCGTACACTACGACCTCGGCTTTAACGCCGGTAACGGCTATTCGGTGGTAAGCACCATCGCCGCGGACCGCAGGGGCGACCTATGGCTTGGAACCGAAGGTAACGGTCTGGTCCGTATGGACGGCAGGACACGGGAATACACCTTCGTCGAGGGTTACCTGTTTTCCCGCTACAATATAAAATCGCTCCTTTACGAACCGGCGACGGACCACCTCTGGATAGGTACACATCAGGGCGGGCTGTTCCGATACGATGCGGCCGGTGGCGCGTGTACCCACTATGCCATCAACCCCCACGATGCGACGAGCCGGTCGGAAACGGTACACGATATCGTACCCTGTAACGGCGGCCTGCTTATAGGTACTCTCCTGGGGGTTTATTATATGGATGCCGAGGGGACCGTAGCTCCCGTCGAACCGTTTTCCAGCTCCATATTCGAGGCAAACAGGATACTGGTATCCCGCAGCGGGTGTGTCTGGGTGGCGGGTAACGACCTCTGTATGTTCGACCCCTCCACGGACGAGATACACAGGTACGGCGACCGGCTCGAAGAGTTTACAGCGGGCGGCAAACTATCCACCACAACGCTTTTCGAAGACTCCTCTGGACGAATTTGTATAGGCACTGCCGGTTACGGGATGCTGGTATATGACCCGGAAGATGACTCTTTCGCCCGGTACCATAAAGGAAACTGCGACCTCTCGGGCGACTATGTGGGAGCAATATCCCAGACGGCGGACGGAAACTACCTCATCGGTACAAATACCGGTCTGTCGTATCTCGACCAGGAGAATATGCGCAGTTACGTGTTCAGTGCCGCCAACGGGTTCCCGTTACATTCGATGATGCCGGGATGTATTTTAGCCCGGTCCGATACGGATGAGATATTTCTGGGCGGATTGAATGGGATGGCGGTGGTGCCCCAGGCAAGCCTGATGGCCGGGGACCAGCCGTTCGACCTGTATCTCTCCGGGCTGTATGTGAACAACCGGCGCGTGACGCCCGGCGATTCCACCGGCATACTGCGAAGGCGGTTGATGTATACCGACGGGATAACGCTCCGCTACCGCGAGAATAACCTCGCAATCGAGGTGGGCAGCGACAACCTCGCCGGTCTCGGCCAGCCACTCCACCAATATATGCTCTCTGGGTACGACAGGGAGTGGATTACTTATTCGCCGGAAGTGCCCGTGCAATACATGAACCTGCCGTACGGCCGGTATGAATTCAGGGCAAGGGCGGTGCTTTTCGGAAGCGGCGAAGAGCGGGAAATAAGGCTCGGGATAGTTGTAAGGCCCCCCGTATACGCGGCATGGTACGCCTACCTTTTCTATATTGTCATGGGGGTAGGCCTTATAGGATGGGGCGTATATTTCTACCGTTCGAGGCTGCTGTTGCGCACTTCTCTGGAATTCGAGCGGCGGGAGAAAGAGCAGTCCGAACTCGTTAATCAGGGCAAACTGCGATTTTTCGGTAATATTTCTCACGAACTCCGTACACCACTCACCCTTATCATGGCCCAACTGGAACTGCTGCTCGACACCGGCAAACTGAGCCGCGAGCACCATTCCAGACTGTCCGGCATCTATGACGGCTCACGCCGGATGGCCGGACTGGTGAACGAACTGCTCGATTTTATGAAGTTCGAACAGGGGAAGTTCCGGCTCCGGGTCTCGAAATGCGACATAGTCGGGTTCGTCCGCGAGGTCTATACATCGTTCTCCGCGCTGGCTGTCCGGAAAGGAATAAAATTTACCTTGCGCACCGAAGCGGAAAGTCTGAATGTGTGGTTCGACAAGGTGCAGATGCTGAAAGTATTGAACAACCTGCTCGGCAACGCGTTCAAATATACCGGGGCGGGCGGCGAGATAACGGTTACGATAGGTCCCGTGGAGGACGATTATGTTTGCATAAGTGTGGCGGACGACGGCATAGGCATACCCGGACAGCTCCGGGAAAAGGTTTTCGAACGCTTTTACCAGGTAGACAACGATATAAACCACGATATTTCCCATACCGGTACCGGTATCGGCCTGTCGCTTACCCGCTATATCGTGGAGGCCCACCACGGCACGATACGGGTGGGCGAGTCCGGCGGCAAGGGTACCGTATTCATCGTCCGGCTCTCCTGCGACGAGCATCTTTTCGACAACGACCCCACTGCGGATATCTCCACCGGGGGTATCGAGCCTGTACCCGTATCGGACATAACCGGTAAATACCCGGGCGAAGAAGAAGTTTCGTCCCTCCACGAGAATACCGTCCACTCATATTCTATCCTGATTGTGGAGGACGACCCCGTACTGCTCCGGACGCTTGTTTCGATATTCGACCCGCTGTGCAACGTTTACGAAGCGGCGGACGGACGGCAGGCTCTCGAGAAGGTAGCCAAACACGCACCCGACCTGGTATTGTCGGACATGATGATGCCGGTTATGGCCGGGGATGAGTTGTGCCGCAGATTGAAGAACAATTTCGAAACGAGTCATATTCCCGTGGTGCTGCTCACGGCACTCGACGGAGTAGACAACAGCATCAGGGGATTTAACTGCGGTGCGGACGACTACATCACCAAACCGTTCAACGTTAAGGTACTTGTAGCCCGATGCTTCGCCATACTGAATAACCGCCGACGGATGCAGGAGAAATTCAGCCGTCAGGAAGAACCCTCCGCACAGATGATAACGTCCAACGATCTGGACAGGGAGTTTATCGACCGGTTAATTTGTATAATCGAAGAGAACGTTACCACGGGAAACCTGAATGTTTCGTTACTTTGTACCCGGTTGGGGATGAGCCGCACCAAACTGTTCAACAAAATCAAGGGGATTACCGGACAATCGCCCAACGAGTTTATCCAGTCGGTGAAACTGAAAACCGCAGCCAGAATGCTCCGCGAAAGGGCCGACCTCAATATCAGCGATATTGCTTATCTGCTCGGGTTCAGTTCGCTCAACTACTTCGGCAAATACTTCCGTAACGCCTTCGGGATTTCACCGACCGCCTACCGGAACGGACGGCGCCCGGAAGGCGAACCAAAGGAAGGCTCGGATGTGGAACGCACGGATAGTCACGGGGAGAGTGGAAACTAAAGTCGTTGGTAATTTTATACTGAGTTCGTTCGGGCCGCCGGTGGCCGGATGGGCTGGCCGCTTAAATGAATAGTGTTTTTGTTAAGACGGAGGTTTACCGTAACGGAATAAAAATAGGATTATGAAAAAAGGATTAATTTTACTCTGCGTGGTCGCCGTAGCGGGCGGATGCGGACGAACCGCAGAAGGAACAGAAGAGTCACCGGTTATGAAGAATTACGAAAGGATCGCTACCGTAAGGCTGACGGTAGCGGAAGGCAAAAGGCTAATTGCCAAAGGGATTGCAGCAAATCCTGTGGTGCGGGAAAGAATGGAGAACGGTATCGTAATTATAACCCGCGGCACCACCAACACCTATATCGCCGAGGAACTCGCCGGACTCGACGCCACCCGTGGTGCTTTCGTAACGGGCCATATCGTACCCCACGGTTCGCAGGGCGTAAGTACAGGAACCGAACCGGTTGGCGAAATTATTCTGGTCGACGGTGAGCGGTCCGATATGACCTACACGGAGGCGCTCGCTATGATGGGGCCGGACGATATCGTGTTCAAAGGCGCCAACATGCTCAATTACAACCTCGGACAGGCGGCGGTGAATATAGGCGCTCCGGACGGCGGCACCGTCAGCAAACTGAGGGCGTACACTGACGAGGGCTACGGCCGGTGGATTGTCCCCGCGGGACTGGAAAAGGACACTTCGTGGGACCTGACGCTCTGCGCCCGGGTTGCCGGGGACGAGACGGCGGACCGAACCGGGACCGTCCTGCTCAACGTCAAGCAGGGCGATATCTATACCGAAATAGAGGCAATCCGTGAATTCGCAGATGTGGATGTTTTCCCGGCGGCGACCGGCGGGGTCCGCGGAGCCGAAGGCGGGGTATCGCTTATGATATGCGGAAGCCGCGAACAGGTGGACGCGGCTCTGGAAGCCGTAGCATCCGTATACGGTGAACCGGAGTTTTAGGGGAAAGTTTAAAATCCACCCCGGGGAAAAATATTCCCGGGGTGGATTATATTCGGACATACTTATAATGGCCCTGTTACCACTCGGACCATGGCTCGATATAAATGTCCCGTAATCAACGGAAGCAGACAGAAATCCGGCCTATTTCCTTACCCACACTTTAGTTATATCTCCGAAAACCAGTTTGTGATATTCTCCGGTTTCGGTATGGGCGTCCACGATGAATTTACGGCTCTCCTCGTCGCGAAAATCGTCCGGTGAAACGGTGGTAATAGCCGCCGTACTGCATTCGATAACGATTTTGGCCTCCTTATAGGTAATATTTCCGTCGGGAGTTTCGACCGCCGTCAGGTTGTGTTCCTTCATTTTCTCCGGACCCGAACGGGTACCGAACAGCATTATATCCCCTTTATATTCCTCGTCGAAATAGGACATAGTGTAAGTCCCGTTCTCCATGATAACCTGCAGGGTATACCGGTTGGAACGCAGGAAACACCAGGTAACCGGCCGGTCGAACATCACACCCCAACCACCCCAACTGGCAATCATCGAATTGTAGGCCGGAAGCGTTCCGGAGGTAATTACCGTGAAATCCGAATTTACGAGTGTGAACAAGTCCTCTTCAACCTCACGGATGTCGATTGACCGGAAAAGTTCGTCGAATGTCGCGGCCTGCACCTGCTCACGGTTCAGTGTCCGGCTTTCACCGGCTGCGGAATCCGCACTTTGCGCGGAGCGGTTATTTCCGTTACAGGCCGTAGTGGCAATTGTAGCGAAGGCAAGCAGACTGACAATGTAATTTTTCATATCTGTATGCGGTTAATATCCGATAGTGAAACGTTCACGATGGTGCTGCGGAGTGAGAAGTTCGTCTATCATGGCTTTGGCGTAATCCTGCACGGAAATTCTGCTTTCTCCCTTATCGTTCACAATCAGGTCGTCCTTGCCCAGACGATAATTACCCGTAAGTTCACCCGGCTCGAGCGAGCCTGCCGGGGAGAAGAATACCCAATCCACCTCTTTCTCGTCGATGAGCGTATTCAGGTAAAATTCGCCCAAGGATTTCACCCCGCCCATTATCTCGTCCGGAATCGCTCCGGAATCGACCACGCGTAATCCCGGTGCTACGAAAAGGGTACCGGCACCGCCTACTATCAGCAGTCGTCCAACTCCCGCTTTTTTAACACCCCGGAGAATGGCTGGGTAGATTTTTAACGTCTCCTCGTAAATGTCCGGGTTTGCCCAACCGGGATTATAGGCGCTTAAAACAGCGTCCGCACCGGCAACCAACCCGGCCACCGTCTCCTCGGACCCAACGTCTGCTTTTACGACCGTAAGGTTCGGGTCGACGGAAGTAATTCGGGACGGGTCGCGTACCACGGCTTTTACCGTTAATCCTCTGTTCAATGCCTCGGCCAGCAGAGCCGAACCCACGAAGCCGCTGGCTCCTATCAACACAATGTTTTTCATGGCTTAATAATTTGGTTTACACATCAGAGTTACATCTTTAGTGCAAAGTAAGCCTGTCACGGCCGGATTTACGTGATTAAAAACAGTGCAAGTATGGTAATTTTCCGCCGTCATTCATTTTTCATATACGTTTGGCGGAATCGGAGCGGGGTTATTCCCGTATGTTTCCGGAAGAATTTATTAAAGTTGGTCGGTTCGTTGAACCCCAGCCCCGCGCTTATCTCCTTAACGCTGTTCCCCGAATACGATAGCAGGCGTTTGGCTTCGAGTATAATCCGGTTGTCGATATAATTCTTTGGTGTTTTACCCGTGAGGGCCTTGACCTCTTTAGCAAGGGTCTTTTCCGTAACCGACAGCAGGTTCTGGTAAAATACCGATTGCCGGTGCTGTTTGTAGTGCTTTTCCACTCCGTCACAAAATCGGCGTCCCACGGTCCCTTCCCGGCTCCGGAACATAGGCGAAGCAGCGCTGGAACCTACCCGTTCAATTTCCAGTAAGAGGGCGCGGAGAAGTCCCTGAACAATGTAGGGCTGGAATTGGTCGGCCGGGGTGCGCAGCTCGTCTTCGATAATCCCGACTATACCGGTAAGTTTACCGTTATCGAGCCGGAAAGTCCTGTTGAGGTCGCTGGGATTCAAAACCTCCGAGATATGCAGGAAGCTGCCGTCAATTTCGCTCTGGCTGAAAAACGTGTCGGTAAACAGTATTATTTTACCGTCGTACATACCACCGAGGTCGAAGCCGTAGACCTGATTAACCGATATTATAAAGAGCTCCCCTGCAACCGCCCTGATTTTACGGAAATCTATATCGAAAACAGCGCTGCCTTCGCTTACCCATATAATCTGGTAAAATTCCGCTTTGGACGGGCCCCGGAACAGCCGCGGGGTTTTAAAAACATCCGACAGAGGCTTCACCTCCACCTCCTGGGGAAGCCCGCTTTTGAACCCGTATTCTTTTATTTCGCCTTCCACAGGACTAAGGTAGCGACAATCTGGCGAATTTATTACCAAATGGAAAACCCATAAAAAACGGAAGCATCATTGGATAATGCTTCCGCCGGTACCCGGAGCGGGAATCGAACCCGCACGGATCGCTCCACTGGTGTTTGAGACCAGCGCGTCTACCAATTCCGCCATCCGGGCATTAAGGTCTCCCCTTGGTGATTATTCCGTTAGGGTCAGCAAATATACTAAAAATAGGCAATTCACAAAAGCGGGATACCTGCCACTGTTATCCGCCGGAGGGTGCGTTTGCCGTGTTCCCGGTTTTCGTTTAAAATTATTAACTTGCGCCTTTCGTTCTGTTCGGGCGGAATTTAAAAAGATTACCATGGAATATACTTCGAATTTAAATGAATATACCGCCGTTCCGGCGTCGCAGGAGATAGAGAAAGCAGTATCCGAAGCCGCAGCGGGCACGAGTGCGAATTGTAACGCGGAGGTCTATAAATTATGTTATAGCTGTATCGACCTTACTTCGCTCAATACCACCGATAACCAGCGGCAGATAAGGAAGTTTACAGAAAAGACGGTAGCCTTCAACGACAGGTTTCCGGACATCCCAAACGTCGCTTCGATATGTGTCTATCCCAATTTCGTGGAGACGGTAGGTCTCGCGGCCGGGGATTCGGGCATCAGGATTACCAGTGTTGCAGGGGGATTCCCCTCGTCGCAGACTTTTCTCGAGGTCAAGATGCTCGAGACGGCTATGGCCGTAGAGAGCGGTGCGGACGAGATAGATATAGTAATTAACGTCGGTCATATGCTGGAGGGCGAGTACGAAGAGCTTGCCAACGAGGTGGAGATACTGCGCAGAGAAGCCGGGGAGGATACGGTATTTAAGGTTATAATAGAATCCGGGGCGTTACAGACACCGGAACTCATTTACCGTGCTTCGATACTGTCGATGCTGGCCGGGGCGGATTTCGTAAAGACCTCGACCGGGAAGATACCAGTAGCGGCGACCCCTGAAGCCGCGGCGACGATGTGCACCGCAATCCGGGACTACCACTGCAAGACCGGCCGTAAGGTAGGTTTCAAAGCTGCGGGAGGGGTTAAGACACCGGAAGATGCCGCGCTCTATTACACCATCGTCCAAAATATCCTCGGGCAGGATTGGCTATGCCCGGAACTGTTCAGGATAGGTGCGAGTTCCGCAGCCAACAACATTATCTCCGCCATTGTCGGCAAGGACATGAAATACTATTGATATTCATTGTTTTACCGGAATATTATATATACATTTATCCCGTCGTGCTGACGGGATTTTTTGGACCCTATGCAAACCTAACCCAATCTAAAAGATGAAAAAATGTCTCATCCTTCTGCTTTTTGTTATTGTATCTACCGCCTCCTACGGGCAGAAGGGGCGCGGGTATGTGGGCGGGAATCTCCATCTGGGGATCGAAATGGCGATACCGTCTGGTCTCGAGGCCCAGCCCGGAATCAGGTTTAAGTACGGTTACGAGGTGGTCCGCAGGCTTTATGTGGAGCCGTCGTTCAATATCTTATTTCCCGACAACGCCAACGTATGGGACCTGAACCTCGACCTGCATTATAAATTCTACCTCGGCGCCAGATTCAATATCTATCCCATCGTAGGGTTCAAAATGGCGAGCTATAAATACTCAGCTTACGGTTATACTTCGCCTACGGAATGGGGTTACGGCGCCAATTTCGGGATAGGGCTGGGTTACGATATTACCGACAGGTGGTTCGTTATGATGGACGTTAAATACAGTACCGTCGAACTGGAGTGGCAGGAAGCCGGATTGGGATTCGGGTTCGGGTACAGGTTCTGAACCGATACTGGTAGCGTCTAACCCACGGATTTTTCTCGCACGCGGGCCGTGCTTGAGTGGGCGTTACACTGCTTCCGGTGGGACAACCATGCCAACGGTCCGGCATTACCTCCGGTCACGGTACGCGCCCCCGCCCGGCTTTCCAATTACTTATCAGGCAGTTTATTTGCATCCTCCCGGATAAAATCAGTATCTTAATGGATTATTTCTATACGGAATGGAACTGGATTCAGATAATTTATCGCAGCTAAAGGAGATCGTTTACGGGGAGCCGTGCCGGATAACGGTGGTCTCGCATACCAATCCCGACGGGGACGCAATAGGGTCGTCGCTGGCTTGGGCAAGTTTCCTGCGGTCGCACGGCCACACGGTGGAATGCGTGGTGCCCAACCGATTCCCCTATTTTCTCGAATGGATGCCGGGCATAGCCACCCTCCGGATTTACAAAGACGACAAAAAGGGGGAAACGGCCGCCTTTATCGCTTCGTCCCGGGTTATTTTTTGCCTCGACTTCAATTGTATCGACAGGCTCGAAGGACTCGGTGAGACAATTCAGGCCAATACCGAAGCCCGGGTAGTCCTTATCGACCACCATCTGGACCCACCCGATGGATACGATATATATTTCACATCGCCCGAATACTCGTCGACCAGCTTTCTGGTTTACCAACTTATTTCCGCACTCGACGGCCAGAAGGCAATCGACAAAGAGATGGGCGAAAACCTCTTCGTGGGGATGATGACCGACACCGGTAATTTCTCCTTCAGCAACCTGTCGGCGGAACTGTTCGAAACGGTGGCTTCGCTGGTCCGGCGGGGTCTCGATATCCCGCGTATCCACTCGCTTGTCTATAACAGTTTTACGGTCGACAGAGTTAAACTGCTCGGGTATGCCCTCAACAAAATGGAGACCCTGCGCGTAAACGGTACCGGGATAGCATACATTATACTGAAGGAGTCGGAACTGCGCAGGTTCAATTTCCAGCAGGGCGACAGCGAGGGTTTTGTGAATTACCCTCTCACGGTGCGGGACCTGCACATGTCGGTGATATTTATTGAGACCCGTAATTTTATCCGCATATCCCTGCGCTCGCGGGAGGATGTGGATGTCAGCCGGTTCGCCAAGCTATATTTCGGCGGCGGCGGCCATAAGAACGCATCCGGCGGTAAATCGTATAAGCCCATGCCGGAAACTCTCGCCTATTTCCGTAAATGCCTCCGGGAATATTTCGGAAGCGACGGAGAATAGGTATCCGACAACCGATTGTCACGGTCACCCCGGTAATACGTCACGGGCCGGAGGGCCGGAATCATTAAGTATTGGAAATGAAAAAACCGGAAACCATATCCGTGGGCGATAACCACACCGCAGTAGACCTCGGCGGATTCGACTCGATATCGGAATACAGGATGATTCACCGGCGAACCGGTGCCGAACTCCGGAAGGTTTTCCTCAAGGAGCTTACAGGCTCGACCGGCACCGAGATTTCGGTTCAAAGCCTCGCGGCAGGTGAGGAAGTACCCTATTTCCATACCCATAACCACAATGAGGAGACCTATATCGTCCTGCGCGGGCAGGGAAAGATGCAGGTCGACGGCGACGTTTTCCCGTACGGGAGGGTAGTTTCGTAAGGATCTCACCGCAGGGTATGCGCGGTATCGCAAACGATTCCGACCGGGAACTGGTCTTTATGGTTATCCAGTCGCGGGAACACTCCCTGCGGGAACACACCTCCGCCGACGGGACGCCCTTTCCGGAGAACTGGAAGTAGAGTCATATAACCCACCCTTCGTTTTACCCGGGCGTTGACCGCACCCGGAATCGTTAATAATTTATCCACCGCAAAAAAGAGGGAAGCGGCTCTCTTTACCCCTCCCCCCTCAAACCAAGGCCCACGGGACGGTTCCGTGACGTTTATTAATCCACGACTATGTTCTGTGCATCCGATGAAATTTTCACGTTGGTCCGCATCCCGTTATTATCGAGTTTAAACCAATAATATAGGCTCGTAGGCGTTTCACAGCACATTACGGAAGTTACTGCGGTATTGCCGTTGTAACCCAACTCCAGGAATGCGTCGTATACGTCCGACGCCTGAGTTTTGACGAACTGTTCCGACACCACCCAGGTGGTTACGGACCATGCCCCGGTCAGGCTGAATTCCATCGTCTTGAGCATCAGGTTGTCGATTATCTCTACGTATATTATACCGGGGAATATTACGTCCACCTCCATTACGCGGGCATTGGGGTACTGCTCCGCTACCTTGGTCAGCACCTGTGACGGTATGGCGGGAACTATTTCGTTACGGTAATCGTCATAAATACGCTCCTCTCCGGCAACGGTCTTAACCTGTATACCGTCCTCGGAATAGTAATATTCCGTCATATCACCATCACTGCCGGTCACCATTACATATATATCTTCGATGCCGTCCCGCGTCAGGTGGTCGACCCGGAGAACCGATTTACCGGTACGACCCTCGTCCAACTGGAAAGAATTTACCACCTGCCGGGGTATACCGCCCTCCGGGAGAGTCCTCTCGGTCATGCACCATACTCCGTCCTGTGTGTACCATGCGGTGAGTTTATCGCCGCCGTAACTGAACAGGGCCACTTTATATACGCCCCGTTTATCCCACGAAACGCTCTTGGCACCGGGGAACCGATCGTTGAATGCATCCAGTGTGTCGTTAGAAACCTGTACTCCGAAATCTTCACTCTTGCTGCATGCCACAGCCCATATGGCCACGGCACAAATCAATATCACTCTTTTCATAAACTTTCCTCCGTGTTTTGATAAATGTTTGCCAGACACTCCTCACCCCTCCGTACTATCAAATTAGGAAGGGAATCTGTAGCCATTCGGGATTTTTGAACACTGTACGCTCAAAAGTTCCCGAAGATGACAGGCCAGACCCGTAACGGGCCATAACATAATTATGGAGCCTACCGGTAAGGACATACCGGTACAATTCTGGACAATATTCACTATTGTACAAAGCAGCAGCAATCATGCCGCGATAAGGCGGAAAAATGCTGCTAAAAGTCCGCGAAACTACCGTTACCGGACCCCGGAGGAGAGGCTCATTCCAATTGCGCCTTTACCGATGTTGTGATTTTGATAGACATAAGACTTGATAAATAGGGGTTAATAAATATAATATTTTGCCGGTAGGCCCGCGAGGGGCGTCACAGCTCCACAAAGTGGCTTGGGTATATATAGGTTCCGGGATGTAATACAGCCCTCCCGTAACCGCCTGTCGGCGGTTACGGACGTACGGCTGCGGTATGTATGCCTCCCGGAGAGCATCGATTCACGGGTTGTAATTGACTTTAATATCCTTAATTCTCAACTGGGGCGTTACCGTGCCCCGGTAATGGTTCTCGACCACGGTGTAACAGACGTCCACCGGCCGCCCGCTCCTGATATACTCGTAGTGGGTCGGCTGCTGGAAGGCGATACAGGAGAGCGAAGTATAGGGTTTCTCCTTCTGTATCAGCTCCATCCTCAGATGTTCGAGTTCCGCGCCTACCAACTTTGCGTCGCCGGGGTTGCTTACCCCCTTCGACATAAATACCGGCGCGGTGTTACCCGGCCCGAACGGCTGGAAACGTGTCAGGTGCTCGCGGAACCGGGGTGTGATATCGCTCAGCAAGATATTGCAGTCGATCTCCACCTGCGGTACGAGCATTTCGTCGTCGATGTGCTCGTCCACATAGGCGTTGAACCTGCGGGTGAACTCCTTTATCCGCTCCGGTTTCATGGTCAGCCCTGCGGCGTACATATGGCCCCCGAAGTTCTCCAGCAGGTCCGAGCACGACTCGATGGCCTGATATAGGTCGAAGCCGGGGACGCTTCGGGCGGAACCGGTCACCAGCCCGTTGCTCATGGTTAGCACCACGGTCGGTTTGTAATACGTTTCAATGAGCCTCGACGCCACAATCCCCACTATACCTTTCATCCACTTGGGATTATAGACCACGGTACTCTTCGCGTTCTTAATCTCCGGGTGGGATTCCACGTACCTGTGGGCTTCCAACGTTACCGAACGGTCGATATTCTTCCGGTCGGAGTTGAAGTCGTCTATAATATTCCCGAACTCCTCGGCCGCACCGGCATCCCTCTCGACCATAAGGTTTACCGCCGAATGCCCTCCCGAAGGCGGGGCGTAATCGTCGTCCTTATCCACGGCCATCCGGCCCGCCGCATTGATTCGCGGACCGATTTTGAACACGATATCGTCTATCGTAATGTTCTGGTTTTCCAGTCCGCAAATCTTTATTATCGAGTGCAACCCCTTGTTGGGCTTCTCGTTCAGCCGTTTCAGGCCGTAGTAGGCCAGTATCCGGTTCTCCCCCACCAACGGCACAATATCGGAAGCTATGCTTACCGCGGTAAGGTCCAGCAAGCGCTCTATATCGGAGAACGGAACCCCGTACTTCTGGCTGTAAGCCTGTACGAGCTTGAACCCTACCCCACAGCCGGACAGTTCGGTGAACGGGTAGTTGCAGTCCTCCCTCTTGGCGTCCAGCACCGCCACCGCGTCGGGAATCTTATCCCCCGGCAGGTGGTGGTCGCAGATTATCACGTCTATACCCTTGCTGCGGGCGTATTCGACCTTCTCGGTCGCCTTGATTCCGCAGTCGAGCGTGACAATAAGGGTAACCCCCTTCCTTGCAGCATAATCTATCCCTTTGACCGACACGCCGTATCCTTCGGTGTAACGGTCGGGAATGTAGAACATCAGTCTTTCGTGGCCCTGCTGGCGCAGGAAGCTGTAAAACAGCGCTACGGCCGTGGTCCCGTCGACGTCATAGTCGCCGTAGACCATAACCTTCTCCCCCGAGGTGAGGGCCTTGCGTACGCGCTCGACAGCCTTGTCCATATCCTTCATCAGGAACGGGTCGTGAAGGTCCTCTAACCTCGGGTTGAAAAACCTTTCGGCCTCCTCCACCGTCCCTATGCCACGCTGTACGAGCAGGTTCGCGAGCACCGGGGGGATATCCAGACCGGAGGCCAGGGTGGCCACCGTGCCTGCATCGCCCTGGGCTTTCAGAACCCATTTCTTTGCAATAGGCATAACTATTCGTTTTTATATTATTGATATTTCTTACGAATTGGGAAAGGGCGGTAAGGACGGCCGTACGGTCGCCTTTACGGTAACACGGCGTCGCCGCCGCGGCTTCCGCCGCACGGTCCACGTGCCACTGGTATGTTCTTAAAACGTTCATCATACCGTTCTAATCCCCAGAAACCGGGGAACTAACCCTTTTAATTTATATCCGAGCCACTGCCCACTAACCGACGGCGACTAATCTGCCGCTCCTGCCAACTCAACGCCGAACAGGCCGACAAATTCCTCTTTGAAAACCTCCTTCACCTCGTCCGTCGCCACCTCCCTGCCGAGCTCCCCGCTAAGCGAGGTAACGCCCCTGTCGGTGAACCCGCAGGGGTTGATATACCCGAAGTAGCGCATATCGGTCGAGACGTTGAGCGCGAAGCCGTGCATCACCACAAACCTCGAACTGCGGACGCCTATGGCCGCAATCTTGCGCAAACCTTTCTGCCCTTCCGGCTCCAGCCACACGCCCGTGGCTCCCGCGCTCCTTCCCGCCGTGATGCCGTAGCGGCCCACGGTGCGGATAATCGCCTCTTCGAGCAGATGTATATACTCTTTCAGCCCCAGCCCGAGCGCTTCGATATCCAGTATCGGGTAGCCCACCAACTGGCCGGGGCCGTGGTAGGTGATATCTCCACCGCGGTCTATCCTTACGAACTCCGCCCCGATTCCGTGCAGGAACTCCTCGTCCATAAGCAGGTTCTCCTGCTTACCGCTCCGCCCGAGCGTATATACGTGCGGGTGTTCGCAAAGTATAAGAACCGGCCCGGCTTCCGCCGGGTTATTATCGTTTCCGGCACTCTTGCCGTTAAATTCCTTGTTTTCAGCCGTTGCCAACCCGCCCGACGGGGTCTTACGCCCGACAAGCGAAGAGAAAATCCGCGTCTGGTAATCCCAGCACTGCCCGTATTCTACGACCCCCAGGTCCCTGTACTCCACCCGCACGGCCATATCCACTACTGTACTCCTTTACTTCTGTCCCTGCAACTTACCAGCGCCTCCTCGGCGAGGTACGATGACCTTACCAGCGGAGCACTCGCCACATACGAGAAACCCCTCGCATAAGCTTCCCGCTTATAATACGCGAAAATTTCCGGTGCGACATATTCCGCAACGGGCCAGTGTCGCACGGTGGGACGCAGGTATTGCCCTATGGTCACCACCTCGCAGCCCGCTTCGCGAAGATCGTCGAGCGTTCGCAGAACCTCGCTCCCCGTTTCACCCATACCCACCATGATTCCGCTCTTGGCGGTATGGCCCCGGGCTGCGATATGTGCTATCACCGACAGGCTTCTGCGGTAATCCGCACGGCTGCGGACCTCGGGAGTCAGCCTCTCGACGGTCTCTATATTATGGCCCGTAATATCGGGCGATGCCGCAAGGATTATATCCAGCAGCTCCGCCTTACCCTCCATATCGGGTATCAAAAGTTCGATGGTGGTTTCGGGATTCGCCTCTCTTACGGCCTTTACGGTCGCGGCCCATAGGGAGGCGCCGCCGTCGGACAGGTCGTCCCGGGTGACGGAGGTAATAACCGCATGGCGCAGGCCCATCAGGGCGATGGAGCGTGCGACCCTGTCCGGCTCGTCGTTATCGACCGGCATGGTAACCCCTGTTTTGGTAGCGCAAAACCTGCATCCTCTGGTACATACGTCCCCCAGAATCATGAAAGTGGCAGTCTTCCTGCCCCAGCATTCCGCCTTGTTGGGACACATTCCGCTGCTGCAAATCGTATGGAGACCGTGCTCCCTTACGATTCCGGCAGTATGGGCGAACTCCTCGCCGGAGCGTATCCTTATTTTAAGCCAATCGGGTTTTACTGATGCCTTTACCTTGTCATGGACCTTAGGCATTTTTGAGTTTTTTATTTTCCAATTGTTACAAATGTACGAATTTTTCATTTACCGTTTTTCCACAGGCCCGCGATTTTTCCCTAACTTTATCGTCATGTATAAAAAAAGAGGAATTTTGTTAATGGCAGTGGCTCTGGGGGTGGTTCTCGCAGGGGTTCTGCTATGGTGGGGACTTAGGAGGGGAGATGAGAGCGACGACATCCTCGGAGAAGAAATTCAGGAAACGGCCGAACTGCTCTACGGAATAGACTATACGGACCTCACACTCGACGAAGGCGTTATCCGCCCGGGGGAGACCCTCTCGGCAATTTTCGCCCGTTACGGAATAACCCCGGCGATGGTCGACTGCACGGCCCGGACCGCCGACAGCGTCTTCAGCCTGCGCAATATCCGCGCCGGGAACGATTATACGGTATTCCTGTCGCAGGATTCAATTCCCAGGCTGGTCCATTTCGTTTATGAGCACAATCTTACCGACTATCTCGTGATATCTTTCGACGGCGATTCGGTGGCGGTGCACCGCGAAAAGAAGGACGTCGCAATAGAGAGGAGGCGTGGTACGGCGCAGATAAATTCGTCACTCTGGAATGCCGTGGTGGGAGCGGGAATGCCCGCATCCCTGGCGATGGAACTCGAGGAGGTTTACCAATGGACCATCGACTTTTTCGGGCTGCAGAAAGAGGACCGTTTTACGGTTATCTACGACGAGCGGTATGTGGACTCGACCAGTGCCGGGATAGGCCGGATATGGGGCGCAGTGTTCACCCACGGAGGAAAGGATTATTATGCCATCCCGTTCGAGCAGGGCGATAAGGTGACTTATTGGGACGAGGTGGGTAACAGCCTCCGTAAAGCGATGCTTAAGGCTCCGCTGAAGTACAGCCGTATATCGTCCAAATTTTCCAACGCACGCCTGCACCCGGTACACCGGGTGGTGCGGCCGCACCACGGTGTGGATTATGCCGCTCCGTCGGGAACTCCCGTCCATGCCGTAGCAGACGGCACCGTATCGTTCAAAGGCTGGGACAGCAAAGGCGGCGGTAATACCCTCAGAATAAAGCACAATTCACGTCTCGAGACGGGCTATCTCCACCTGCGCGGTTTCGCACCCGGTATCGCCGTGGGTAAACGGGTAAGCCAGGGCGACCTTATCGGATACGTGGGCATGACCGGAACAGCAACCGGACCGCACCTCGACTACCGAGTGTGGCAGGACGGTAAGGCGGTCGACCCGCTGCGGATGACCTCGGAACCGGCCGAGCCGATAGCCG
Organism: Rikenellaceae bacterium; assembly: GCA_020859685.1. Classification (GTDB taxonomy): domain Bacteria; phylum Bacteroidota; class Bacteroidia; order Bacteroidales; family Rikenellaceae; genus WRDF01. The sequence goes on from JAJBVT010000048.1 coordinate 44,143, forward strand.
ACTCCAGCATCGCCCGGTTTATGCTGGTCCGAGACCGGATTGTTGCCGAACTGCGCGGAGGGCTGCCCGACAGCCTGGTGATACGCGATCTGGGCAATATACCGGGAGAAATCCCCGACTCCCTGCGGCCCGAGCTTCCGCCCGTGGCTCCGGTACCGGCCGACACGACAAAAACGGAAAACGGTACCGATGGAGATTGATAACAGCCCCCTCCCGCCCGACCGGATAACGCAGTTTATCCGTAAGCACCATGTGCTTACTCTGGCTACCTCGTCGGACGACGGATTATGGTGCTCAAATTTGTTCTACGCCTACCTACGGGAAGAGAATGCCTTAGTCTTCACATCCGACGACCATACACGTCATGTCCGGGAGATGGCGGTGAACCCACGGGTCGCGGCATCCGTAGTCCTCGAAACACGCACTGTCGGCAAGGTCCAGGGCCTTCAGATAACCGGTACGGTCGAAAGGGACCCGGGTGATGTGGAAGCGCGCACCGCATACCTGCGCCGGTTCCCCTACGCGGCGGTCGCGGAACTCCGTCTCTGGATACTCCGTCCAGACAGCATGAAGCTGACGGACAACACCCTCGGGTTCGGCAAAAAAATTGCATGGAGTGCTTACCCGCAGGCTGAGTAGCGGTAACCCGATTACAGCGGAATTCGGCATACGGTAAACAGGACAGAGGGAGCGACCGGAATGCCGGAGGACAATCCCCGGCAGGTTTAGCTCGGCCGTCTGAATATTCCTCAATTTTAAACCGCGACTTATGGAACCGGCCCCCATCATTATCGGCAAAGATTACACGGCGGAGAGACCGGGAAACGGCGATTCCTGCACGGCACATCCCGGCGGCCAGCGAATAGTGGTGACCGGAGCCAGCGGTATGTTAGGTTCATACCTCGTCGGCGAACTTCTCACGGCCGGTTATACGGATATAACCCTGCTGGTAAGGTCGCTCGGCAGCCTCGACAAGATACGGTATATCTGGGATGCGGAAGGATATCCATACGACCCAGGAACCCTCGATATAGCGGGTTTCCACCCGGCAGACGAGAACGCGGTTACCGAGGTTTGCCGGGGTGCGGATACGGTAATCAACTGCGCAGCAATGGTGGCTATCGGGGGAACCGGGCGCGAGGATATGATTGCGACCAATGTCGGGATTGCCCGCACCGTCTCCCGGGCGGCGCTGAGGGCGGGTTGCCGATTGCTGGTACATATAAGCTCCGTGGCGGCCCTCCGGCCGTCGCCGGAGGGGAGGATAGATTCCCGCTCCGAACCGGGATACGAACCGAATGCCTCTCCCTATGCCGAGAGCAAGTACCTGTCAGAACTCGAGATAAAGAAGTCGGCAAGGGAAGGGTTGCAAACAATAACCCTGAATCCAGTGACCATTCTCGGACACGGCGGCACCAAGAGCGGCAGTACGGCCATCATACCCGCCATAGCCCGGGGCTTACCGGTCTACACCCACGGAATCACGGGCTGGGTCGATGCCCGCGATGCGGGGCGGGCGATTGCCCTTCTTCCCGCATGCCGGGAAGCCGTGGGCCGGAGATTCGTGATTTCCTCCTGCAATGCCACTTACCGGCGGCTTATCGCCGAAGGGTGCCGGGCCGCGGGGAAGAAAAAACCGAGAGTTGCCCTACCGAAACCCGTAGCCCTCGCGGCATCTGAAACCGAACGGCTCTACTGCCGGATGACCGGACGGCAAAGGCTCCTCACCCCGGAACTGGTCTCAATATTGTACGGCCGCCACTTCTACGACGGCACCGAAATAAAAAATTACATTAACTTTGAATATTCGCCTTTGGAAAAGACCGTCGACAGGCTCGTAGGGCTATATCTGAAGTCGCGAAACAGTTAAAAAACGCCGATTTGCCGCATAAAACCTACCCGGACCGAGGATGAAAACAGCCGTACTGATAGTTGCGGGCGGCAGCGGGACCCGTATGGGTGCCGGTGTTCCGAAACAGTTCCTGCCCCTCGGGGGCCGGCCCGTTATCGTGCGGTCGGTCGACAGGTTTCTCGAGGTGCTTCCCGATGCCGAAATATATATCGCCCTGCCGGAAGGTTTGCACGGGGAGTGGAACGATATGGCCGGACTGTACGGGTTGTGCGGTAGGTACACCCTCTGCCGGGGTGGTGAGACCCGGTTCCATACCGTACGCAACTCGCTCGAGGTAATGCACCCGTGCGACATAGTCCTGATACACGATGCCGTAAGGCCTCTGGTGCCGCATGAAGTCATAATGCGGGTGGTCGGAGGGGCGGCGGTTTCCGGGGCAAGCATACCCGTCACCCTTCCCGTGGATTCGTTCAGGTCCGTGGCTGCGGACGGCAGTTCGGCGCCGTTCGACCGGACCGTACTACGCGCGGTACAGACCCCGCAGGGATTCAGGTACGAACTGCTCACGGCCGCCTACCGGCAGCCATACGAGACCCGGTTCACGGACGACGCGTCGGTGGTCGAAGCCTACGGGCATAAGGTCACACTTTGCGAGGGGTCGCCGGGAAATATTAAGATAACCTACCCGGAGGACCTTGCCGTCGCCCGGGCGCTCCTCAGGGAGGAACCGCATTAAAGCACTGACCGGATGGAAGCGAGATTCGGATATAAAAGAGACAAGCGGTGCAAATGGCTGACCGCGGCATATATCGTCATAATTACAGGCGTCCTGTTATACCTCGTTTTCGGGATGGAAAACAGCTATATGCGGGCATGGGTACTTGCATTCGGCGCCGCAATACTGGCCCTGTATATACTTTCGATACCCCGGTACGTCAAAGTCGACGACGACTATCTCGAAATACACTGTGTGGTGGAAATGACCCGCATCGACGTGCGAGACGTGGTGGATATACGGAAAATCGAACCGGACGGATACAGGAGCCGGTTCCTGTGCCTTCTGGGCAGTTACGGATTCTTCGGTTATTACGGATACTATCTCGATTTCCGCCAGTGGGATTTCGTGAAGGTTTACGCCACCGAACGCCGCAATCTGGTCCTTATCGAAGATATCTACGAACAGAGCTACCTTATTTCCTGCCGCGATTGCGACCGCCTCGTGGAAGCCGTGACGGTGGCCAGACTGAACCATCCCGGCCCTTCGACCGACGGGGACGATTGAGTTTCCCGCATGGTATTCTGGGCCCGTTCATCACTCCGGGTCACCGACGTCGGTAATACTTCACTGCCCTGCCAACGATATTAATCAGGTAACTATTTACATTTTTGCACTACTTTTTTTACCGGCCCCCATCCCGCCCCCGGCGGGCCGCACGTCTGCTTTGCAGACGTACTTTTCATCTTAGTGTAAACATGTATATGATTATTCTTCGCTTCCGAACTCCATCAGATATGCTTTGATAAATCCGTCGAGGTCGCCGTCGAGCACGGCCCCGGTATCCGAACTTTCGAACCCTGTACGGTGGTCCTTCACCAGCTTATATGGATGTAGGGTATAACTGCGAATCTGGGAACCCCATTCGATTTTCTTTTTCTGCCCCTCCAACTGGTTCTGGAGAATACGCCGTTTTTCGAGTTCCCGCTGGTATAGCTTGCTTTTGAGTATCCGCATGGCGTTCTCGCGGTTCATCAACTGCGAACGGGTCTCGGTATTCTCGATAAGAAACTCTACCAGTTCACCAGTTTCCGGGTCTTTCGAGCTGTACCGCAGGCGCACCCCCGTCTCCACCTTATTGACGTTCTGCCCCCCGGCGCCGCTGCTCCGGTATGTGTCCCACTCTATATCGGCCGGATTGACCGTTATCTCTATCGTGTCGTCCACTGCGGGCGATACGAATACCGACGCGAATGTGGTCTGCCGCTTGTTGTTGGCATTGAACGGCGACAGGCGAACCAGACGGTGGATACCGTTCTCGCTCTTGAGATAGCCGTAGGCATATTCGCCCTCGAACTCTATCGTGGCCGATTTTATCCCCACCTCGTCCCCGTCGTGTATGTCGAGAACCTTTACCTTGTAACCGTTCTCTTCGCCCCAGCGGGTATACATCCGCAGGAGCATGGCGGCCCAGTCGAGACTCTCGGTACCGCCCGCACCGGAATTGATATCCATTATGGCTCCTAACCGGTCCTCGCTACCGCGCAGCATATTGCGCATCTCGAGCGCATTGACCTTAGAGAGGGCGAGGGCATAAAGTTCCTCCAGCTCCTGTTCGGTCGAAAGGCCCTCCTTCACGAAATCGGGCATTAATTGCAGGTCGTCTGCCAGAGACTCCACCTCGCGGTAGTCGTCCAGCCAACTCTTTATGGAAGCGACTTTTCGCAGCTGTTGTTCCGCAACCGAGGGGTCGTCCCAAAAATCGGGCGCCTGAGTCTTTTCCTGCTCATTCTCGAGCTCTATCGTTTTTCCGTCGATGTCAAAGATGCCTCCTCAGCGAATCCTGTCGCCTCATAAGCTCTTTTATAAGTTCAGTAGTTACCATCTATTTTTTATGTTTCAGTTATATTCCCCCGAATACCACCGGGCTTCTTCCAGAAAGTCTATATTATGTTGCAGATCTTTTCTGATTATGTAGTCGGCCGCGAATGTCCCGTCCTCGATAAACATCATCGCCACCAGAAACCGCTGGGCCCTTTGGCTGAAGTTTACCAGCCCGGGCGAATTTATTACCGAAGCCGTATTAGTAGGTGCTGGGGCACCGCCGGAGGCGTAGGAATCGGCACAATCGAACCAAAAGGGGTTTTCCCGGCCAGCCTTCTCCATAAAGGCATAAAACAGGGGTCTGTACCAAAAGTTCCACCCGGCAAGGTTGTCCTCCATACATGAATAAACCGGGTGAAGGAAACCTGTTCTCAGACGCCCCGATATGATATCGTATGTAAGACCTTCCGTCTGTTCCCATCCCAAACCAGGGAACACCTGCCCTTCCTCGAAGCGGTACTCATCGAACATGGCTCGGTACGCCTCGGGAACCGTTAACGCTGTCCCCGTTACCGAGGAGAGCACATACCTGTCGAAAAGGTCCACAACCCTATCTATAAATTCGAGGTCCTCCGCGCGCAAACCGTCCAACGGGTCCTTACCCCTACTGTCCATGTACTCCCCGACGTAGGATATGTAATCCTGTTCATAACCTTCATGCAGCATCCCTTCAAGGTCGGGCCTCCCATTGTAAATGCTACGACCGGACCACTGCGTTATAATACGGGTCGCCAACAAAATGTTTAACAATAACGAAACTACCAATATGATTTTAAGTCCATTCATAATACCGGCTTACCCTGCAACGGAGCATTCTATTCCCAGCGCCCGGACTCGACCGGCTATAACTTCGAGTTCGGCAACCGTAACCTTTTCCAATCCTTCGGCCGGGGTGTCGCGGTCGATGGTGTAGACCATAACCTTTGACGGGCCTATTTCCCGTACCGCCTCGAGCCATGCACCGACCTCCCTGTCCGTGGAATTGTCCACAACCTGCCCGTCATATATCCCGCGCAGGAACATGGTCTGGATAATTACCTTCCCGACGAACGCTTTCATGCACTCCACTGTCCGCGCCACGCTGTATCTGCCCTGCGGGTTGTCTATCAGCCGCACCGTATCGTCGAACGCCGAGTCGAGTTTTACGATATTATTGTCCACCTTCAGTAGGGCGTCGCGCACGCTGTCACGGCATATCATGGTTCCGTTGGTAAGGACCGATATTCCGGCCGAGGGACAGAGCCGGTCCCGCAGGGCGATAGTATCGTCGATAATTGCCGCAAATTCGGGATGGATGGTCGGCTCGCCGTTGCCGGCGAAAGTTATTACGTCGGGCGGCGTACCCGCGGCCGCCATCTCAGCCAATTTTTCACCCAGCAATGTGCGTACCGTCTCCCGATCGTTAAAACGGGGCCGGGCACCTTCGGGATTCCAGCCGCACTCACAGTATATACAGTTGAAATTGCAGAGCTTACTGTCCGTCGGCAGCAGGTTGACCCCGAGCGAGAGACCCAGCCTGCGGCTGCGCACAGGCCCGAATATTACGTCGCCGAACAGGGAAGTCGCCATCTGGTACGGTTATTTGTTTGTGCCGTAAAAGTACAAATATATTACCGGATTGCATCGTAACAGTAATAGGGCCGACAATTTACCCGTATAGTCGAGGTAATACGGGATGTGGATATTATACCAAATCGGACCTTCCTGCCGGAAATAAACCACATACTACAACGAACCCAGCTGGAACCTCACGGGCATGACCACCTTGAACGGAACCGGGTTCATTGCCGCATCGTAAGCCGGAGCTTTCCAGACCGGCGAACCCGCTATAATCTCCTTTATATCGCCGTTGCGCTGCGGGTGGGTCGAACTGTTGACCTCGATATCGATAACCTTTCCTTCTGTGTCCACAATAAAGGACACCACCATTTCACCTACCGTACCGCTCCCTTGAGCATACGACGGAATAGTTGTCAACTGACGGGCGAACCACTGCTTGAACTCCTCGACCCCGTCCTTTTTCCAGTAGCGGAACAACGGTTCGGACGACAACTCCACCGTCTCCGGTTCCTGCTGTTCCGTGACGGTATTATGAGCCTGTTCAGCGGATACCGATACCACGGTTGTACATATCATGCATAGCATTGCGGCTATTAAAATCTGTGTTTTCATAGGCGGTGTATGTAGTTTAAATTTATTTCAATAATACCAGAACCAAGAAAGTACCAATTTCTATCCCGGAATAAATTGACAGTACCGGGGGACCGTATCTGTTCAAATATATAAAATTTAGCCGTTTATCCGAAACCTGTATTTAAGGATTTGGTCTTATAATGGCCGGGGTGGAATTCTGTTTCAGTTACAACCACGGATACGCCAGTGATGTTGTTCCATTCCGCTTCCCTACTCCTTATCGGGAATAACGGGATTGTACCTGCCTTCGTGCTGCTCCTTCTGTTTAGTCTGCTCCATAATAATCTGGTAATTATTTACTATGACACCGACTACAAGGTTCAGGAGCAGGAATGCCGAGAGGATAAACCAGACCACATGGAAGGCCGTAATGGTCAACGTCGATACATTGACCAGGCCGAGCTGCGAAGCCCGAACCAGATTATAGCGTAAATCGGTCCAATCCTCGCCGGTAAGGGCGCGGAAGAGGGTGAACATCGCCTCGCCGAGCGTCCCGTACGGGTCGGGTGAAACTTCGGGTGAGTGGTGAGCCTCTTCCATCAACAATTCTTACCGGACAAGTTCGTCGCCCGAGATGGTGGCCGGATCGGGCAGCCGGAATAGCGACACGCCCATAATTGCAAAAAGGTGTTTGAAGATAAAGAAGAAAAGCCCGTTATAAAACAGCGCACCGAACGACTTTATAAGGACGGATATTATCTGTTTTATCTCGCCCGCAGTCCTGAGCAGCCGCAGGACCCGGAACACCCTCAGTACCCTCAGCACCATCACCGAAGAAGAGTTCTCGAACAAGGATTCCGGTATGTAGATGACCAGCACGAGGAACAGGTCGAACAGGTTCCAACCCGATTTAAAAAAGCTCTTTACGCTGTCGGCCGCGATAAAACGGACTATGATTTCAAATGTTAAGACACTGAGGATTACGGTCTGGGTTACATGTATCCAAGGGTGGAGTCCGTAGGTTTCTACCCCGACAAAGATCGAATTGGCGATAATACAAATACGATAAATAGCTCGAAACGGGAGCTTTCGGCAAGTCTCCTGCAAAATTCCTTCATTGTATTTGTTTCCGTAAGGGTAGTATTTAAATATTATTAAATACTATAATATAAAGCGTCCCGGCGGCTGACCGGGACAGGGTATTACAACGGCAGGACGAGTCCGGCACTGAATACGGGTCTTTTATGGTCGCTCGGTTTATAAATCGACAGGGTTACGGCCGTGTCGGTGCTGGACGGCAGGCGGAACGGTACTATATCGAACGTAATGTCCAACCCGTAGGAGTTGATATTTTTCCAATGACGCTGGTCAATTATCACCTTTTTATTGGCGATATCCCATGTGCCTCCTACCTGGCGGAACCGGGCGAAGTCGTAGAAAACGTTCGCTCTTATCCTACGGATATAGAGTACCGAATTTATCCCGCCGTCCGGGTAGCAAAGGGGAATTTGATAATCGACCGTGAACGCCCCGTAACGGTCGGGGGAATAGGAGTAGTCGGCTCCGCGCGGAAAGATATCCTTTTGCCGGAAATTGTATAAAGAGGTGGTCTGCTTCTGCGCCGCGGCCCGAACCATCAGGCTGTTATGGGGCAGGATACCCGGTAGGTAAATGCGCCCGTAAGCGCTGGTTATACCTCCGAAATATTCATTCAACGGGGTAAAGGTCTGCGAAATACGAAGGGCGTACCCGAACCGGGGGAGAAAATCCTTATGGGCCATCCTTACATTATCGGTATAGGATAGGCTGAACCGGAATTTCTGTACGCCGTCGTCGGTATATGAACTGCCGTTATCCCGGAATTTGTAGTATTTGATATTCTGCTGTTCCACTTCGAAGACCGGGGTCAGCCACCTGATATGGTAGCCGGAACCGAGGAGAATGGGCAGGTAGGTCCGGCCCGTGAGGACATAATGGTTATCCAGCCGGGGGGCCTTGAAATCGTTGGAAAGCAGGATGACCGACTGACCCATCGTCCCGTACTCCGCGTCTATTTCAAATTTCGGTGCCCAGCCGTAAAATTTAAGCCCGGCGGTGAACAGCGAACCGGAATCGGTGTATTTATAGCCGAACGTAGAGAATGCCGAGTTGAGCAGATTTTGTGACATTACGGTGGCGCCCACATATACGTTGAGCCGGTCCTCCTCCAAAACCCGGTCCGGCTCGAACCAGAAAGGAGCCCAGCTATGGAAGCGGAACTGTCGTGCCGCTTTGCGGTACCGCGTTACTTCACGGCCACGGGAGTCGCTTCCGAGAGTGACCGTGTCGATATTCATTACATCCCACCCTATGGACGGGGGGTTGAAAAGGTTTTCGGGTACCCGGGACAGAGCCACCGGCTCGGGCGGCAGACTACCCGCATCCTGCACGGCAAGCATATAACCCCGGGAGGTATAGGTCGTAACGGCAATATCGCCGCTTTCCGACATGGGAGAGGGCGAGAAAGAGCCGTACCGAGACGCTGTCAGACGGTATTCACGGCCTTCCGCCAGATCGAACATATGGGCCTCGTCCCTGCCGGATGCGATGGAGGTGTAATATAGCCTGCCCCCCTCGGCCCGCAGGCCGGACAGCGAACTGTATGAAGGGCCATGTATCAGTGTCACTCCTGTTGTTTTCAGCTCCTGAAGCGACACCGGCCTACGGTGTCCGGTGGTTTTACCGATTTCCGGCTCGCGCTCGATTTCCCCTTCGAGGCTTATCTCATTGACCCTGCCTATCCACATTCCGGCATCGCTAAGCCCTATGATGAAGAAGGCGTCCGCGGTGCGGTCATACGTGAGACCGTGTATCGATATAGTATCCGGCAGTATGTACTCCTCCGAAGGGGTATGGACCGAGTAATAACCTTCGAGGTGGTACTCTACATACGCCGGGGCACTGCCGTCCCTCGCCTCGGCGGGAAACAGGGCGTGGCGTTTGGACGGGCCGGTAACCGCATTACCGGCAGGCAACAGGCTATTGGGCAGAGATCGGTCGGTTACTGTCTTACCAGGAGTCCGGGAGTTTCGGCTATCCGGGCCGGTTCCCGTTTTACCGGTGGGTATATCGTAATAGCACAGCCGTGAATTGATGCGCTGTTCCCAGAAGGTACTTTGCCTGTACTCAGTCCACCACAACCTGCCCCCTATCGCCACCAGTCCCGTATTGACCTGCCCGGTATGGGCCAGAACCGTCTCGGTACCGGTCTCCGGCTCGACGGCAACCAGCCGTGTGGTCCGGTCGAGGTCGGTTTTAAGGGCATATATACGACCGTCCCGGGCCGTAACGGGGGTCTCGTAGGTGGTAAAAGAAGTGGTAGGAGTAGGGATAATATAAGGCGAATCCTCCTGCTCCGGAAGGGATGCCCAGTGTGCGGTGAGACGTTCCCATGTCTGGTCGAATAGCTCGGTAGAACTGGTACCGTAAAATTTGCGCAGGGCGCGCGGGGTCGGAAAAATCATGTACGGATTGCGCGAATTGAACCACGATACTTTATCCCAGATATTTTCACCGTACTTATCGTAAGCAAACCGTACTATATGGTAACCGACGGTGTAGTGGTCGGGCAGGTGGTCTTTGTAAGAGCCGCTGAAGAATTTATCCCTCCGGTAATTCCTGCCTTCGGCGGCGATAGCCCGGTAATCTATCGTGAAAGAGGGTTGCACCCCGCGCCCGAACGTGGCGAACTCCGTTTCGGTCAGCACCGCGTCCCCTTCCACCATCCAGTTGGGAAGCTGTCCGATTCCGACCAGCGAACCCTGCTGGCCGAGCACCCAGCTAAGCACTTTTACGAAGTTACGGTTGGTGTTCCCGTACTGTACCGCATGACGGAACTCGTGAACGGCCAACTGTTTGTGCCACGGCATTGCGAACGTCGACGAAGGCGGGGCCACTATGAATTCCATCCGCGAAGGAGCGAGGATAACGATGCCGTTCTGAGAGAAATTCTGCGTGTGCAGCACCAGCGGCATCTTCATCGGCGGCTTGCGGAACCCGTATCCGACCTGACCCAGCAGGGTGTCCATATAGTTCATTAGCCGCAGCGCCTGCCGTGAGTAATAGTCCGGAAAGACAATTTTACCGTTATCGGCTTCGACCTGCCACCATTTTACCGAAGCGGGTTCCTGCCCCCAATCGTAATATTGGCAGTAGGCACCCGGCGAACAGAGAGCGAAACCGGCGCATACGAGCGCCGCTACGATATAACGTCGGATATTCAACCTCCGGCCTTTTTTACTTTATAACCTTCCTTCTGCAATATTTCGACGACCCGGTCGCGGAAGTCCCCCTGAACGATTATCTCCCCGTCCTTGGCCGTACCGCCCACCCCGCACCTGCTTTTCAGCAGTACGGCCAGCTCCCGCAGGTCGCTCTCGCTCCCGCGGAAACCCCGGATATTAGTGGGCTTTTTAATCTACGAGGGAGAATACGGCGACAACAGCGTGACCTGCGGAAGG